>CAXTNV010000168.1:0-5977 GCA_964245755.1 uncultured Acetobacteraceae bacterium | reverse complement strand
TCCGATCCGGGCCTGCAGCGCGTGGTCGTCGGGGAGCTTGCGCTGCACGGTCTCCAGGTTGCCCAGGATCACGGTCAGCAGGTTGTTGAAGTCGTGCGCGATGCCGCCGGTGAGCTGGCCGATCGCCTGCATCTTCTGGGCTTCCCGCAGCACCGCCTCGGCCTGCATCCGCTTGGTCATGTCCGAGACGGTCAGCACGAAGCCATCGCCCGGCATCGGCGTGCGGCGGAGCTCCAGATGATGACCGTCCGAACGGGTGCGCTCGTAGGTCACCACCTCGCCCCTGGACCGGCGCCCGCCGGCCCGGATCTGCGCCTCGCTTTCCAGTGCGATCTGGTCGGCGCCGTCCTCGGCGCAGCGCGCGACCAGCGAACTGTAGGCGGTGCCGGGTGTCATCAGCCGCTCGGGAAGCCTGAGCAGGACCTGGAAGCACTGGTTCCAGTTCGTCAACAGGCCGCCCGCGTCGAATACCGCGACCCCCTGGCTCAGGCTGTCCAGCGAGGAGCGCAGGCGCAGCGCCAGCGTGCGCTGCTCCTCCTCGTCATGTCGCGACCTGATCCAGGCCGAGTTCAGGCTGCGGGCGGACCAGGCCAGGGCGAGCAGGGCCAGGGTGGCCCCGGCCACCGCGAAGCCGCTCAGCCAGCGGCCGTGCCGCGCGGCCGCGGCGAGACGGCGATCGAGCAGGCCCTGCTCCTCCGCGGTCATATCCTTCAGGATGGCCTGCGCCTGCAGCATCTCGGTGCGCCCGAGGCCGGTCCTGATCAGCGCCAGTGCGGCATCGAACCCCGACGCATCACGCACCCGCCGCACCGTGGCCATGAAGTCGAGCCGCTGCTGCAGCGGCGCCGCCAGGGCGCGCAGGCGGGACTCCTGCACGGGATTGTCGAGCGTCAGCTGGCGCAGATCCTCCTGCTCGGCACCGATCCGCCCGACCGCCTGCGTGTACGGCTGCAGATAGCGCCCATCGCCGGTCATGACGTAGCCGCGCTGCCCGGACTCCGCGTCGCGCAGGCTGATCTCGAGGTCCTTGATCGAGGCCAGCACCACGTAGGTGTGGCGGACCCAGCCATCCTCGTTCTGCACCGCCGCCAGCCGGTCCCAGGTCAGGCCGCAGACCAGCAGCAGCACCGCCGCCCACGCCAGCAGGGCGATCCGGTTGGCCCGCGCGATGCCGTGACTGCTCAACTGGCGACGACCAACCATGGAAGATCCCGCGTCCGAGACGACCCCGATCGGTCGTTTTGCCATCATAACTATTGGCTCGACCTTATCAGCTTTTCTCGAGCATCAGCCGCGCCGATGTCGCGAGCCGGTCCACCCGGTCATTATTTTCGTCTCCGGAATGACCCCGCACCCACTGCCACGACACCTGGTGCCGCTTCGCCGCGTCGAGCACGCGACGCCACAGATCCATGTTGGCGACCGGGTCGCCCGATGCGTTGCGCCAGTTGCGCCGCACCCAGCCGGTGGACCAGCGGGTGACGCCGTTGCGGACGTACTCGCTGTCCGTGTGCAGCAGCACGCTGCACGGCCGCGACAGCGCTTCCAGCGCCTCGGCGGCCGCGGTCAGCTCCATGCGGTTGTTGGTGGTCTGGCTCACGCCGCCGCTGAGCTCGCGCTCCGCGTCGCCGAAGCGCAGCAGCGCGGCCCAGCCGCCCGGCCCGGGATTGGGCTTGCAGCCGCCGTCGGTCCAGACCTCGACCCTGCGGATCTCGGCTTCAGACCCCATAGGCGGCCGCGCCCTCCGCCGCGAGGTGGAAGCGCAGGCGGCGCAGGTAGTCGAGCGGGTGCTTCGGCGTCACCAGCGCGCCCGGCGGCGGATTGAGCCAGTCGTACAGCCGGGTCAGCAGGAAGCGGATCGCCGCCCCCTGGGCCAGCACTGGCAGCGCCGCCCGCTCGGCCGGCTCGAGCTGCCGCACGCTCTCGTAGCCGCGAACCAGCAGCGCCGCGCGGGCGGTATCGACGCGCGCCGACGTGTCGTTCGCTCCCGCCTCGAAGCACCAGGCGTTGAGGCACACCGCCAGGTCGTAGGCGAGCAGGTCTGTGCAGGCGAAGTAGAAATCGATCACGCCCGAGAGCCGTCGGCCGAGGAAGAACACGTTGTCCGGGAACAGGTCGGCGTGGATCTGCCCGCGCGGCAGCCCGGGGCTGCGGCCCTCGCCCGGCCAGGCTGGCAGGATGCGGGCCAGCGCCGCGTCCAGCTCGGCGATCAGCCCGGCCTGCACCGCATCGCCGCCGGCCCGGCTGCGCTGCAGCAGCGCCGGCCAGGCGTGCGGCCCGAGCGCGTTCAGGCGCACCGGCGGGTAGTCCAGCCCGGCCAGGTGCAGCCGCCCCAGGGTCTCGCCGAGCTGCAGGCAGTGCTCCGCGCGCACCCGGCGCGGCCAAACCCCGGGCAGGAAGCCGGTGATCGCGGCCGGCCGTCCGGCCAGCTCGCGCAGCGCTTCGCCGTCGCGACCCGCGAGCGGCAGCGGACAGGAGATGCCGCGCGACGCGAGATGGCGCATCAGCCCCAGGAACCAGGGCAGCTCCCGCCGCTCGACCCGCTTCTCGTACAGCGTGAGGATGAAGTCGCCGGCTCCGGTGCGCAGCGAGAAGTTGCTGTTCTCGACGCCCTCGGCGATGCCGCGGAAGGCGATCAGCTCGCCGATCTCGTACTCGCGGAGAAAGCCGGACAGCGCCTCGTCGGTGACGTCGGTGTAGACCGCCATGCCCCGTCCGACGTCAGCCCAGAGGCGCCGGCAGCTTGAAGATCACGTCTTCCTGCTTGACCGTCCGCTCCTCGATCTCGAGCGCGAAGCGGACCGAGAGCGCGTTCACCATTTCCTGCACCAGCGCCTCCGGGGCTGAGGCGCCGGCGGTGATGCCCAGCGTGCGCACGCTCTCCAGCACCGACCAGTCCAGGTCGCGCAGCGTCGGCACCAGCAGCGCGCGCGGCGTGCCGGACCGCTCGGCAACCTCGCGCAGGCGCTGCGAGTTCGACGAGTTCGGGCTGCCGATGACGATCACCAGGTCGCAGCCGGGCGCGATCGCCTTCACCGCTTCCTGGCGATTGGTGGTGGCGTAGCAGATGTCCTCGCGCTTCGGCCCTTCCAGCAAGGGGAAGCGCGCGCGCAGCACCGAGACGATCTCGGCGGTGTCGTCGACCGACAGGGTGGTCTGGGTGATGAAGGCGAGGCGCGTGGGATCGGCCGGCTGCACCCTTCGCGCCTCCCCGGCGTCCTGCACCAGGGTGACGGCACCGAGCGGCAGCTGGCCCATGGTGCCGACCACCTCCGGGTGTCCGGCGTGTCCGATCATCAGGATGTGCCGGCTGTCCGGACCGCCGTCCGCGAAGTGCCGCTCGGCCTCGCGGGGCACCTTGCTGACCAGAGGGCAGGTCGCGTCGAGATACAGCCGGTTGCGCCGCTGCGCCTCGGCCGGGCCCGCCTTGGGCCCGCCGTGCGCGGAGAACACCACCTGGCCGTCCGCCGGAACCTCGTCGAGCTCCTCGACGAAGATCGCGCCCTGCGCCTCGAGCTGCTCCACCACGGTGCGATTATGGACGATCTCGTGACGCACGTAGACCGGGGCGCCGTAGCGCCGCAGCGCCTCCTCCACCACCCGGATCGCACGGTCGACTCCGGCGCAGAAACCGCGAGGCCCCGCCAGCAGCACGCGCATCGGACGCCTGTCCGCGACCCCCGACGGAGCGTGGTCGCCGTCCGCCCGCCCGGCGGGCATCGGCAAATCGAGGATCTGATCCGGCATGGTGTTTCCCAAACGTGCGGCCGCGCAGTATATGGCCCCCGCAGCGAGATTGCGACCCTGGGGCATCCGTCGGGTGTACCGGGGCGCCCGCGTATCCTCCGGTCCCGCCCGCGGGACGCTGCCCCCAAGGAAGCTGCCCCCGGGAGCTCCCACGGGCAGGAATGGCCGAAAGTCGAGCATGAACCTGTCCGTCTCCGCCCTCTCCGCCGCCGGCCGCGCGCTGCCGCTCCTCGCCGGGATGACCCTGCTGTTCGGCTGCGGGCCGGAAGATCCCAACACCTTCGCTCCGCAATGCGTACCGGTCGGCATTCTGGCCGAGGGCGCGGACCTCACCAGCTACGCCGGACCCTCGCACGATCTCTCCACCCTGGTCACCCAGGCCTCGCTGATCGGCGTCAACGGCAGCTGCAGCAACGCCGAGCAGGGCCACGCCCTGCACACGCAGGCGAGCGTCGTGATCTCGGTGCTGCGCGGGCCGGCTGCGAGCGGCCACGACGTCACCGTGCCGTACTTCGTGGCCCTGCTGCACGGCGGCGACATCGTCAGCAAGACCGAGCGCAGCATCGAGGCGCACTTCCCGCCCAACGTCGACCGGCTGGCGCTGCGCAGCGACCCGCTGGTGCTGGAGCTGCCGATCTCGCGCAGGATGAGCAGCGACAGCTACCGGCTCGAATTCGGCCTGCAGCTCACGCCGCAGCAGCTTGCCTACAACCGCGACCATTTGCCACGCTAGCATGGCGTCAGTTCCAGCCCCCCATCCCCATCAGCCCTGGGAACCCGAAGGACTTCCGACATGGCAGACATCCGCTACACCAAGGAACATGAATGGGTGCGGCTCGAAGCCGACGGCACCGCCACCGTCGGCATCACCGATCACGCCCAGGAGGCCCTGGGCGACGTGGTGTTCGTCGAGCTGCCGAAGCCGGAGCGCGAGCTCGCGGAGGGCGAGAGCTGCGCCGTGGTCGAGAGCGTGAAGGCGGCCTCGGACATCTACGCCCCGTTCGCCGGCACGGTGCTGGAGGTCAACGAGCTGCTGGCCGACGATTCCAGCCTGGTCAACCGCGATGCGGAAGGCGAGGCCTGGTTCTTCCGCATGGAGCCCTCGGACCCGGACGCGTTCAACGCGCTGATGGACGGCTCCGACTACGAGGCGTTCCTGGAGACCCTCTAGCGCGCTGCCGCAGCCCGGCCGCCGGGCACCGCAATCACCTGCTGCGGTATGCCTTCACCGCGGCCAGCGTCTTCTCGACGTGACCGTCCGGGTTCATCGCGTTGTAGCTCTCCAGCACCGTGCCGTCCGGCGCGATCACGTAGGAGGTGCGGCTGGCATAGGCGTGCAGCAGCGGGATGCGGGCGTCGTACTGCCTGGCGATCGAGCCGTCGCTGTCGGCGGCGACCGGGAACTTGCCCTGGCACTCGCTGACCGAGAAGCGGTCCAGGGTCGCGATCTTGTCCTCCGACACGCCGATGACGCTGGCGCCGGCCGACCTGAAGTCGGGCATCGCGGCGGCAAAATCGTGCGCCTCGATCGTGCAGCCCTTGGTGAAGGCGGCGGGATAGAAATACACCACCACCGGCCCGCGCTTCAGCGCATCGGCCAGCGAGAACCGGAACTGGCTGCCGTTCAAGGCGGCCTCGGCAGCGAAGGCCGGCGCCTTCGCGCCCACCGGCAAGGCGGCCGAGGCGATGCCCGGCACGGCGGCGGTGCCGGTCGCGAGCCCGATCACGGTGGCCAGCCGTCGGCCGCGGGCGCGCAAGTTCATGAGCGCGAGTCCGGAGACACGACGATGCACTCGGAGCGTCCGTGGCTGAGGCGGCGGCAGGCCTGCACGGCATCGAGGCGAGACAGCCCGGTCAGGCGGGCGCGGTAGATCCGCCCGCCGCCCCTGATGGCACGTATGCCGGCGATCTCGGTGCGGGCGGCGGGCAGCAACGCGCGCACCCTCGACTTGGCGCTGCCGACCGCCTCGCTGGCCTGTCCGACGCTGCCGAAGGCACCGACCTGTATCGCCCAGTCGCGCGGATCGTCGGGCGGCGCGCGCAGTGTCGGTGCAGGCTCCGCCATCGCCGGCTCGATCAGCCGGAAGCGCGCGGCGGCGCGCGGCGGCGTGTGTTCCCTCGGCGGCTGGTTATGGGCGAACTGCAGCGGCGGCGTCCTCGGCGCGGTCGCCGGCGCCGGGATGGGGGCCGGCGCGTGCGCAGGAGCAGCGGCGGACGCCGCGGCCAGGCG
>CAXTNV010000167.1:4905-6026 GCA_964245755.1 uncultured Acetobacteraceae bacterium | reverse complement strand
GACTTGGACCGGCTGTTTGGATCGCTGTCCTGCGGACGATCGTCCGGCGTCCTGTTGGTGTCGTCGCTCATTGCTGCGACACGCTGAACGAGGTGATCCAGACGCCGTCACCGCTGCGATGAACCTCGATCTCGTTCCGCGGCGGCCGCCACTCCACCGTGACCAGCGCCCACATCGGCGAGCTGCTGAGCACCCTGCCGTCGCGCGACGTGACGGTCTCCTGCCACTGCACGCGATAGGTCTTCATATGGTTGGAGACGCTGGTCAGCACCGTCTGGTCGACCGGCAGTGCCGTGAGGTTGGCGACGGACACGGTTTCTTCCCGCGCACGTCCGAACGGCTCGTTCGAGCGGTAGTAGTGGTTCAGTTCCTCCACCGCCTGGCTGCTGTCGCGCACCACCGAGTAGGCTGCCAGGATGCCGTGCTTGAGCGCTGCCACGTCGGTGTAGACGGTGCGAACGTCCTCGATCCAGCGCGAGAGATCCTGCCCGATCGCCGCGTCGTCCGGCGCGGACTCCTTGTCGGGGCGTTCGACCGCCACGATCTGGCCCACCTTGTCCTTGACGACCACGTAGGTCGCGATCTTCGATTGCGTGCCCTGCCAGACGTTGCCCACCAGCGAGACACCGAGCAGCGTCAGGCACATGAACGAGAATGCGTTGGCCTTGCGCACACGCGAAGCCGCGTCGCCGATGCGGTCGTCCCACTCCTTGCGCCCATTGCCTGCGAGCGGAGACGGAAAATTTCCTGTGGGCAGCGCCTGAGGAGGAGAGATCTTGTTCATCGTCGCTAGCCCTTGTCGATGTTGTCTGCCTCGTCGTTCATGCTTTTGGCCATGCGCCATCCGGAGTTGAGGAGGCGCGCGGTATGATCGCCCGTGAACCGCAGGCCGATGTCATTGGCCATCGCGCCGCCGAAGTTGCGGGCTGCCTGCCTTGCAGTCGCGCCACGGCTCGAGCCTCCACCGCCGCCCGTATTCGAACCGCCACCGCCGGTCCCACCAGTACCGCCGCCGCCGCCACTACTGTCACCGCCGCCACCACCACCGCTGCCAAGTTGCTTCTGAGCAAGATTGAATGCTGCACTGGCGGCTGACGCAGCACCGAGAGCGCCGGTGGTCG
>CAXTNV010000167.1:0-4853 GCA_964245755.1 uncultured Acetobacteraceae bacterium | reverse complement strand
TCCTGCGCCTTGTATGGAAGCTTGTCGGCCAGCCTCCAGAAAAGAAGTGGAACCGCAACCAGGACTCCGATTTCTCCGACCGGGATCAGGCTGTTCTGATTGCCGACATAATTTGCGAGGTTCTGGATGACGCCGATTCCCAGCCCAAGGATGAGCAGGACGAACATCTTCTTCAGGCCGATGGAAACTGCCCACCTCATGTAGGCGATGGAATATTCACGAGTGAATGCCGTTCCACCGAAGCCGAGCAACAGGACGCCTGCGTAGGCAACCAAGGCCGCCTCCACCATTACCTCAACCAGGGTAGCCGCTGCGCCAACCATGACGCAGAGAATGACCATTCCGGCGATAGCTAGAAGGAGGTCCAGGCCAGGATGCGCGAAGCTGAAGCCATTCCATACAGCTGCAGCCAGCGAGATGCCCGCCGAAACGATATCTTCCGGACGGGTTATCACGTTGCCGCCTGCCGCAGCATTTGCACGTCCAGCTGCTTGACCGAAGGAGTTGATGATTGCCAGGGGGTAGGTCGCTCCACCTAGAAGCAGCCAGTAGAAAAAGCCGATGACAACGAGCTGCCTCAAAAGAACAGAAAGCAATCCGAGCAGGTCTGCGCCTGCTATCAGGGCGAATCCAACGGTCCAGACGACTTCGATGATAACGAGCCCTGCAAAAAGCGTTGCGGCTATATCCTCGATTGCCTGCTCCCAGCTTGCTCCGCTTCTGATGAAAATGTCGGTGACCGCTTCGACAGGACCGAGATCGTAACCGAGCCCCGCGGCGCGCGCATTACCGACCACGAACATGCTGGAAAGAGCTATCGTACCGATGGACAAAGACCACCGTGATAATGATGCGCGCTGAGCACTCTGCATGATCGGGTGTCTTCTACTGATATCCATGCCCGTTTCCCGTCAGAGGCGGCTTGCCTGACAGAAACTCGTGGAGGGAGGCACCGCGGTCAGGCGCCCGAGCGCAGGTCACGGCCATATGGGTTGTCACCGTATACGTAGCCGCACTACCCGCTGCCGCGGACAGAAGAGCAATTGCTATCGCGGTGAGCTTCGTCACTGGTAACCGTGCCCATTTCCGGCAAGAGGCGGGATAGGACTCTGCAGGAACTCTTCCAACGCGGAGTCTGCCGCAGCTTGCCGCTGATCAGTTGTCGAAGTTTGATCCACGACGAGCTGGCTTTCCTGGGCGAGCATTTCCTGGAGCTTCTGCGTCTGGCTGACACCGAGTGCTGCCATCTCGTTCCCCGCCTGAAGTGCCTGCATCTGTCCCTGTGCGCTCTGCGAATGCCCCTGCAGGACTGCCAGGGTTGCGGCATCATTGTCTCGTTCGGTCTCCTGAACACCGATCGATGCCTGCATCTGTGTGATGTCGTTCGCCGTGACGGTGCCCCACTGCTCATACTGCGCGTCCATCTGCTGGAGCGTCTGCAGCTGGTTGCTGAAGCCCTGCACGTTGCTCAACGTCGAGGTAAAGCTCTGCGCGTTGCCAGCGAGCATCTGCACCGAGTTCATCAGCGACTGGATACGCATGATGTCGCTGGTCGCGTTGTTCCACGCCATCGACGGTAAGGTCGCGGTGTTCTGCAGCATGTTCGAGTATTGCAGCAGCATGTTCTGATACATCTGGATCTGCTGTGCCAGGGAAGCCGCTTCCTTGACCAGCTGCAAGCCCTGGGTGACTTGGCTGGAGCAGGTCGGGCAGATCACCGCCAGCTGCGCATGCGCCGGTTGAGGTGTGCCTACCGCCGACACGCTGCTGAGGCAGACAGCAGCAGCGGCAAGCCTACTGATACGCCGCATAGTCCACCCCCTTCAGCTCCAGCCAGCGGTAGATCCACTCTCGGGCGTGCTTGGAGACCAGGGCCCTGACCTTCTTCACGTCGGCTTCGTCCGTGGTGCCGGCGATCGCGAGCTGCAGCGGCCCGAGACCCAGGTCGATCAGCCGGCAGCCCCTCGGTGAGGTCCAGTAGTATTCCCGCTTCGGCTCGGCGGTGCGGACGATCTCGATCTGGTTATCGTTCAGGCCCATGATCCGGTAGAAATCGTTCGGTCCGGGATGCTCCGGCGTGCCTCGGATCATGGCCTGGTCGTTGGCCAGGTAGATCTTGGTCGGGCAGGACTCCACCAGCACGTCGAGCAGCTTGGAGTTCACCGCGTCTGACAGGCTCTGGGTGGCCATCACCAACGCGCAGTTCTTCGAGCGCAGCAGCCGCAGCCAGGCGCGCAGCTTCTCGCGCCAGACCGGATTGCCTAGCGCCACCCACGCCTCGTCCAGGATCAACAGCGTCGGCTCGCCGTCCAGCGACCGCTCGAAGCGGCGGAACAGCGCCAGCAGCACGGGCAGCGACGTCTTTTCGCCCATCGCCATCAGGTCCAGCGTCTCGTAGACGGTGAAGCTGCCGGCGTCCGCCAGCGTCTCGGTCTCGCCGTCGAGCAGCGAGCCGGCCGAGCCCTTGATGGTGTAGTAGGTGAGGGCCTTGCGGATCTCCTCGTCCTGCACGGCGATCAGGAAGTGGGTCATCGAGCGGTGCGCCTGCGCGCCTGGCTGCCGGAACCGCAGGATCGCGTTGTGGATCTCCGTGCGCTGCCCAGGGCTCGGGACGCGGCCAGTCTGCAGCTCGAAGCAGATCGCGATCCACTCTGCAGCCCAGCTCTGGTCGCCCTCGTTCTCCAGGTGGCGCAGCGGGCAGAGCTGCGGCACGTCGCTGCCGCCGAACTCGTAGTGGTTGCCACCACATGCCTTCGCGGTTGCATACATGCCGCGCTTGTAGTCGAACGCGGTGATGCGCATGCCGGGGTAGCGCAGCGCCTGCATGGAAATGGTGTTCAGCAGCGACGTCTTGCCCGCACCGGTCGGGCCGAACACCGTCGTATGGCCCACGTCGCCGACGTGCAGGTTGGCCCGGAACGGGATCGCCCCCGTGGTGCGGGCATGCATCAGCGCCGGCAGGCCGGCAGGCCAGCGCGGATGGGTGGCATGCGGCGAGCCGGTCCAGACGCCGGACAGCGGCAGCAGGTCGGCGAGGTTGGCGCTGTGGATCAGCGGACGCCGCACGTGGGCGTGGATCTCGCCGGGGAGCGATCCGCGCCAGGCTTCCATGGTGTTGGTGGTCTCGATCCGCGACGCGAAGCCCGCCTCGTTGATCTGCTGCGCGACCAGCCGCGCCATGTCGCCCAGCCGGTTCGCATCTTTGTGCCGCAGCACGACGATGGCTGAGTAGTTGCAGTAGCGCACGGAGCCGCTCTCGGCGAGCGACATCGCGGCTTCGGCCTCGGTCTTCATCGACCGGGCGAACTCGTTCTCGGTGCCGCCCTTGACCTGGAGCACGGTCTGGACGATCGGCTTGATCCGCTGGCTCCACCGGTCGCGGTAGAACCTGATCGTCTTCGTGGCGTGGTGCGTGTCCTGGTAGATCGCCCGCTGGGTGAAGCGGTACGGCATCGCCAGCGTGTTCAGCCGCTGCAGGATGTTGGGGAAGCTCTCCGCCGGGAAGCCGTCGATCACCACGCAGGTGACGTAGTCATCGCCGATGATCGGCATCTCGCCCGGCCAGATGTCCTGGCCGCCGATCAGCACATCGAGGAAAGCCCCCGCATCCGGGATCTGGATGCCGTGCCGCTTTCCGGTCACGCAATGATGCAGGTAGTTCACCAGCTCGTCCTGCACGTGCGGCCGGTCCCAGGGGTCGATCACCGTGAAGGAGTGCATGCGGCGCAGGCCGATGTGGCGCCCGCAGCTGTCCTCGAAGCGCTCCAGGCTGCGCCGGAAGCCGTCCTCGATGTGGGCCATCAGGCCGGGCTCGTCGGTGCCGGCGTTGGTGTAGAGCAGCTTCTCCAGGCGGCTGACCTGCCGGGGCGGCGGCTCGTAGCAGAGCAGGAACACCCGCTCGTTCTCGAAATGCGCACCCTCGGCCTTGAAGGCCTGGCGGCGCTCCTCGTCCACCATGCGGGAGATCGGGTCGGGGAACGCCGAGGCTTCCGGTGGCGGATAGCTGTTCGAGGGGTAGCTGATCACGTCGGTCCAGCTCGACCAGCCGCTGCCGAACGGGGTCAGCGCCACGTTGACGCGGCGGCTCAGGTCCTCGACCTGCTGGTCGGTGCTGCTGGCGCTGTCCGGAGGGGTGAAGAAGTAGCCCACCAGGAAGCCGCCGCGCTTGGTCTGCACCACGCTCGGGCTGTCGCCCGCCGCGGCGGCGATGATCGCGTAGGGCAGGAAGTCGGCGGCGCCTGCCTTGGTGCTGCGGCCGGACACGGTGGTGAAGTGGTTCATCCCTCGGTCCTCCTGACGGCAAGGGGTCCTGAAGGCTGCAGGTGGCCGGCGGCGTCGCGCGTGTACAGCTGCGCGCCGTCGAGGTGGTCGAGGAACACCCGTATCAGCATCTGGTTGGCGACCGGCATGACCAGGTAGCCGAGCCGGTGCTTGGCCTCGTCGTCCGGCGCTGCGACGTGATAGCCCTGCTGGGCCAGATCGGCGCGCAGCTGCGGGCTGATCACGCCGTCAACGGAGGGCGTGGCGATCGCGATCGATCCGGTATCCGGCCGCACGGTGCGCCGCACCAGGCTCTCGACCGGCCCCACCAGCACGCTGCTATCGCCGGGCTGCAGGCCGTTCTCGTAGCTGGCGTCGGTGCCGTAGTCGGCGGTGCAGCCGGCGAGCAGCAGGAGGCCCCATACAACTAGGGGGGCAGAAACACGGTTGCTCACGAGGGGCGGATCCGGGTGATCTCGACCTTCTCCTGGTCGCTGCCGACGCCGGAGATCAGCTCGAAGCGATCCAACGCCTCGTCGATCTCGAAGCGGCGATTCACGTAGCGGAAGTTGACGATCTGCGGCGTCGGGCTC
>CAXTNV010000166.1:0-6339 GCA_964245755.1 uncultured Acetobacteraceae bacterium | reverse complement strand
GCCCCCCCCCCCCGGCGGCCGGGGCGCCCGGGCGGCGGGGGGGGCGGGGGGGGCCGCCCCCCCGGCCGGGCCTGAGCCGTCTCGCGGCGGCTTCGACCTGGATGGTGCTGCTGGGCGGCCTGCTCGTGGCGCCGGCCCGCATGTCCTACGGCTGGCGCGGCAACGCACGACGCCGCTGCCGTGCACTGGCACTCGCCGACGCGGAGCTGCGAGCGCAGCGGCAGCGACTGCGCGTGCGCAGGCTGCAGCTGCTGGCCCGCGATACGCGTGGCAGCGAGGACGCGCGCAGCTGGAAGCGCGAGAAGGCGCGCTTCTGCCAGAGCCGGATCGTGCCGCTGCTGGCGGCGCGGCGCCTCGCCGACCAATGGCCCGGGATCGCCGACGCGGTGGATCGGCGCATGGAGCGCACCGCATCGCGACCGCCTTCCGGCAGCTGCGGCGGGTTCGACCCGGGAATGCCGCCGATCGAGTACGAGCGGCTCTGCGCGCTGCTGCTGCGCCGCGCCGGCTGGGACGCGCGGGTCACGGCAGGGGGTGGGGATCAGGGCACCGACGTGCTGGCGCACCGTGGCCGGCGGTCCCTGGTGCTGCAGTGCAAGCTCTACGGCAGACCGGTCGGCAACCGGGCGGTGCAGCAGGTCGCCGCGGCACGGGCGCACCATCGCGCCGACTACGCGGCCGTGGTCTCCAACGCAGACTTCACCCGGCACGCCCGCGAACTTGCGGCCAGCAACCAAGTCGAGCTGCTGCATCACGAGGAGCTGCGCCGCTACCGTTCGCCCAGACCGAAGCCGGGTGGCGTGTTTCGGTCACGCCGCTGACCGAGGCGCTTGCGTCACGCGATGCGATGGGCAGCCCCAGATGGCGGAGAACCGGGCGCTCGCGGTCGCGCCCGGCGGCGTTCAGAAGCCTTCGCGCTCGAGCCGCTTGCGCTCCATCTTGCGGGCGCGCCGGACGGCCTCGGCAGCCTCGCGGGCCTTGCGCTCCGAGGGCTTCTCGTAGTGGCGGCGAAGCTTCATCTCGCGGAAGATACCTTCGCGCTGCATCTTTTTCTTGAGCGCCTTGAGCGCCTGGTCGACATTGTTGTCGCGAACAAGAACCTGCACTGTGCCTTGAACTCCTCTTGCGATCCCGCCCCCGTGTCGGAGAACCGGGTCTATGCCGTGGCGTCCCCGGGCCCGGCCGAGGACCGTATCGATCCGCCGCCAATCCGGTCTGCGTGAGGGGCGTGCCATAGCACGGCGGCTGGCGGTTGCACAAACCCTTCTCCGGTCTCATCTGCTGTGCGCAGTCGCCGAACCGGAGCCGTGCATGGCCTTGCTCAAGATCGCCCGCATGGGTCATCCCATCCTGCTCGCCCGTGCGGCGGAGGTACCCGACCCGGGGGCCGCCTCCGTCCGGGTCCTGATCGACGACATGATAGAGACCATGCACGACGCGCGCGGCGCCGGTCTCGCGGCGCCCCAGGTGCATGTCGGCCTGCGCGCCTTCGTCTACAGCGTGCCGGAAGCGCGCAGCACCGGGCCTGACGACCCGCCGCTGACCGTGCAGGCGCTGATCAACCCGCGGATCACGCCGCTCGGCGACGAGATGGTGCATCGGGTGGAGGGCTGCCTGTCGATCCCGGGGTTACGCGGCGCGGTGCCGCGTCATCTCCGGGTGCGCTACGAGGGCTTCGACCGGGCCGGCGTCCCGGTGCACGGCGAGGCCGGCGGGTTCCTGGCGATGGTGCTGCAGCATGAGCACGACCATCTGGACGGGATCCTCTACCCGATGCGCATGACCGACCTGACCCGCCTCGGCTTCGAGGACGAGCTGTCCCGCCACGGCATGCCGGCATGAGGGTCGGCATCGGCCTCGCGGCATTGCTGCCATCCCTGTTGCCGACCCTGATCGAGGCGGCGCAGCGCGCCGCGGTCACGGATTTCCCGGGCCCGATCGAGCGCAGCGCGGCGCGAGACGCAGCGTTGCTGGCGATGCTACCGCACGTGGCGGAACAGGGCTGGAGCATCGGGGCGATCCGCACCGCCGCCGGTCCCGAAGCCGACCTGCTGTTTCCCGGCGGCGCGGCGGAGATGGTCGAGGCGCATGCCGATCTCGGCGACCGGCGCATGGAACAGGCGGCGGACACGATCCTCGAGACCAGGCTGAGTGCGCGGGTCCGTGGGCTGATCCTGCTGCGCCTGCAGCAGGCAGCCGGCGAGCGCGAGGCGATCCGGCGCGGCCTCTCGGTGCTTTCGCTGCCTGGCCGCAGGCTCGCCGGGCTGCGCAGCATCGCCCGCACCGTGGATTGCATCTGGCACGCCGCCGGGGACACCGCCGCCGACATGAGCTGGTACAGCAAGCGCGCGATCCTGAGCGGGATCTATGCGGCGACGCTGCTGTTCTGGCTGCAGGACGAGAGCGGCGGTGCGGCCACCGAGGCATTCCTGGACCGGCGGATGTCCGAGCTCGGGCGCTTCGGCCGCGCCACCGGAACGCTGCGTCGCGGCGTCGGCTACGCGGCCAGCCGCGCCGCGACCTGGTCCGGGGGCATGCGCACCAGCGCCTCGTAGTCGCCGAGCAGCTGCTCGGTGAGCGGTCCAGGCTTGAAGTGCAGCGCCCCGATCTGCCGCACCGGCGTCACCTCGGCGGCGGTGCCGGCGAGCAGGACCTCCTTGGCCTGCCCCATCTCCTCGGGCATGATGACGCGCTCGATCACCGCGATGCCGCGCCGGCGCGCCAGCGCAATCACCGTGCGCCGGGTTATGCCGTCGAGGAAGCAGTCCGGCAGCGGCGTGTGCAGCGCGCCGTCCATGGCGAAGAAGATGTTGGCGCCGCTGGCTTCCGAGACCTGACCGCGCCAGTCCAGCATCAGCGCGTCGTCGAAGCCGGCCGCCTCGGCGTCGTTCTTGCACATGGTGCCGATCATGTAGAGGCCAGCAGCCTTGGAGCGGGTCGGCGCAGTTTCCGGATGCGGGCGCTTCCAGCTGCCCATCGCCAGGCGCACTCCCTTGAGCCGGTCGGCGCCGAACAGGTTGGGCCAGGACCAGGCGGCGATCATCAGGTGGATGGTGGTGTAGCGGGCCGAGACCGAGAGCTGCTCGGCACCGCGCCAGGCCAGCGGGCGCACGTAACCGTCGGTCAGCCCGTTGGCCTCCAGCACCTGGAGGCAGGCCTCGTCGATCTGCTGCGCCGAGAACGGCAGCGCGAAGCCGAGGATGCGGCCGGACTCGATCAGCCGCTCGGTATGCTCGCGCAGCTTGAAGATGTGACCGTTATAGGAGCGCTCGCCCTCGAACACGGCGCTGCCGTAGTGCAGGCCATGCGACAGCGCGTGCAGCTTGGCGTCGCGCCACGGGATCAGCGAACCGTCCCACCAGATCCGGCCATCCCTGTCGTCGAACGGCACCAGCGCCATCTGCATCGCTCCTGGCGACCGGCCGTCGGGCGGGGCGCCAGGCGAGCACCTAGAAGCCCTCTTCCTTCAAGTCAATGAAGCTGTCTTAACTTCGGCCTGCGTGATCGAGCGGAGGGCTGGAGCGAACACATGGATGCCAAGCTGCTGACGCGGCAAATGCTCCGCGAGCCAGGCCGCGAGCCAGGCCGCGAGGGGGGCCGCGAGCCGGGCCGCGACCTAGCGCGCGAGACCGGCGCTGCGCCGGAGCCCGGAGGCGGCGCGGGCACCGGCGTGCTGTTCCTGCGAGAGGAGCAGATGCGGCTGGCCCAGGACCTGTTCTTCCTCGCCTATCGCGATCTTGCGGCGACCGGCGACGCTGTGCTCGAGGAGCTCGGCCTCGGCCGCGCCCACCACCGCGCGCTGCACTTCATCGCCCGCCGCCCCGCGATCACCGTCAGCGAGCTGCTGGCGCTGCTGCGCATCACCAAGCAGAGCCTTGCGCGGGTGCTGGGCGAGCTGGTCGAGCGTGGCTTCGTGGTGCAGGCGGTCGGCACGCGCGACCGCCGGCAGCGCCTGCTGAGCCTCACCGAGCCCGGACGCGCGCTCGAGCGGCGCCTGTTCGAGCGCCAGCGCGAGCGCATCACCGGCGCCTATCGCGAAGCCGGCGGCGGCGCCGTCGAAGGGTTCCGCCGGGTGATGCATGCGATGATGGACCCGCACAGCCGCACCCTGCTGGACGCGCGTGAGCCACGATGAGCGGTGGCCTCGGCAGGGCGGTGGGCGGCGGCGAGCTGGACGCGCATGTGCTGGTGGTCGACGACGATGCCCGCCTGCGCCGGCTGCTGCAACGCTACCTTTCCGAGCAGGGGTTCCGGGTTAGCGCCGCTGCCGGCGCGAGCGAGGCGCGGCAGATGCTGGGCTTCCTGCAGCCCGACGCGATGGTGCTCGACGTGACCATGCCCGGCGAGGACGGGCTGGCGCTTACCCGTTCGCTGCGGCTGGTCGGCCAGAACCTGCCGATCCTGCTGCTCACCGCGCGCGGCGGTCCGGAGGATCGCATCGCCGGCCTGGAGACCGGTGCGGACGACTATCTCGGCAAGCCGTTCGAGCCGCGCGAGCTGCTGCTGCGCCTGCGCGCGCTGCTGCGCCGGATCGGCCCGCCCGCACCCACCGAGAACGCCCGGCCGGTGCGGCTCGGTACCATGGAGTTCGACCCTGTCCGTGGCCTGCTGGAAGGCGCGGATGGGCCGGTGCACCTCACCGGGGGCGAGTCGGCGCTGCTGACCGTGCTCGCGCGCCATCCCGGCGAGGTGCTGTCGCGCGAGGCGATCGCGCGCACGCTGGAAATGGACGAGGCGGGCGAGCGGGCCATCGACGTGCAGGTGACGCGCCTGCGCCGGCGCATCGAGGCCGACCCGCGCGAGCCGCGGTTCCTGCACACGATGCGCGGCCGCGGCTACGTGCTGCGGCCGGGAACCTGAACGGGCGGGCGAGCGCGCCGTGATCCGCGCCGGGCAGCCTCTGCTGCCGCCCGAGCCGGAGCCGGCACCGGCCCGGCTACGGCCGTTGATACGCATCCCCTGGCGCCTGCGGCTCGCCCGGCCGATGCGACGCGTGCTGCCGCGCTCCCTGCTTGGCCGCTCGCTGCTGATCCTACTGATCCCGCTTCTGGTGACGCAAGGCATCTCGCTGGAGCTGTTCTACGGCAGCCACCTCGACGTGGTGTCGCGTCGGCTGTCGGGGGCGGTGAGCGGGGAGATCAACGTAACCCTGCTGCTGTTGGAGCGCACCCGTCGCAGGGCCGATCGAGACTGGCTGCTGCAGAGTGCCGCCACCCAGTTCCAGCTCGGCATGACCATGCGCCCGCATGCGCGCCTGCTGAGCCGCGGCTCCACCAACGTGCTGGGACCGATGGACGAGGACCTGGCGGCGGCGCTGCAGCAGATCCGCCTGCCGTTCAGCGTGGACTGGGTCAGCGATCCGCACACGGTGATGATCCACATCCAGCTTCCCGACGGCGTGCTGGACGTGGCCGCCCCGCGCAAGCGGCTCGACGTGGGGCCGATCTGGATCTTCGTGACCTGGGTCGCGGGCAGCGCGATGCTGCTGTTCGGCATCGCCGCCCTGTTCATGCGCAACCAGGTCCGCGCCATCCGCCGGCTGGCGCGTGCGGCGGAAGCGTTCGGCATGGGGCGCGACCCGGGCCCGATCCGCCCGGAAGGCGCGCAGGAGGTGCGCAAGGCGGCCGGCGCCTTCAACCGGATGCAGGAACGGATCCTGCGCTTCGTGGCGCAGCGCACGGCGATGCTGGCCGGCGTGTCGCACGACCTTCGCACCCCCCTGACCCGGCTCCGCCTGACCCTGGCGATGCTGCCGCAGAGCGGCCGGGTGGACGCCTCGACCCTGGTGCCGGACATCGGCGGCATGGTGTCGGACGTCGAGGAGATGGACCGCATGATCGAGGGCTACCTGTCCTTCGCCCGCGGCGAGGGAGCGGAGCAGGCGGAACCGGTCAGCCTGCCGGCGCTGCTGGAGGAGGTGGCGGCGGCGGCGGCACGTGGCGGGGCGGAGGTGCTGGCGGTGTCGGTGACGCCGATGCCCGACATCGTGCTGCGCCGGGGCGCGATCCGGCGGGTGCTGACCAACCTGGTGGAGAACGCCCGGCGGCATGGCGGCCGGATCGCGATCAGTGCCGCGGCGGAAGCGCGCGCGGTGGTGGTGCTGGTCGACGATGACGGGCCTGGAATCCCCGACGACCGGCGCGAGCAGATGTTCCGCGCCTTCGAAAGCGGCTCGGGCGGCGGCACCGGCCTTGGCCTGACCATCGCCCGCGACATCATCCAGGCGCATGGCGGCGACATCTGGCTGGAGCGCAGCCCGCTCGGCGGCCTGCGCGCGCGGATCAGGCTGCCATTCTGAGCGCCAGGCCGACCTCGCGAAGCGGGCGGCTAGGGCAACGT
>CAXTNV010000165.1:0-6426 GCA_964245755.1 uncultured Acetobacteraceae bacterium | reverse complement strand
CCGAACAGCTCGCTCTCGATCAGCTCGCGCGGGATCGCCGCCATGTTGATGGCGACGAACGGCCCGGCTCGCCTGCGTCCGTAATCGTGCAGCGCACGCGCCACCAGCTCCTTGCCGGTGCCGCTCTCGCCGTTGACCATCACCGTGAGGTCGGCGGTCGTCAGCCGGGCGATGATGCGGTAGATGTCCTGCATCGCCATCGAGCGGCCGATCAGCGGCAGCCGCTCCTCGGCGTCGTGCGGCGGCGACGGCGACGGCGGCAGGGGCCGCTCCAGCGCGCGGGCCACCACCGACAGCAGCTCCTTCAGGTCGAACGGCTTGGGCAGGTAATCGAATGCGCCGCGCTGCGTCGCCTTGACCGCGGTCATCAGAGTCGATTGCGCGCTCATCACCACGATGCGCAGCTCCGGACGCAGGCGCTTGATGCGCGGGATCAGATCGAGCCCGTTCTCGTCGGGCATCACCACGTCGGTGATCACGAGATCGCCCTCGCCCTCCTCCACCCAGCGCCACAGCGTCGCCGCGTTGCCGGTGGTTCGGACCTGGTAGCCGGAGCGGCCGAGCGCCTGCGTCAGAACGGTCCGGATGGAACGGTCGTCGTCGGCGACCAGCACGGTGGGCAGGGTCATGCGTTCTCTCGATCAAGCCGGCCCGCCTCACGGCCCGCTCCGGCGCCTTGTCGGACTGGCACCTGCCGCGGAGCGGGGTCCGCAGCAGGCGCCGCCGTCAACTCGATTCCACCTCGTCGGTCAGCACGGGCAGGTGCAGCAGCACCTCGGTCCGCCCGGGCGTGCTCTCCACCTCGATGATCCCGCCATGGTCGCCGACGATCTTCGCCGCCAGTGCAAGACCAAGGCCACTTCCGGTCGGCTTGGTGGTCAGGAACGGCTCGAAAAGATGCGGCCGGATGTGGTCCGGGATCCCGGGCCCGGTGTCGCGAACGATCACCATCAGGGGCAGGTGGACCCGCTGATCCGATCCGGGCACCGCGAGGCGCACGCTGTGGCGGTAGGCGGTGCACAGCGTGATCTCGCCGCCGGCGCCCTCGCCGCTGATCGCCTCCGCCGCATTCTTCACCAGGTTGAGCAGCACCTGCACCAGCTGGTCCCGGTTGCCCAGCACCGGCGGCAGCGAAGGGTCGTAGTTCTCCACGATGCGCAGGTGCGCCGCGAAACCGGTCTGCGCCAGGGTCCGCACGTGTTCCAGCACGCGGTGGATATTGACCGCGCCGCGCGCGATCCCCTTCTCGTTGAACATCTCCATGCGCTCGACCAGGGCGCTGATGCGATCCGCCTCGTCGCGGATCAGCACCGCGAGCTCGCGGTCATCCTCGCCGACCGATCCCTCGAGCAGCTGCGCAGCGCCGCGTATGCCCGACAGCGGGTTCTTCACCTCGTGGGCCAGGATCGCCGCCATACCGGAGACGCTGCGCGCGGCGTTGCGGAAGGTGAGCTGGCGGTCTAGCGCGCGCGCCGCCGACGCATCGTGCAGGGTCAGCATCACCGAACCCGGTTCCTCGGCGAGACCCGAGCCCTGCACGGTGATCCCGCGGCGGTGCAGCCGCGGCCCGTCCAGCACCAGCTCGTGCTCGACCACGCTGGTCCCGTTCCGGCGCACCTGGTCGACCAGCAGGAACAGCGGGTGGTCGCCCGAAAGGAAGTCGAGCATTGCGTGATGGCGCAGCTGCGACACCGACATGCCGAAGAAATGCTCCGCGGCGACGTTGGCGTAGCGGATCCGGTTCGACGGATCGAGCAGCACCACCGGCACCAGCAGGCTGTCGATCATCGAGGCGTGGTCAACCGACGCGGCAACCGCCGGTGGCGGCAGCGCGCTGGGGCGCAGATGGCCCACCTCGCGGGCGGCTTCCGCGACCGGTTCCGTCGGCGGCTTGCTCTTGGCTCGCGAGAGGGCTGTTCTCACGCGGCCGCCCTCAGCGGCGCTGCCGCCGATGACGGCTCGCGCGCGACGCGGCCCAGCCCGAGCCCGATCTGCCGCGCGTAGAACTCCGAGATCATCGCCAGGACCGCGTCGGCATCGTCGAGGCGGTTGATCGCCGCCCGGAACGTCGCGGAGTCGACCAGGCCGGCCGAGTACCAGGAGACGTGCTTGCGGGCCAGCCGCATGCCGGGCTGCCGGCCGAAATGCTCCAGCATCGAGCGGTAGTGCTCCAGCACGACCGCCTGCTCCGTCTCCAGGTCCGGATCGGGAACGTGGATGCCATGGACCAGCGCCGCGGCGAGCTGTGCCGGCAGCCAGGGCCGGCCGTAGCAGCCGCGGCCGATCATCACCCCGTCGGCTCCGGACTGCGCGAGCGCCAGCCGCGCCGACGCGACGCTGGTGATGTCGCCGTTCACCACCACCGGCAGCGACGTCGCCTGCTTCACCCGCCGCACGAACGCCCAATCCGCCTGACCGGTGTAGAACTGCTGACGGGTGCGCCCGTGCACGCTGACCATGCGTATGCCGCTCTGCTGCGCGATCCGCGCCAGCGCCGGCGCGTTCAGGCTCTGGTGGTCCCAGCCCATACGCATCTTCAGCGTCACCGGCACCGCGACCGCGCGCACCACCGCCTGCAGCAGGGTGGCCGCCAGCGCCTCGTCGCGCATCAACGCCGAGCCGGCCATCTGGCCGACCGCGACCTTCTTCACCGGGCAGCCGAAATTGATGTCGATCAGGTCGGCGCCGCGATCCACCGCGATGCGCGCCGCCTCGGCCATCGCCGCCGGTTCGCAGCCGGCGAGCTGCACCGCGTTGGGGCCGCCGTCGCGGGCGACCTCGGCCATCCGCAGCGTGGCCGGGTTCTCGCGTATCATCGCCCACGAGGCGATCATCTCTGAGACCACCAGCCCCGCCCCGAGCCTCCGCGCCAGCCGGCGAAACGGCAGGTCCGTGACCCCCGACATCGGAGCCACGATCACCGGAACCTCGAGACGCATTGTGCCGAGATCGATCGGCGACAGCTCGGCGCCCGAACCACTGCGCGCTAACGAGGCATTCTCGCCGCCCGAGACGAAAATCGGGCCTGCATCACCCGTCTGGTGTCGAATGCTCATGATTTGGGCAGAATAACGGAGCGTCGCGTCAGGCGCAATCGAGAGCGGGCGATGCGAAACAGGTCACTCTGTACCGCTTGACGCCTGCCGCCTCGCGCAGCATTGCTCCGCCATGCGCGTCGCTGCCCTCCTGATCGCCACCGAACCCTGCTTGCCGGCCGCGGCACTCGCGGCAACGCGCCGGTCGGCCGACGCGCTGCTCGCGCATGTCGAGCTGCTGCAGCCGGTCGGCGATGCTCGCCTGCTCGAGGCGGCGCTCGGCGGCGACGCCAGGCTGCGTCCGGCGATCGCCGGCGGTGAGACACGCGAGCAGAGTGTGCGGCGGGGACTCGAGGCGCTGGACGCCCTGCCGCCGGAGGCACGTCCAGAGCTGGTGCTGGTGCATGACGGGGCGCGTCCGTGCGCGCGGTCGGGCCTGATCGCGTCGGTGATCGCGGCACTCGAAACCCACCGGGGCGCGGTTCCCTGCGTCGCTGCGGGCGAGTTCCTCAAGCGCGCAAACCAAGGCCGCATCACCGCCAGTGTTCCCGGTCGCGGCCTGTATCGCGCGCAGGGTCCACAGGGCTTCGCCTTCGTCACCCTGCGTGACCTTTATCGCGCGCATGACGGCGGCGCGATCGCCGACGACGCCGTGCTGCTGGAGCGCGCCGGCATCGCGGTGGCGCTGATCGAGGGCACCGAATATGCCGCGGCGACCGAGGCGGAGCCGCCGGCGCGCATGCGGCCGACGACGCCGCTGCCGCGCACCGGCACCGGGTTCGACGTGCACGCCTTCGGCGACTTCCGGCCCTTGATGCTTTGCGGCGTCGAGGTCGCGCACGAGCGCGGACTGGCCGGCCATTCCGACGCCGACGTCGGCCTGCATGCTCTGTGCGACGCGATCTACGGCGCGCTCGCCGAGGGCGACATAGGCCGGCACTTCCCGCCGAGCGAGGCGGCCTGGAAGGATGCAGACAGCGCCCGTTTCCTGATCCACGCCGGCGAGCGCATCGCGGCCCGCGGCGGCATGCTGGTGAACGCCGACGTCACCCTGATCTGCGAACGGCCGAAGATCGGTCCGCACGCCGGCAGGATGCGCGAGCGTCTGGCCGCACTGCTCGATACCGAGATCGAGCGGATCTCGGTCAAGGCGACGACGACGGAGCGGCTCGGCTTTACCGGGCGCGGCGAAGGCATCGCCGCCCAGGCCAGCGCCACCGTCCTGCTGCCCTGAGGCACGGCGGCTCCAGGGCGAGGCCCTGGCGTGCTCGCTACTCCGGGAAGCCGCCCTCGAAGGCGAACTCGGCCAGCTTCATCCGCCCGTTCGGCTGCTCGCGTGCCTGCATCGGCTCCGGCAGGACCGAGGCGTCGCCACGCCGTCCCACGGCCACCGCAGCCTCCACGCGGTAGCCTTGCGGCACCCGCAGCACCGCGAAGGCCTGGTCGAAGTCGAGCCCGACCATGCCGTGCGCAGCCCAGCCGGACCGCGCGGCCTGCAGCGACAGGCACGCGAATGCCGATCCGGCGTCGAAGGAGTGGCTGTGCGAGGGGATCTCCCGGTCCTTGCCCGGCGGCAGCAGGGTGGACTTCGAGACCACGAACAGCAGCGCCGCCGCGTGTTTCGCCCAGCTCTGGTTGAACTCCACCAGCAACCCGAGGAAGGGCTCCCATCGCGGCGTGTCGCGCCGCGCGTACAGGAAGCGCCAGGGCTGGGAGTTGTACGAGGAAGGAGCCCAGCGCGCCGCCTCGAGCAGGCTGAACAGCTCCTCCTCGGGGATTGCTTCGCCGGTGAAGGCACGCGGCGACCAGCGATCCAGGAACAACTGGTCGATCGGATAGTCCGCCACCCGCTGGTTCATCCGAGGCTCTTTCCCGCTGCCGCTCGCAGTGTCGAACCGGAGCCGGGTTCAACGCAAGGCGCAGATCGCGACGACCAGAGGCACCACGCCGATCACCAGCCACGAACCCATCGCGCAGGTCGCGGCCCACCTGGCCAGCTTGCCGGTGACGCGGCCGCGGCGGCGTATCTGATCGGAGTTATCATCCAGCATCGAGAGGTCCGTACCTGTTGCCGGGCGAGAGCTAGCAAATCCTGCTGGAGATGGAAGTAACCAAAGCTCTCGGCTCGGCGCCTAGACGTCGCGTTGCTGCCGGAACCCGCCGCCGGAGGGGACCGCCTCGGCGGCAAGCCGCTCGATCCCCTCGACGCGCGCCCCCGGTGGGCCGCGCAGGCATCGCCGGTGCAGCTGTGCCAGCACTGCCGCATCGCCCAGCAGCGTCGCCTCCACCCGGCCATCGGCGCGGTTGCGCACCCAGCCGTCGAGTCGCAGTGCCGTCGCCTGCTCCACCATCCAGGCGCGGTAGCCGACGCCCTGCACGCGCCCGGCGATCAGCCAGCGTTCGCAAGGCTGCTGCGTCATCGGTCATCTCCTCGGAGCGGCGATCACCGCAGGATCCCCAGCCCGCGCAGGATGTCGATCGGCTTCGGGTTCTTGTGCCTGGCGGCCGCCGCATCCTGCAGCGGCGAGACGGCACCCGGAGCGGGTCCGGCGATGCCTTCCCGTGCCGTGCGCAGCGGCGCGTCGCAGTCGGGAGCGCCGGCGCCGGCCGGGCCGATCCGCAGCGCGTAGCGCCCTCCGGGCGCGGCAGGGTCGAGGCCCGGGTGCGGGTCGCGCAGGGTGCCGGTGAGCCGCACCGGCAGCGAGACGCGGGCGCCCGCCACCTGCGTGTCGGGCAGCAGATGCAAGTCGAGCGCCCCGTCCGCGAGCGCGATCCGTCCGTGTCCGTCCACCGAAAGCCGCCCGGCGCGCAGGCTCAGCGTGTCGAGCGCGGCCTGCCCGCCCCCAAGCACGGCGTGCAGCGCGAGGCAGCGCACGGCGGTCTCTCCGGCCTGCGGGACCGAAGCGGCGATCTCGGTCGCCCGACCGACCAGCCGCGAGAGGGCGGCATTGGAAGTGGTCGCGTTCACCATCGACAGGCCGAGATGGCCTGCCGCGGCGTTTGCCAGCGCCGAGGCGTCGGCGCCGCTGCTGCGCAGCTCGCCGACCAGTTCCACTCCGCCGCGCAGCGCACCGGGGGTGCCGAGCCAGGTGTTGAGCACCGACACCGGGAGCATCAGCGGTCGCATCCAGAGGGTCAGGGTCAGGGGCGTCGAGGCGGCATCGGCGTACAGGCGCGCGTCCACGCTGCCGTCGGGACCGCTTGCCCGCAGCGGCGCCACCGCCAGCCGACCATCCCGCAGCAGCGCGTGCAGCTGCAGGTCGCGATACCGGGTGTCGGCGAGCGTGACGTCCGCGGCAAGCAGTGTCAGGTCCGCGTCGCCCAGCCGCAGCAGCGGCCAGGGCAGCAACCCGTCGTTGACCGGGCCCGAGGCAGGGTGGGGGGCAGTCGC
>CAXTNV010000164.1:0-6724 GCA_964245755.1 uncultured Acetobacteraceae bacterium | reverse complement strand
TCCCAGCCGGCGCCCGCCTCGGCTGCGCAGCCCGTGCCGTCGGGATCGGCCGCCGCCGGCAGGCCGCCGCGTGAGGCAGCCAACCCGAGCGGCGGGATCAACCCGCCGCCGCGCACCAGCGGGCCGGTATCGCGTCCGGCGACCCCGCCGGCCGACGTCGCGGCGCACGCGCCGATGCCCGCCGCCCGCAAGATGATGGCCGAGCGTGAGGCCGATGCCGCCGAGATCGGTGCCGGCAGCGGCAAGGACGGACGCATCACCAAGGGCGACGTGCTCTCCTTCCTCGAGCGTCCGGCAACGCCCGTGGTCGCGCGCGCCGCACCGCCGCCGCCGCGCACCGACGATCCGCGCGAGGAGCGGGTCAAGATGACCCGCCTGCGCAAGACCATCGCCGGCCGCCTGAAGGACGCGCAGAACACCGCCGCGATCCTCACCACCTTCAACGAGGTGGACATGAGTGCCGCGATGGCGATGCGCACCGAATACCGCGAGGCGTTCGAGAAGAAGCACGACGGCGCGCGTCTCGGCTTCATGTCGATCTTCGTGCGCGCGTGCATCGCCGGGCTGAAGGAGTTCCCGGCGGTCAACGCCGAGATCAGCGGCGACGACGTGATCTACCGCGAGTTCGTGCACATGGGCATCGCCGTCGGCGGCGCGAACGGCCTGGTGGTGCCGGTGCTGCGCGACGCCGACCGCATGGGCTTCGCCGAGATCGAGCGCGGCATCGCCGGCTACGGCAAGCGCGCCCGCGACGGCGCGCTGAAGCTCGACGAGCTCACCGGCGGCACCTTCTCGATCACCAACGGCGGCATCTACGGCTCGCTGATGTCGACGCCGATCCTCAACCCGCCGCAGTCGGCGATCCTGGGCATGCACAAGATCCAGGAGCGGCCGATCGCCGTGAAGGGACAGGTGGTGATACGGCCGATGATGTATGTCGCCCTGTCTTACGACCACCGGATCGTCGACGGACGCGAGGCGGTCAGCTTCCTGGTGCGGGTGAAAGAGGGCGTCGAGGACCCGCGCCGGCTCCTGCTCGGGCTGTAGCCACCCCATATGAGGTCAGGCCAGGGCCCGGTTCGGCTCCGGCCAGTTCGGGCCCGCGCCCGGCCCATCAGAAGACTGCCGAGGACCACATAGCATCATGGCGACCGAGATCAGGGTGCCCACGCTGGGCGAGAGCGTGACCACGGCGACGGTGTCGCGCTGGCTCAGGCAGGCGGGCGACGCGGTCGCGGCCGACGAGGCGATCGCAGAGCTGGAGACAGACAAGGTCAGCGTCGAAGTGACGGCCCCCGCGGCCGGGCTGCTCGGCCCGCTCGCCGCGGCCGAGGGCGAGGAGGTCGAGGTCGGGGCGCTGCTGGCGACCCTAGAGGCCGGTCCCGAAGCCGGCTCTCCCGCTGCCGGCTCGCCCGCCGCCGCTGCGCCCGCCGCCGCTGCGCCCGCCGCCTCCGCGTCGCTGCCGGCCTCGACCGGCAGTCCTGCCAAGCCGCCGCCGCCCGAGCCGACCGAGGCGCCGGCGGCATCAGCCGCGAACATCGAGCAGAGCGACTACGACCTGATCGTGATCGGCGCAGGACCCGGCGGCTATGTCTGCGCGATCCGCGCCGCCCAGCTCGGCCTGCGCACCGCCTGCGTCGAGAGCCGCGCCACGCTGGGCGGCACCTGCCTGAACATCGGCTGCATCCCGTCCAAGGCGCTGCTGCAATCTTCGGAAAACTTCCACGAGGCGAGCGCCGGCTTCGCCGAGCACGGCATCCTGATCGACTCCGTGAAGCTCGACCTGGACCGCATGCACCGCCGCAAGGCCGGCGTGGTCGAGGCCAACGTCAAGGGCATCGAGTTCCTGTTCAAGAAGAACGGCGTCACCTGGCTGAAGGGCTTCGGCAAGGTGACCGGCGCCAACCAGGTCGAGGTCGAGGGCAAGTCGTTCTCGGCGAAGCACATCGTCATCGCCACCGGCAGCGACAGCATCGCGCTGCCCGGCATCGCCATCGACGAGAAGCGGATCGTCAGCTCCACCGGCGCGCTGGAGCTGGCGGAGGTGCCGGGACACCTGGTGGTGATCGGCGGCGGCGCGATCGGGCTGGAGCTGGGCTCGGTGTGGCACCGCCTGGGAGCCGAGGTGACCGTGATCGAGTACCTCGACCGCATCGTGCCCGGGATCGACGCCGAGGTGGCCAAGGCGTTCCACCGCGTGCTCGGCAAGCAGGGGCTGCAGTTCAGGCTCGGCTGCAAGGTCACCGCGGCCGAGGCGACGCAGACCGGCGTCACCCTGACCGTCGAGCCGGCGCGCGGCGGCGAGGCGGAGACCATCGAGGCCGACATCGTGCTGGTCGCGATCGGTCGACGCGCGGTGAGCGAGCGTATCGGGCTCCAGGAAGCGGGGGTCGAGCTCGACGAGCGCGGCCGGGTCCGGACCGACGCGCGCTACGCGACCAGCGTGCCGTCGATCTTCGCCATCGGCGACGTGATCGCGGGCCCGATGCTCGCCCACAAGGCCGAGGAGGAGGGCGTGGCGCTCGCCGAGATGCTGGTGGGACAGGCCGGGCACGTGAACTACGACGCCATCCCGGCGGTGGTGTACACCTGGCCCGAGGTGGCGGCGGTGGGACGCATCGAGGAGGACCTCAAGGCGGACGGGGCCGACTACGTCGTCGGCAAGTTCCCCTTCACCGCCAATGCGCGCGCCCGCGCCATCGGCAACACCGACGGCTTCGTGAAGATCCTGACCGACCGCAAGACCGACCGCATCCTCGGCGCGCATATCCTGGGCCCCGATGCCGGCACGCTGATCGCCGAGCTGGTCACCGCGATGGAGTTCGGCGCCAGCGCCGAGGACGTGGCACGCATCTGCCACGCCCATCCGACGCTGAGCGAGGCGGTCAAGGAGGCGGCACTTGCGGCCGACGGCCGGGCGCTGCACATCTGACCGCGATCAGCCGGTGCCGGCGGCGGCCACGGCGTCCAGGGCACGCATCGCGTCGTCCGGCAGCGCCAGTGCTGCCGCGGCGAGGTTCTCGCGCAGGTGGGCTACCGAAGAGGTGCCGGGGATCAGCAGGATGTTGGGCGCGCGACGCAGCAGCCAGGCCAGCGCCACCTGCATCGGCGTGGCTTCGAGACGCCTCGCGACCTCGGACAGGGCCGAGGATTGCAGCGGGTTGAACCCGCCGAGCGGGAAGAACGGCACGTAGGCGATTCCGTCGCGGGCGAGGTCGTCGATCAGGGCGTCGTCGGCGCGGTGCGCCAGGTTGTACTGGTTCTGCACGCAGACGATCTCGCAGATCCCGCGTCCCTGCGAGACCTGCGCGGCGGTCGCGTTGCTCAAGCCGACGTGACGCACCAGGCCCCGCCGCTGCAGCTCGGCCAGGACGGCGAGCGGCGCCTCGATCGACCCCTCGGCCGGACCGTGCCTGTCGAACATGAGCCGCAGGTTGACCACGTCGAGCACGTCGCGGCCCAGATTGCGCAGATTGTCGTGCACCGCGCGGGTCAGCTCCTCGGGCGAGAAGGCAGGGTTCCAGGATTTGTCTTCGCCGCGGATGGCACCGATCTTGGTGACGATGACCAGCTCGTCCGCATACGGAGCCAGCGCCTCGCGGATCAGCTGGTTGGTCACGTGCGGGCCATAGAAGTCGCTGGTGTCGATGTGGTTCACGCCGCTTGCGACCGCCTCGCGCAGCACCGCCAGCGCCGCGTCGCGATCCCTGGGCGGACCGGACACGCCGGGTCCGGCAAGCTGCATGGCGCCGTAGCCGAGGCGCCGCACGCTGCGTTCTCCCAGGGCGAAGGTTCCGGACCGGTCGATGCTGGACATGCTCTACTCCTTTGAACAGGACGCAACTGGGCGCTGGCCAAGTGCGCGATAACCGGCGGAGCCTCGCACAGGCTGTACGGGCAGGCGAACAGTGAAGGTCGACATGGGTGACCTGAGCGCCTTCGTGACGGTGGCCCGCGCCGGCGGCTTCCGCGAGGGCGCGCGCGCCAGCGGCAGCAGCGCGTCCGGGCTCAGCGAGGCGGTGCGCCGGCTGGAACAGCAGCTCGGCGTCAGGCTGCTCAACCGCACCACGCGCAGCGTCGTCGCGACCGAGGCGGGGAAGCGCCTGCTGGAGCGGCTGGCACCCGCACTCGCCCAGCTGGAGGAAGCCCTCGACGTCGTCAACCGCTTCCGCGACCGGCCGGCGGGCTCGCTGCGCCTCAACGTGCCGGTCAGTGCCGCGCGGCTGGTGCTGCCGGCGATCGTGCCGCCGTTCCTCGCTGCCTACCCCGACATCCGGCTGGAGGTGATCGCCGAGAGCAGCTTCGTCGACGTGCTCGCGGCGGACTGCGACGCCGGCATCCGCTACGACGACCGCCTGGAGCAGGACATGATCGCGGTCCCGATCGGGCCGCGCGTGCAGCGCTTCGCCGCCGCCGCCTCGCCCGGCTACCTCGAACGCCACGGCCGGCCGCAGCATCCCCGCGACCTGCTGCGGCATGCCTGCCTGCGCGGCCGCTTCGCCAGCGGCGCCATGACGCCCTGGGAGTTCGAGCGCGACGACGAGGTGGTGCGGGTCGAGCCTACGGGGCCGCTGCTGGTGCGCATCGGCACCGCAAGCGACCTCGCCGTCGACGCCGCCATCGCCGGGACCGGCATCGTCTACCTGTTCGAGGACTGGCTGCGCCCGCATCTCGATCGCGGTGCGCTGGAGGCCGTCCTCGAGCCGTGGTGGCAGCGCTTCCCGGGGCCGTTCCTCTACTATCCCGGCCGGCGCCTCATGCCCGCGCCGCTGCGCGCCTTCGTCGACTTCATCAGAAACACGGCGCATCCGGCCTGAGCGGCGGCGCCGCCGGCCTCATCGGCCCGGTTCCGGTGCGGACCGCTCCTCTCCGTCGAGGTCGGCGAAGATCGCCTCCAGAGTCGCGCCGAGCACCAGCGCCATCAGCCGCGCGGCGGCCGCGTCGTCGCCGAGGGTCTGGCGGAACAGCGCCAGCCAGCGTTCCCGCTCTCCCCTCAGCACCGCGACCGCGATCCAGTCGCCGCCCAGCCCGCGCGCGAGCAGCGTGCGGAACAGGGTGCGGGTGGCGCGCCGCGCCGGCTCGCGGAAGCTCCGCATGATCGCCTCGGCATCGAGCGCGCCGCCGCTGCGCGCCAGCATCGCCATCGCGTCGTCGCGCATCCTGGCCTCGACCGTCTCGATGACGGCGCGGTCCAGTCCGGCCTTGCTGCCGAAATGATGCACCAGCATGCGCGCCGACACCCCGGTCAGCCGCGCCAGCGCCTGCAGGCTGAGTGCCCGGCCGCCGGCGTCCAGGGTGGCCCCGACGCAGGCGGCCAGCGCCCGGGCGCGCGCGTCGTGATCGCCGCTTGACATGTAATGCCTGTTACGCCGTTATGTAACGCACGTTACACCTGGAGCGGGAGAGTGTCACATGACCGGAGCCTTCGGACGCGCGATCCGGCTCGGCGCCGCACTCTGGCTCGTCGCCACCGTCGCCATACGCCTCGCCGGGCAGTGGGTGCTGCGTCCGGACCCGACCTTCCTGCTCGCTGACTTCCTGCTCGGGGGTGCGGCGATGGCGCTGCTCGGGCCGAGGCTGCGGTTGCGGGTCAGCGCCGAAGCCCGCGAGGCCGACGTGGTGGCGCTCGGCCTGATCCTGCCCGGGATGCTCGGCGATGCCGCCGTGGCGCTCGCCTTCCGCCATGTCTATCCCAACCTCTCCCCGGCACTCGGCAACGGTTTCGGCGCTCTGATGCTTTGGTACTATGCCGTGGCCGCACTGGCGATCACGCTGCAGGCGCGGCGCGGCGGAGAACGCGATGCTGGCGCTGACGATGGGGGATCCGGCCGGGATCGGCGGCGAGATCGCGATCAAGGCGTGGCGCGCACTGCGTGACGCGGGACCGGCTTTCCTGTTGCTCGCCGACACCGACTGGCTGCGCCGCCAGCCCGGCGGCGAGGCGCTGCCGATCGAGATCCTGTCCGATCCCGCCGGCGCCGCGGCAGTGTTCCCGCGCGCCCTGCCGCTGCTGCCGCTGCGCCTCTGCGTTGCCGCGACGCCCGGCCGGCCCGACCCGGCCCATGCGCCGGCGGTCACCGCCAGCATCGCCCGGGCCGCCGGACTGGCCCTGACCGGGGCGGTGTGCGGCCTCGTCACCAACCCGATCAGCAAGGCGGTGCTGCAGCAGGCGGGCTTCGCCTACCCGGGCCACACCGAGTATCTCGGGGCGCTGGTCGGCATGCCCGGGGCTGAGGTGATGATGCTGGCCGGGCCGTCGCTGCGCGTCGTGCCGGTGACGGTGCATCTCTCGCTGCGTCAGGCGCTCGACCGGCTCGATGCCGGCTCGATCGTCCGCGTGGCGCGCACCGCCCACGCCGCCCTGCGCCGCGACTTCGCCGTCGCCGCCCCGCGCCTCGCGATCGCCGGCCTCAACCCGCACGCGGGCGAGCAGGGCCGGATGGGCGACGAGGAGTCCACCCTGATCGTCCCGGCGATGCGCATCCTGCACGGGGAGGGCATCACGGTGCTCGGCCCGATGCCGCCGGACACCATGTTCACGCCGCGCGCCCGTGCGCGCTACGACGCGGCGATCTGCATGTACCACGATCAGGCGCTGATTCCGCTGAAGACGCTCGACATGGCGCACGGCGTCAACGTGACGCTCGGGCTGCCGATCGTGCGCACCTCGCCGGATCACGGCACCGCGTTCGACATCGCCGGACGCGGCGAGGCCGATCCGAGC
>CAXTNV010000163.1:0-6755 GCA_964245755.1 uncultured Acetobacteraceae bacterium | reverse complement strand
GCTCCAGCGCGGCGTCGCCGTGTTCACAGTACCAGCCGTAGTACACCCGCCAATGGCTGGCGGTGCCGCTCAGGCCGTCGCGGTCCTTGGTGGCGCTCAAAGCGGTGTTCGCGTTGAGGACCTTCTTGCGCAGCTGGTCGATGGTGCGGTTCGGGAAGTGGAACAGGTAGAAATCGGCTTCCGCCATCACCGCGACCGTGGAGAGGTCGTACGGAAAGGCGGTGACGCTGTGATTTCCCTGTATCGGCGACAGCCCCTTGCCGATCCGGTAGGCGACCTTCGGAACCTGCGCCCTCATGCGCCGCCAACTGTGCGGGAATGCCTCGAACAGGTCCTGCCGCTCCGGCAGGCTGCGGATCACCTCGGCGCTCGAGCACTGCACCCAGTGGAACACCAGGAGGTTGTTCGAGGCGTCGTCCAGCAGGCTGTTGAAGCGTTCAATGCTCCGGTCATGCTCGACCGAGCCGCAGGTGATGAACTCGTCCGCGTCGACGAAAAAGAGCCACTCCGGCTGCGTGTCCTCATAGTGAAGGTAGGTTTGCATGAAGGCATCGAGCGCCTGCATCTTCGCCGCCTGATAGTGGCCGGTTATGAAGTCGTAGGCGTAGAATATGCCCGCGTCGTCGTGCGCGGCGCGGAACGCGGCGATGACCTCGGCGGTGCCGTCCGTGCTGGCATTGTCGAGTACGAAGAAGCGGCGGAAGCCCAGCGCATAGTGGTGGGCGAGGTTCTGCCCGATGATGTCGGCCTCGTCCTTCGCCATCACGAACAGGACGGCCCTCGCGAGAGAACTCACCGGGCGCGGCGGCTGCGCCCCCCACTCGGGCTCGGCACGGCGGGCATCGTAGATCGCGGCAGCCCTGTGGTTCGCCATCTCGCCGAGGATCGCCGCGCGCGCCGGGGGGTCCGCCTGCTGGAATGCCGTCGACACTGAAGCAGGAGCTCCTGACAAAGACGCTCTCCTTCCTGACCGTTGCGGAATCCCTCCGGTTGCGGTCCGGTCGGAGGCTAGCCCATTTTAGGAAGATTCCAAAACCGTTCCGCTGGAGGCATGTGCAGGAACGTTGTGTCTTGCAACAGTATTTGCCCGAGCATCTACTTTTCGGGACGTCACCTTATTTTGTGGACGTCGCTCGCCTTCGCATCGCCATCGAGCGGGCGATGGCTCGTTACGGCTAACGACGCTGTTGCTTCGTCCTGAGCGGCAGCCTAACTATTACGTATGCTTAACGTCAGGATGGATGGATCTGACAGATCGGCCGCGGTTCGCGATGCTGCTCTCGCCGATCTCGAAGCGGCCACGATGCGGCGCGTCTCCTGCCGCACGCTGCGGCTCGGCGTGATCGCGTCGGAGTTTCCGCCTGGTCACGGCGGGATGCAGGAGCACGCGCGCGGACTAGTCGACAACCTCGCACGTGACCATCGCGTCTGCGTCTACACGTCGCGCGGGGCGGAGATCGAGGTCGGCAGCCGCGACGTCGGCGTCAGGCCCGTAATGGACTGGCAGCTCGGCTCCGACCTGCGCGAGTTGGAGCGCGACCCGGTCGATGCCTGGATCACCCTCAACGCAGGGCTCGCGCCGTACAGCCTCGGCCTGTCCGCGCCGCTGTTCGCCTACGTGCACGGCAACGATTTCACCCGACCCTGGCATCCGCACCCCGATCGGCGGATCCGCCTCGCGCGCAAGCTCGGCGGCGAGGCGGTCGTGCGGCGGTGGCGGACGCGTCGGATCGGCGCCGGCCTGCGCGGGGCGCGCTGGATGTTCGCCAACAGCGCCTTCTCGCGCGGCCTGTGCGCGCGGCTCTACGGCGTGCCGGCGGAACGTATCACCGTGGTGCCGCCGGGGATGCGCACGGAGTTCTTCCGCGCGAGCGATCCGGGCGTCAGCCCGCGGTTGCGGCTGGTGACCGTGTCGCGCCTGGCGAGGGACGCCGAACGCAAGAACATCGACGGCGTGCTCAAGGCGGTGGCAGTCCTGAAGGGCGAGATCGAGCTCACTTACACCGTGATCGGCGACGGCGACGACCTGCCGCGCCTGCGGGCGCTGGCGGGACGGCTCGACATCCTGGATCGGGTTCGCTTCCTTGGCTCCGTCGGAACCGAGGCGATCATCGAGGAGTTCGGGCGCAGCGATGGCTTCGTGATGGCTGTGCGGCCGAGCCAGGGAGAGGTCGACGTGGAGGGGTTCGGCATGGTGTATGCCGAGGCCGCCGCAACCGGCTTGCCCTCGATCGGGACGCGCACCGGCGGAATTCCCGAGGTGATCGAGGATGGCGTGACCGGCCTGCTGCTGCAGGACGTCTCATCCGGGGGCATTGCCGACGGCCTGCGTCGCTTCCAGCGCCGCCTGCACCACTTCGACCGCGACATGATCCGGCGCAGCGCGCAGCGCTTCTCGGCGCCGTTCTGCACCGCGGCGATGGCGGATGCGATCGCCGCGATGATCTAGCGTTGCCGCGGATCGGAGTTCCCGTGGACTTCCGCTCGGCGGCACGGGGGCCGCGTCTCAGGCCGACCGGTAGCGCGCTTCCGCCCTCGCCCGGCGCTCATCCGGGCCGTCCTGCCGATGCACGGTCACCGGGATCGACTTCGCCGCCGGCACCTTGCTGCCGAGGGCGTAGTGCCAGACCGGAAGCAGCACGTTGGCCTCCGGATAGTAGGCGCCGATGCACCCGACCGGGACGTCGTATGGCGTGACGCGCAACCCGTCCAGGTGGCGGTCGATGCCGTCGCGGGCGACGGTGGCGAGCCTGACATGCTCGCCCTCGCGCAGGCCCAGCCGCTCGATGTCGCCGCGGTTCATCAGCACCACCATGCGGGTGCCGTTGATGCCGCGGAAGCGGTCGCTGTAGCCGTAGACGGTGGTGTTGAACTGGTCGTTGCTGCGCAGCGTCATCAGCCGCATCACGTCGCGGCCGGTGTGCGGCATGTCCAGGTCCTCGTCGAGACCCTTCGGCGTGATGATGTTGGCGCGCCCGGTCTTGGTCTTCCACACACGCTCGCGCGCAGGCAGGGGCCGGTGGAAACCGCCCGGCTCCCACATGCGCCGGTCATAGTCGTAGAAGATCTCGGGGTAGGTCTCCGCGATCGAGGCACGGATCCGGCTGTAGTCGCCGAGCCAGGCGTCCCACGGCACCTTGGGGTTGGGATCCAGTGATGCCTTGGCCATGCGCACCACGATCTCGACCTCGCTGAGCAGATGCTTCGAAGCAGGCGCGCGTACTCCCCGCGAGCCGTGGATGCACGAGGTGCTGTCCTCCATCGACAGCGCCTGCGGCCGGCCCGACTGCTTGTCGACCTCGATCCGGCTCTTCACCGGAAGCACGTAGCTCACGGCACCGGGCACCAGGTGGCTGCGGTTGAGCTTGGTCGCGATGTTCACGGTCAGGCGCATCCGCCGCCAGGGCGCCTCCATCCGGCCGTGGTCCGGGATGGCGCGGACGAAGTTGCCGCCCAGCATGATGAAGCCGAGGATCCTGTCCTGCAGGATCGCCTCGCAGGTCTCCACGGTGTTCAGCCCGGTCTCGCGCGGCGGCTCGAAGCCATATTGTTCGGCGAGCCGGTCCATCGGGATCAGCTCCGGCTTCTCCGAGATGCCGACGGTGCGCTGGCCCTGCACGTTGGAGTGGCCGCGCACCGGGCAGATGCCCGCACCCTTCCTGCCGATGTTGCCGCGGAACAGCAGCAGGTTGACCAGCATCTGTATGGTCTCGACCCCGGCCGCGTGCTGGGTCAGGCCCATGCCGTAGATCGCCATCGTGGCCTTGGCGCCGGCGTAGGTGGTCGCGGTGGACTCCAGTGCCGCGCGCGTCAGCCCCGAGCGCCGCTCCAGCTCGTCCCATGCCTGGGTCGCCAGCCAGGCGACGAAGCTGTCGAAGCCGTGCGTGTGCTCGGCGATGAAGCCGTGGTCGATCACCGGTTCCCGCCCCTCGACGCGGGCCGCGTCGTCGAGCGCCAGAACCGCCTTGCAGATGCCGGTCAGCGCGGCCAGGTCGCCGCCGGTCTTGACCTGGTGGTAGCGCGAGCTGATGCGGGTATCGTGGCCGGTCAGCATCTCGCCGGGCGACTGCGGATTGAGGAACCACTCCAGGCCGCGCTCGCGCAGCGGGTTGTAGGTGATGATCGGCACCCCGCGCCGGCTCGCCTCCTGCAGCGGATGCAGCATGCGCGGGCTGTTGCTGCCCGGGTTCTGGCCGAAGAACAGGATACAGTCGGTGTGGGCGAAATCGTCCAGCGTGACCGTGCCCACCGGCACGCCGATGCTTTCCGGCAGCGCCACCGAGGTGGTCTCGTGGCACATGTTGGAGCTGTCCGGCAGGTTGTTGTTGCCGTAAAGCCGGGCAAGCATCGCGTACAGGTAGCTCGCCTCGTTCGAGGTGCGCCCGGAGCTGTAGAACACCACGCTCCGGGGATCGTCGATCGCGCGCAGCTCGCGGCCGATCTCCTCGAAGGCGGTCTCCCACGACACCGGCCGGTAGGTGTCGCTGGCAGCGTCGTAGCGCACCGGATGGGTCAGGCGTCCGGCCTGCTCGAGCTGATACTCGTCCCAGTCCAGCAGCTCGGTGACGGTGTGCCCGGCGAGGAACGCCGGGGTGCAGCGGCGGCTGGTGAGGTCCCAGGCGGTGGCCTTGACGCCGTTCTCGCAGAACTCGAACGCCGCCGGCTTGGCCGGCTTGACCCAGGCGCAGCTGATGCACTGGAACCCGTCCACCTTGTTCTGCCGCATCAGCGCCAGGCTGCCGCTGCCGAGGACGCCTTCGCGGGACAGGATGTTGACGACCGACTTCGCCGACCCCCAGCCGCCGGAGGGAAGCGTATACGGCTCGAACGAGAGTTTGGGGGCCATGCATCCGCCTCGCATAGTTTGCCGTGTGAAGCCAGAAGGCCGGCGAGGCGGACCGGTTGCGTCCGGAGCGGCAACTCGGGCCGGCCTCGCATGTTAGCGTCGCACGCGGCCGAAGGGAGCGCCAAGCCATGGTCGACCGGAGCTACATGCTCGAGCAGCCGCCGCCGCCCTCGGCGTTGAAGCGCTTCGTCGATCTGAGCCTGATCCCGATCGCGATCGACACCGTCGGCGCGGTGGAGGGCGCGCTGGAGCAGGTGTCCGTGCGCGGGCGCCGCCGCCCGCTCGCGACCGTCGGGGCGGCATTCGGGCTGGGCTGCGGCGCCGCCATGCTGGTGAACTGGGTCGGCGCCACGCGCGGCTGAGCCGAGCGCTCAGCCGAGCGCGAACGCTGCGGTGAACAGCGCCAGCCCGACCACGATCCACATCGCGTAGTCGCCGATCAGGCCGCTATGCACGGCCTGCAGCCCGCGCATCGGCATTGCGGTCGCGCCATCGACGAGCCGCCGCAGCCGGCCCGGCAGACGACCGCGCGACAGGTCGAGGCTCGCCAGCAGCAGCGCCAGGGCAACCGACAGCCAGGGCAGCCAGGGCGAACCGGACGCTGGCGGCTCGCTCGATGGCTGCGCAAGCGTCGGTGATCGGGGCGACGCCTCGGCCGCGGGCGCCCCGGTGCCAAAGATCAGCCCCGCGTCCGGCTGCATGAAAAACGGGGTGGCACTCCAGGCGAGCCTCCCGGCAGCGCCTGCGGCGGGCAGCGCCAGCGCCAGCAGCAGCACAGTCGGCAGCATCATCAGCCACAGCGGGCGCGCGGCGCTTTCCTGCTCCTGGTCGGTGGGCGAGCGGGCCTCCTCCCCCGGCACCGGTCCAAGACCGAGGAAGATGCGCCCGGCGGCGCGCAGCACTGCGCCTCCGGTGCAGCCGGCGCCGAACAGGATCACTCCGGCGAGCCAGGACAGCCCGGCGTCGCGCGCGGCCCCCCCCCCCCCCGCCCCCCCCGCCAGCACCCCCCCCCCAGGTCCGAGCCGGCATGCAGCAGGCCGACCGGCAGGCCGGCCAGCAGCAATCCGGCGAGCGCCATCGCGATCCCCGCCGGCCAGATGCCGCGGCCGCGGCCGCGCAGGCCGATCTCGTCGATGCCGGCGCAGGTCGCGAGCAGGATACCCGCGACCATGAACAGCGACCCCTTCACCAGCCCGTGCCCGATCACGTAGACCAGCATGCCGGACAGGCCGCTGCGGCTGAGCAGCGCCATTCCGATCAGCATGATCCCGGCATGCGAGATGGTGGAAAAGGCGAGCAGCCGCTTCACGTGGCGCTGCGCCAACGCCATCACCCCGCCCAGCACCGTGCTGGTGACGCCCAGCCCGAGAATCAGCGTGTGCACCACGTGCGCGATCGGCGGCGACGCGGCGAAGATGGTGAAGAACACCCTCGCCAGCCCGAACAGCCCGAGCGACACCATCGACCCAGAGAAGATCACCGAGACCGGGCTGGGCGCCACCCCGTGCGCGTCCGGCAGCCAGAAATGGAACGGCACCTGCGCGCCCTTGATCAGCAGCCCGGTCGCCAGCAGGACGAAGGCGGCGGCGATCACCGGATCGTTCGGCGTCCGCGCCACCCCTGCCCCAAGGGCGCTCATGTCGAGCGCGCCGAGTCGCGCGTAGATCAGGCCGATGCCGCCGAGCAGCAGGTAGCTGCCGACGGTGTTGACCACGGTGAAGTTGAGCGCGCCCTCCAGCGCGTCGGAACGCAGCTGGTAGCCGGTCAGGGCGAACGCCGCGACGCTCATCACCTCGAACCAGACGAACAGGTTGAACAGGTCGTGGGTGAGGCAGAACCCCATCATGCCGGCCATGAACAGCAGCATCAGCACGTGGAAATGCGCGTGCACCTCCTCGAAGAAGCCCCA
>CAXTNV010000162.1:1276-6830 GCA_964245755.1 uncultured Acetobacteraceae bacterium | reverse complement strand
GCAGGAAGCGTTCCACCCGCGAGCGCACGTGCGGGAACGCCAGGAAGGCGCCGACGAACGCCGCCGCCATCCCGCTGATGCCCACGCCGACCAGGAACAGGTTCATGCCGTCGATGAACAGCTGCGCCATCAGCACGGTGCTGATCACCGTCAGCATGCCGATGTCTGGCTGCGCCTTCAGCAGCATCAGGATCACCCCGAACACCGCGAAGGTCAGCAACATGCCGGGGAAGTGCCGGGTGCGCCGGCGCTCGGCGAGCAGCCAGGCGGTCACCACCGCGAAGCAGGGCTTGAGGAACTCGCTGGGCTGCACCGACATCATCGGCAGCGCGATCCAGCGCCTCGCACCCTTGATCTCGAGGCCGTGCACCAGCGTCAGGGCGGTCGCCGCCAGCGCCAGCAGGCACCCGAGCAGGGCCACCCGGCGCACTCCCTTCGGCGGCAGCAGCGACACGCAGACGACGATCGCGCCGGCGACGGCGAGGAAGATCACCTGCTTGAGGATGAACATGTCGCGCGATGCGCCGATGCGCGTGGCCACCGCCGGGCTCGCGGCCAGCATCAGCACGTAGCCGAAGCCGATCAGCAGGCCGACGCAGCCGAGCGTCCAGCGGTCGACCGTCCACCACCAGCGGCCGAGCCGGGAGTTGTCGAGGCGTGAGGCGCTACGCATCGGCGGGGCCTCCACCCTCGACCCGCTGGGGCCGCAGGCCCCCGACCCAGTTGCTGAAGCGAGCCGGCTTCATCACGCTTGTCCTCGCACGAGGTGCCCGGCTTTGTCCACCAATCCAGCAAAATGAAGGCCCCTCGCCTCGAAGTTGGGGAACTGGTCGAAGCTCGCGCAGGCTGGTGAGAGCAGCACCACAGGGACATCGTGTTGGCGTGCGGCGTCCAGCGCCGCCGGCACCGCGTGATCGAGATCGCCCATGATGCGGTGCCGCACCCCGTGGCGCCGGAGACTGTCCGCCAGCACCGGGGCGTCGCGGCCGATCAGCAGCGCCTCGGCGACGCGCGGGAACAGCGGCGCCAGTGGCTCGATGCCGCCTGCCTTGGCCTGTCCGCCGGCGATCCAGATCAGCCGCTCGTAGCAGCCGAGCGCCCGGGCGGCCGCGTCGGCGTTGGTCGCCTTGCTGTCGTCGACGAACTCGACGCCTTCGATGCTGGCGATGCGTTGCTGCCGGTGGGCCAGGCCCGGAAAGCTGGCCAGGCCGGCGCAGATCGCCTCCGCTGGGGCGCCCAGGTGCCGCGCCATCGCCGCCGCCGCCGCGGCGTTCTGCGCGTTGTGCGCCCCGGGCAGCGCCGGCGCCGGGCCCGGCAGGCCCTGGCTGCCGGAGACCGTCACCAGCCTCCCGGGGGCTTTCGCCAGTGCCGCCGCCTGCGCCCGCGACCACGGATCGTCCAGGCCAAGCACCGCGAGGTCCGACCTGGTCTGACGGGCGAACACGGCGAGCTTGGCCGCGCCGTATCCGGCGAGGTCGCCGTGCCGGTCCAGATGGTCGGGCGAGAGGTTGAGCAGGCACGCCGCATCGAAGCGCAGGCGGCTCAGGCGCTCGAGCATGTACGACGACATCTCCAGCACGTAGACGCCATCGTCGTCGAGCAGCGGCAGCGACAGCGCCGCCGGACCCAGGTTGCCGCCTGCCCGGTTGTCGATGCCGGCCCGGTCCAGCAGGTGCGCCAGCAGCGCCGTCGTGGTCGACTTGCCGTTGGTGCCGGTGATGCCGGCGAAGCGCGCCCTGGAGCCTGCGCTGCGCACCGCCTCGAACAGCAGCTCGGCGTCCGACAGCACCGGCAGGCCGGCCGCCAGCGCGCGCGCCGCGAACGGATGCGGCACCGGAAGCCGGTGCGCGATGCCGGGCGAGAGCACCAGGGCGTCGAAGCCCGCGGGATCGTCCAGCGGCGACAGCCTGATCCCGTCCGGCGCCTCGGCGAGCGCCTGGCGTCCGGCTTCGCCGTCGTCCCAGGCGACCACCTGCGCACCCATCGCCGCGAGTCCCCGCGCCGCCGGTGCGCCGTTGCGTCCCAGCCCGAGCACGGCGTAACGCCGCCCGACGAACAGGTCGGCGGGGAAGCGTCGCTTCATCGGATCTTCAGCGTGGCCAGGCCGATCAGGCCGAGCACCATCGAGACGATCCAGAACCGGATCACGATCTTGGGCTCCTCCCAGCCCTTCTTCTCGAAATGATGGTGCAGCGGCGCCATCAGGAACACGCGCCTGCGGGTGCGCTTGTACCAGAACACCTGGATGATCACCGACAGCGTCTCGACCACGAAGATGCCGCCGACGATGCACAGAACGATCTCGTGCTTGACCGCCACCGCCACCGCGCCGAGCGCACCGCCTAGCGCGAGGCTGCCGGTGTCGCCCATGAACACCGCGGCCGGCGGCGCGTTGAACCAGAGGAAGCCGAGCCCCGCGCCGATCAGGGCGGCGCAGAACACGCCGAGCTCACCGGTGCGGGGCACGTGGTGCAGCTGCAGGTAGTCGGCGAACAGGTGGTTGCCGACCAGGTAGGAGATCAGCGCGAACACCAGGGCGGCGATGATCACCGGCACGATCGCCAGCCCGTCCAGGCCGTCGGTGAAGTTGACCGCATTGCCGAACCCGGTGATCACCAGCATGGCGAACACCGGAAACACGTAGCCGAGCGGCAGCAGCGCCTCCTTGACGAACGGGAACGCCACCGTGCCGGCGAGCGGCGTCGGCATCAGCGCGTCCAGCCAGTAGCCGCCGAGCAGGGAGGCGGCGAACTCGCAGCCCAGGCGGGCGCGCTTGGACACGCCTGCGGAGTTGCGCCGCGAGAGCTTGAGGTAGGCGTCGGCGACGCCGCCCGCGCCGAAAGCGCCGGTGATCGCCAGCACCGCCCAGACGAAGCCGTTCGACAGGTCGGCCCACAGCAGCGTGGAGATGAACAGCGACAGCAGGATCAGCACGCCGCCCATGGTCGGCGTGCCGGCCTTCTCGATCAGGTGGCGCTGCGGGCCGAGCAGGCGGATCGGCTGGCCCTCGCGCTGCACCCGCCGCAGCCGCGCGATCACCGCCGGGCCCAGCAGCAGGCTGACCGCGAGCGCGGTCAGGCAGGCGGCACCCGAGCGGAAGGTGATGTAGCGGAACAGGTTGAACAGCGCGAAATGTTCCGCATACGGACGGGCCAGGTCGTAGAACATTCAGGCCGCCCGCGCCGAGAGCGCGGCGACGACGTCGCGCATGCGGCTGCCGTAGCTGCCCTTGACCAGAACCACGTCGCCGGCCCGCATCCCGGCGGCGACCGCGGGGGCGAGGGTGGCGGCGGACGGCGCGCTGCCACCCTGGATCTCGCGCGGCAACATCTCGTACAGCCTGCTCATCATGTCGCCGCAGCAATAAACCAGCTCCGCCGAGTCGCGCAGCGGCGCCGCCAGCATTTCGTGTTCGCGCAGTGCGAAATCGCCGAGTTCCAGCATGTCGCCGAGCACCGCGACGCGGCGTCGCGCCGGCGTCAGCCGCAGCACCTCGAGTGCTGCGCGAACCGAGGCGCCGGACGCGTTGTAGCTCTCGTCAAGCAGCCACGCCGCACCGCCGAGCAGAGGCCGTCGCGCACCGCGACCGTCGCCCGGGCGGAACGCCGACAGCGCCTCTGCCGCCAGCCGCACGTCGCCCCCCAGGGCGTGCACCGCGCTCAGGCAGGCGAGCGCGTTCATCGCCATGTGGCGGCCCGGAGCCGGCAGGCGCAGCGTCACGCTGCCATCCGGCAGCGCGATCGTGCAGCGCGTCTCGTCCGCCTCGAGCGACAGCGCGGTGAGGCGGGCTTCGGCATCGTCGCCCGCCCCGCCGAAGCGGATCACCCGGGCGCCGGCGGCGCACGCGCGCGCGGCGATCGCGGCGATGCCGACGGCACCGGCAGGTACGATCGCGACCCCGCCCGGGCGCAGGGCCTCGACCAGTGCACCCTTCTCGCGCGCGATCGCCTCCAGGCTGCCCATGTGGCCGATATGGGCGGCGGCGACGGTGGTGATGACGGCGATGTCCGGCCGGCACAGCGCCGCCAGCGGGGCGATCTCGCCCGCATGGTTCATGCCGATCTCGCAGACGCAATACGCGGCATCCGGCGGCAGCCGCGACAAGGTCAGCGGCACGCCCCAGTGGTTGTTGTGCGAGGCACTCGCTGCATGGGTCGCGCCGAGGGCGGACAGTGCGAGGCGCAGCATCTCCTTCGTGGTGGTCTTGCCGACGCTGCCGGTGACGGCGACGACGCGGCCGGCGAAACGCGCGCGCGCGAAGCGGCCGAGCCCGTCCAGCGCCGCCTGCGTGTCCGCGACGCGCAGCAGCCGCGGATCCTCGGGCAGGCACGCGGGATCATCCACCACCGCGCCCGCCGCATCCTGCCGCAGCGCCTGGGCGACATGGGCGTGACCGTCGCGCTCGCCGCGCAGCGCCACGAACAGGTCTCCCGCGACGAGGCTGCGGGTGTCGATCGACACGCCCCGCGCCTCGATGGCGCCGAGGATGCGCCCGCCGGTCGCGGCCCGCAGGGCGGCGCTGTTCCAAGGCGCGCTCATGCCGCCTCGCCGCGGCCTGCCGCCAGCTGCCGGATCGCCGCGCGGTCGTCGAACGGCTCGGTGACGCCGGACGCCGTCTGTCCCTGCTCGTGCCCCTTGCCGGCCACCACCAGCACGTCCCCCGGGCGCAGCGCCTGCAGCCCGGCGGCAATGGCCTGCAGCCGGTCGCCGATCTCGACCCCGCCCGGGCAGCCGGCCAGGATCTCGGCGCGGATGGCCTCCGGCGGCTCGGAGCGCGGGTTGTCGTCGGTGACGATGGCGAGGTCGGCGTCCGCCGAGGCGGCCGCACCCATCATCGCGCGCTTGCCGCGGTCGCGGTCGCCGCCGGCACCGAACACCAGCACCAGCCGCCCGGCACGCGGCGGGCCCGCGACGTGCGGACGCAGGCTCTGCAGCAGCCGCGCCAGCGCGTCGGGCGTGTGGGCGTAGTCGACATAGGCGGCGGCACCGTTATCCAGCCGCACCGCGCGCTCCATACGCCCGCGCACGCCGGTGAGCGAGGAGGCCCCGTCCAGGGTGCGCTGCAGCGCCTCCGGCTCGGCCACGGCGAGCACCGCCGCCAGCAGCACGTTGTCGGCCTGGAAGCGGCCGGGCAGCGCCAGGACGACTTCGCGCCGGCGGCCGAGCGCCTCGATCTCCAGCACCTGCCCGTCCGGCAGCGGCCGCGCCCGCAGCAGGCGGATCGTCTCGCCGCGCTCGCCGACCAGGCGCAGCGTCAGCCGTCGCGCCGCCGCGATGTCGCGCAGCCGCGCCAGCGTCTCCGCGTCCATGTCGGCGTTGACGCAGGCGAGGCCGCCCTCGGGCAGCAGCACCTCGAACAGTCGCAGCTTGGCGCGCCGGTACTGGTCCAGGGTGCCGTGATAATCCAGATGGTCGCGGGTCAGGTTGGAGAAGCCGGCGGCCTGCAGGCGGACGCCGTCGAGCCGGAACTGCGACAGCCCGTGCGAGGAAGCCTCGAGGGCGGCGGCGCGCACGCCGCCGGCGGCGAGCTCGGCCAGGATCCGGCTCAGAACGA
>CAXTNV010000162.1:0-1176 GCA_964245755.1 uncultured Acetobacteraceae bacterium | reverse complement strand
CTCGCACGACGTGTGGTCGGGCGACGTGTGCGGGCCGATCACGCCCAGCGTGCCGAGGCTCGCCGCCGCGATGCCGGCATGCTGCCAGAACTGGCGCAGGAACTCGGCGACGCTGGTCTTGCCGTTGGTGCCGGTGACGGCGACGACGCGCGCCGGCTGCGGCCCGGCGAGCCGCGCCGCCAGCCGCGCCAGCGCCTGCCTCGGCTCGCGGTGCAGCAGCATCGGGCGCGGCGCCAATTGCTGCGGCCACACGGTGCCGGTGCCGGCCAGCACCGCGGCGGCCCCCGCCGCCACCGCGTCGGCGATGAAACGGCGACCGTCGACATGGCTGCCGGACAGCGCCGCGAACAGCCAGCCGGGCCGCACCGCACGGCTGTCGAGCGTGATGCCGTCGATGCGGATGGCGGCCGCCTCCGCGGGTGGTGTCAGTCCGATGCTGTCCGCGAGCTCACCGAGATTCATCTCGATGCTCCGCTCGACGCTCCGCACCGGGCGCGTCTGCCAATGGGTAGCTGACATCCTGGCGCAGCCGGTCCTCGGGACGCGCGGGCGGGCGGCGCAGGGTCCGGGGCGGATGCGGCTCCGATGCGACGGGCGCGGCAGGCTGCATCGGGATGTCGAGCGATGCGTCGATCGCGGCGGCACCGGTGGAGGTGTTGGGAAACATGTCCATCATCGGGCCGATGCGCGCCACGATCTTCGCCACCGTGGGTGCCGAGTTCCACGCCGAGGTGGTCCAGCCGTGGGTCTGCCTGGTCGCCTGCGGGCTGTCCAGCATGACGTAGACCGCGTAGCGCGGATCGTTCATCGGGAAGATGCCGGTGAAGGCCGTGACGTTGACGTGCTTGAGGTAGCCGCCGCGCGGCCCGACCTTCTCGGCGGTGCCGGTCTTGCCGCCGATGAAGTAGCCCGGCACCTCGGCCGGCTTGCCGATGCCCCGGGTGACCACGAGGCGCAGCATCTTGCGAAGCAGCATCGAGTTGTGATCGGACAGCAGCTTGGGCCCCTGCGGCACGATCTCCGCCTGACCGTCGGTGTCGACATCGCCCGCTCCCAGCGGTGGCGGCGTCGGCAGCACCGCCGCATCCCCCGCGACGCCCACGCCCGCCGCCGCCGGGCCCGCGGCCGGCCGCGGGCGCGCCCGCAGCGTCGGCGGGCCCCGCCCGCCGCCGGTCG
>CAXTNV010000161.1:0-6921 GCA_964245755.1 uncultured Acetobacteraceae bacterium | reverse complement strand
GGGCGGGGGCGGCTGGTTGCACCGCGCGCCGCCCCCGGGGCGCGCGGGGGGGGCCGGGGGGGGGGGGGGGCCGGGCCCCGCGCCCGGATGCTCAGTCCGCGGCGAGCGCCATGGTCTTGCGGGCGATGATCTTGCCCACGTAGTCGTCAATCGCTTCGGAGACGGTGTCGGCGTGATTGGCGAAGACGTGGTCGCCGCCGGGGCATACCCGGTAGTCGACCTGCACGCCCTTCTGGGTGTTCAGCTTGTCAACCAGCTTGCGCACCGCGGCCTCCGGAACCAGCTCGTCGCTGTCGCCATGCAGCATCAGACCGCCGCACGGGCAGGGGGCGAGGAAGCCGAAGTCGTAGTGGTTCGCGGGCGGCGCCACGCTGACCCAGCCGGAGATCTCGGGACGGCGCATCAGCAGCTGCATGCCGACGAAGGCGCCGAAGGAGTAGCCGGAGATCCACAGGCCGCTGGAGTTCGGATTGACCGTCTGCATCCAGTCGAGCGCCGCGGCGGCGTCGCTGATCTCGCCGATGCCGCCGTCGTAGCGACCCTGCGACCGCCCGACACCGCGGAAGTTGAACCGCATCACCGAGAAGCCGAGCCGCTCGAAGGCGCGATACATCGCGTAGGTGATGCGATTGTTCATAGTCCCGCCATGCAGCGGATGCGGGTGCAGGATCAGCGCGAGCGGCGCGTTGGCTTCACCGGAATGGTGGTAGCGTCCTTCTAGGCGGCCATCAGGCCCGGCGAACATTACCTCAGGCATCTTGTCCCGCTATTCTTGTCGCTGCGCCTTGAGGCACCGGCAGCAGCTTTTGTTGCAACGCACCGCCGAGCGCACAGCGATGCCCCGCTGCGCGCCTGCGTTCAAACCAGTGACGTGTCGTGCCGCGAACCGGAATAGGCCGGGTCCATGCGGATCCGGCTGTGGCGAGCTATATGACGCATCGGACGCAGCTTCCGACATGCCTTGTGCTCAGGAGTGCATTGCGTGTGCTGAAGATGTGGAGGGCTACCCGAGTAGGGCAGGAGAGACATCATGCATAGGGCCTTTGCCGCACAAAGCCGCAGGCCGGAAGACGGGCTGCGGTCGGCTTGTGCGCAAACCTATAACGATGCCGACCGGAGATTTACACTGAAAACAAAGCGCAAGCGCGGTCCGGCCGCGCCGAACCGAGACACGGGATCGTGAGCCTGGCATGAGGAGCCTCTAGATGCTGATGCAACAGCCCCACGAGGCGGATGATGGCGGCGATTTCTGACGCAACATTCATCTGCCTCGACGCCAACGCCACCGAGCCGCTGCGGCCGGAGGCGCGCGAGGCGATGAACCGAGCCGCCGAGCTGAACGGCAACCCGGCCTCGCCGCATCGCGACGGCCGCGCCGCCCGCGCCGTGCTCGAGTCGGCGCGCGAGCAGATCGCCGCGCTGTTCGGCGCCGAGCCCGACCAGCTGGTGTTCACCTCCGGCGGCACCGAGGCCAACGTGCTGGCGGTGCATGGCCACGAGCGGCCTGTGCTGGCCGGCGCGACCGAGCATGACTGCATCCGCGCCACCCTGCCGGGCGCATCGCGAGCGATCCCGGTCTCGGCCGACGGCCGCGCACTGCTCGACCTGCTGCGGCAGATGCTCGAGGAGGGCCGCGAGCCCGCGCTGGTCTGCCTGATGCTGGCCAACAACGAGACGGGCGTGATCCAGCCGATCGAGCAGGCGGCGTCGCTGTGCCGGCGCCACGGCGCGTGGCTGCATGTCGACGCGGTGCAGGCCGCCGGGCGGCTGCCGATCGACTTCGCGCGACTCGGTGCCGACAGCCTGGCGCTGTCCTCGCATAAGCTTGGCGGTCCGAAGGGCGCGGGCGCCCTGATCGCCGGACCGCGTCGCGGCCGGCTGCCGCCGATGATCGCCGGCGGCGGCCAGGAGCGCGGGCGGCGCGGCGGCACGCCGGCGCTGCCGGCGATCGCCGGCTTCGCCGCCGCCGCCGCCGCCGCCATGCGTGATCGCGTCGGTCGCGTGGCACGGCAGGCGGTGCTGCGCGAGCGCGTCGAGCGGGCCGCGGCGGCGGCCGGCGCTGTGACCTGCGGGGCGGGGGCGCCTCGGCTCGCCAACACCTGCTGCCTTGCGCTGCCCGGACGGCGCGCGGAGACGCAGCTGATCGCGCTCGACCTCGCCGGCTACGGCGTTTCCGCGGGCAGCGCCTGTTCGTCCGGCAAGGTCGCGCGCTCGCACGTGCTCGACGCGATGGGCCTGGGCGCGCTGGCCGGAGAGGCGATCCGGGTGTCGCTGCCCTGGAACGTGCGGGACGACGCCGTGGACGGCTTCATCGCCGCCTACGCGGCGATGGCGCTCAGCAGGCGCGCCGCGTGATCTATCTCGACAACCAGGCCACCACCGCCTGCGACCCGCGCGTGGTGGCGGCGATGCTGCCGCTGTTCTCGCTGCGCTACGGCAACGCGCACAGCGCCGAGCACGCCATGGGCCGCGACGCCGAGGCCGAGATCGAGGACGCGCGCGGCGCCGTGGCCTCGCTGCTGCGCGCCGACCCGCGCGAGATCGTGCTCACCTCCGGCGCCACCGAGGCCAACAACCTTGCGATCAAGGGTGCGGCGCGCCATGCCGCCGCCAGCGGCAACCCGCGGCGCCGGCTGGTGACGCTGGCGACCGAGCATCCCTGCGTGCTCGACAGCGTCCAGGACCTGGCATCGGAGGGCTTCGAGCCGGTCGTGCTGCCGGTGCGGGCGGACGGCATCCTCGATCCGGCCGAGCTGAAGGCGGCGCTGTGCGTGCCGACGCTGCTGGTCAGCGCGATGGCGGTCAACAACGAGACCGGCGTGATCCAGGACCTCGCGGCCCTGGCGCCGATGGTCCGTGCCTCGGGCGCGCTGCTGCATTCCGACCTCGCGCAGGCCGCGGGCAAGATCGCGCTCGACGTCAACGCGTTCGGCCTCGACCTCGCATCCGTGAGCGGACACAAGTTCTACGGCCCCAAAGGGGTCGGCGCGCTCTATGTGAGGCGGCGGCCGCGGGTGCGCCTGGCCCCGCTGTTCTCCGGCGGCGGCCAGGAGCGCGGCCTGCGTTCCGGCACCCTGCCGGTGCCGCTGGTGGCGGGATTCGGCGTCGCCTGCCGCATCGCGCTGGCGGAACAGGCCGACGAGGCGGTGCGGCTGCGCGACCTGCGCGACCGACTGCTGCGGCGGCTGGCCCGCGACCTGCCGGGGCTCGTGGTCAATGGCAGCCTGGAGCGGCGCATCCCGGGCAACCTCAACCTGCGCTTTCCGCTGCGTGACGCGCTGGGCATCATCGCGCGTGCGCCAGAACTCTGTCTCTCCACCGGATCGGCCTGCGCCTCGGCGGAGCTGGAGCCGTCAAGGGTGCTGCGCGCGATGGGGCTGAGCCGCGAGCAGGCGGGGCGGAGCTTGCGCCTGGCGATCGGACGTTTTACCTCACCGGCCGAACTGGACCAGGCCGCGGACATCCTCATCCGTGCGCACGGCGATCCGGCCCGGCTCCACGCAACCGATCATCCCGCCGAGACAGCCCAATGCCCAAGATGAGCTTCGTGACACGCGACGGCGGCACGCGGGAGGTCGAGGCCCCGCTGGGTCTGTCGGTGCTGGAGATCGCGCATCGTCACGGCGTCGACCTCGAGGGCGCCTGCGAGGGCTCGCTCGCCTGCGCCACCTGCCACGTGGTGGTCGACCCACCCTGGTCAGGCCGGCTTGCCGAGCCGACCGAGGACGAGGAGGACATGCTCGACCTCGCCTTCGCGCTGGAGAAGACCTCCCGCCTGGGCTGCCAGATCGTGATGACCGAAGCGCTGGACGGGCTCGTCGTGCGCTTGCCGCGCACCGGCTGAGCCGATGCGTATCCTGGTCGCGATGTCCGGTGGCGTCGACAGTTCGGTGGTTGCGGCGAAGCTGGCGGAGCAGGGGCACGAGGTGATCGGCGCCACCCTGCAGCTGCACGACCAGCGCGAGGCGGATGACGCGGGGGAACCCAGGAAGGGCGCGTGCTGCGCCGGCCGCGACGTCCACGACGCGCGCCGCGTCGCCGACCGGATCGGCTTCGCGCACTACGTGATCGATGCCGAGGCACGCTTCCGCGACAGCGTGATCGAGAGTTTCGCCTCCGGCTATGCCGCAGGCGAGACGCCGGTGCCGTGCGTGCAGTGCAACCGCGGCGTCAAGTTCACCGACCTGCTCGGCATGGCCCGCGAGTTCGGCGCCGAGGCGATGGCGACCGGCCACTATGTGCGACGCATCGGCGCCGGTGCCACGGTGCAGCTGCACCGCCCGCGCGACGCCGAGCGCGACCAGAGCTGGTTCCTGTTCGCCACCACTGCCGCGCAGCTCGACTACCTGCGCTTCCCGCTCGGCGAGATGGCGGACAAGGATGCGGTGCGACGCGAGGCGGCGCGTCTCGGCCTCGCGGTCGCGGACAAGCCGGACAGCCAGGATCTGTGCTTCGTGCCGTCCGGCCGCTCCTACTCGGATCTGGTCGAGCGGCTGCGTCCGGACGTCGCCGGCGCCGGCGACATCGTCGATGCGGCCGGCCGCGTGCTCGGCCGCCACCAGGGCATCGCGCGCTACACCACCGGGCAGACGCGCCGGCTCGGCGATGCGGCACTGGTGAACGGCGAACGCCAGCAGGTGGTGCGGATCGAGCCGCGCACGCGGCGGATCGTGGTGGCGCCGCGCGCCGGATGCGGCCGACGCGCGCTGCGGCTGCGCGACGTGAACTGGCTGATCGCGCCGCCCGAGGCCGCCGAGCTGCGCGGCGCGGTGCAGCTGCGCGCGCGCGAGCCGGCGCGGCCGGCCCGGGTGCGGGCCACCGCCGACGGCGCCGCGGTGCTGCTGGACGAGGACGCGGTGCCGGCACCCGGCCAGGCCTGCGTGCTCTACGAGGGCTCGCGCGTGCTGGGCGGCGGTTTCATCCGGCGCCCCTGAGGCGCTGGCGGCGAGGAGTGTCGACCATGCCCGAGGGACGCCTGCTGATCGGCACCCGCCGCTACTCCTCCTGGTCGCTGCGCGGCTGGCTGGCGGTGCGGCTGGCCCGGCTCGACGTGAGCGAGGTGCTGATCCCGCTCGCGGCCGGCGCTACCGTGGCGATACGCGAGGCCGCACCCGCGGGCCTCGTGCCCTATCTCGAGCATCGCGGCGCGCGGATCTGGGAAAGCTTGGCGATCGGGGAGTACTGCGCCGAGCTGGCGCCCGCGCTTTGGCCGGGCGAGCGCATCGCCCGCGCCCGCGCGCGCAGCCTGGCCGCGGAGATGCACGCGGGCTTCCGCGAGCTGCGGCTGGCGATGCCGATGAATTGCGGCCGGTACGCCCGGCCGCTGGCGTCGGGCATCGCGCCGGGGGTCGCCGCCGACATCGCGCGGATCGAGGCGATCTGGTCGCAGGCCGAGGGCGAGTTCCTGTTCGGCGACCTGTTCACGTTGGCGGATGCGATGTTCGCGCCCGAAGTCTCGCGCCTGATCTCCTACGACGTGCCGCTGCAGCGCCCGGCGGCCCGCTACCGCGATGCGGTGCGCGCGCATCCGCTGCTGGCGGAGTGGTACGACGCGTCGACCGCGGAACCCGCCGCCTGGCTGCTCGACCGCTACGAAGGCATCGGCTGAGCGTCGCCGTCATCCTGCCGCCGCGCGAGGGCTTCTCGCCGCGGGCGGTCGGCGCGATCGGCCTGCTGGTGCACCGCCTGAGCATCGGCGGCGAGATCGTCGTCGGCTCGCCCCCCGAGGGCGAGCCGTTCCCGGACCGCAGCTTCCTGGCGGCAACCGCAGTGCTCTGGCCGCCGGCCGGGCCCGGCCGCTACGCCGCCGCGGTGCGTCGGGTGCTGCGCCGGCTGCGGCCGTCGCGGATCGAGGTGCATAACCGTCCGGAGATCGCGCTGCGGCTGCGCCGGGCGTTCCCGCGCACGCCGCTCGCCCTGTTCCTGCACAACGACCCGCAGGGCATGCGCGGTGCCCGCACGTCGGCGCAGCGGCGGCGCCTGCTGGCGCGCATGCAGGTCGCCTGCGTGTCCGAGACGCTGCGGCAGCGCTTCCGCGACGGGTTGCCGGCCGGCGCGGCGGTGGCGTTGCTGCCGAACTGCATCGACCTCTCGCAGATGCCGGCGGCGCCGCGGGCGCGCGACCCGGTCATCCTTTTCGTTGGCCGCATCGTCGCCGACAAGGGAGCCGACGCGTTCGTCGCCGCCTGCGCAAGCGTGCTGCCGCAGCTTGCGGGCTGGCGCGCGGAGATGATCGGCGCCGACCGCTTCGTCCCGGGCAGCGCCGAGACGCCGTTCCTGGCGGCGCTGCGTCCGGCGGCGGCGGCGGCCGGGATCCGGCTGCACGGCTACCTGCCGCACGAAGCGGTGCTGCGCGCGATGGCGGGGGCGTCGATCGTCGTGGTGCCGAGCCGCTGGTCCGAGCCGTTCGGCATGACCGCGCTGGAGGCACTGGCGAGCGGTGCGCCGCTGATCGTCTCGCCGCGGCCGGGGCTGCTCGAGGTGGTGGGCGACGCCGCCCTGCTCGCCGAGCCCGACGCGCTCGCCTCGGCCATGCTGCGTCTGGCGGGGGACGCGGCGCTGCGATCGAGCCTGTCCGAGCGCGCCCGGCTTCGCGCGGCGCGGTTCGATGGCGTCGCGGCGCGCGCGCGGCTGCTGCGCTTCCGGCAGGGGCAGCCGTGAACCGGCTCGGGCTCGAGCGCGCGGCGCTGGCTGCAACGCTGCTGTGCCCGGTGTTCCTGGTGCATGGCCGCGGGCCCGCCGAGGCGATGATCGACCTGGTCGCGCTCGCCTTCCTGCTGCGCTCGACGCTGTCGCGCGACTGGCAGTGGACGCGTCACGGCTGGGTGCGCGTGGCCGCACTCTGGTGGCTGTGGCTGGTGCTCTGCTCGCTGCCGTTGGCGGGGCTGGGGCAGGGCGGACGCGGCTCGGTCGTGCAGGCGC
>CAXTNV010000160.1:0-6949 GCA_964245755.1 uncultured Acetobacteraceae bacterium | reverse complement strand
CTTGGTGATGTCGAACACCTTGCGGATCTCGGCGTAGCCCAGGAACTTCTCGCGGTGCTTGGGCGCGATCTTGCCGCGCACCAGCTGCTCGATGTCGTCGGAGACCTGGTAGATGATCGAGTAGTAGCGGATGTCGACACCGTCGCGTGTTGCGAGCTCGCGCGCCTGGCTGGTGGCGCGCACGTTGAAGGCGACGATCACCGCCTCCGACGCACGGGCCAGCTGGATGTCGCTCTCGGTGATCTGGCCGACGCCGGCGAGCAGCACCCGGACCTTGACCTCCTCGTGCTCCAGCTTCAGCACCGTGCTGGTGATCGCCTCGGCGGAGCCCTGCACGTCCGCCTTGACCAGGATGGCGACCTCGTTCTGGGCGCCGGCCTGGATGCGCGCCAGCATCTGGTCCATGGTGCCGCGCGCCGCCACGTGGCCGGCCGCCTGCTTCTCCTTGATCTTGCGCTGGCGGAACTCCGAGATCTCGCGCGCCCGGGTCTCGTTCTCGACCACAACGAACGGCTCGCCGGCACCGGGCACCCCGGCGAGGCCCAGCAGCTCGACCGGCGACGAAGGACCCGCCTCCTTGATCGGCCGGTTCTTGTCGTCGAGCATCGCGCGCACCCGGCCCCACTCGGCGCCCGCGACGACGATGTCGCCCTGGTAGAGCATGCCCTTCTGCACCAGCACGGTCGCCACCGGACCGCGACCGCGATCCAGGCGGCTCTCGATCACGCTGCCCTCCGCCGAGCGGTCGGGATTGGCGCGCAGGTCGAGGATCTCGGCCTGCAGCAGGATCGCCTCCTCCAGCTTGTCGAGGCCGGTGCGCTTGGTTGCCGACACCTCGACGTCCTGCGTCTCGCCGCCCATCGCCTCGACCACGATCTCGTGGCTGAGCAGCTCCTGGCGGACGCGGTCGGGGTTGGCGCCCGCCTTGTCCATCTTGTTGATCGCCACGATGATCGGCGCGTTCGCCGCCTTGGCGTGACGGATCGCCTCGATGGTCTGCGGCATGACGCCGTCATCGGCGGCCACCACCAGCACCACCACATCGGTCACCGAGGCGCCGCGCGCGCGCATCGAGGTGAACGCCTCGTGGCCCGGGGTGTCGATGAAGGTGATGTGGTTGCCGCTCGGCGTCTCGACCTGGTACGCGCCGATATGCTGGGTGATGCCGCCGGCCTCGCCTGCCGCCACGTCGGTGGTACGCAGCGCATCGAGCAGCGAGGTCTTGCCGTGGTCGACATGGCCCATGATGGTCACCACCGGCGCACGCGGCTCGAGGTCGGTGTCTTCGTCCAGCTCGCCCTCGATGCCGAGCTCGACGTCGCTCTCGCTGACGCGGCGCACGCGATGGCCGAACTCCTCGACCACCAGCTGCGCGGTGTCGGCGTCCAGCGACTGCGTCACCGTGGCCATGACGCCCATCTTCATCAGCGACTTGATCACGTCGGCGGCGCGGGTCGCCATGCGGTTGGCGAGCTCCTGGACGCTGATGGTCTCGGGCAGCACGACGTCGCGCACCACGCGCACCTGGTCGGCGCGCAGCCGCTCGAGTTCGGCCTGACGGCGCTCGCGGTCGCGCTGGCGACGCACCGAGGCCAGCGATCGGGTCTTCTCATCCTCGCCCTCGATCGCGGCCTGCACGTCGACCCGGCCGGTGGCACGGCGATCACCGAGCTTCTTGGGCGCGACCACCGGCGCCTTGCGCGGCGGCAGCACCGCCCCAGGACGGCGCGCGACGCCGAAGCGGCGGCTCTCGTCCTCTTCCGGACGGGTGGGCTTCAGGCGAAGCGTCTCGACCGCGGCGGGAGCGCCACCGGACGGGGCGGGAGTGCCGGCGGAGGCGGGCACCGCGCCCATGGTCGCACGCTCGGCGAGCGGACGCAGCGGCTCGGCCGGCCCGCGGGGCAACACCTGCACACCGGAAGCCCGTGCCGCGGCCGCCGCGGGAGCGAGCGGGCCAGGCGCCCCCGGACGGCGCGTCTCGGTCGCGTCGGCGCCGTGCAGCGCCGCGTGGCGGGCCGCTTCCTGGGCCTCGCGCGCCGCATGGGCGGCGTGCCGGGCGGTCTCGGCCGCATCGTCGCGGGCACGTGCCTCGGCATGCGCAGCCTCGCGTGCCTGGTCCTCGGCGACACGGCGATTATCGTCCTCGCGACGCCTCGCCTCCTCGGCGGCGGAGAGGATCGAGATCTTCTCCTGCTCGCGACGCTCGGACTCGCGCTTGGCGGATTCCTTCTGCTGCTCCTCGAGCACGCGCTGCCGGGTGGCGAGTTCCGAGGCGGTCAGCGCACGTCCGGCGCCGGCGGGACGCGTCGAGGCGGGTGCTGCGGCACGCCCGGCGGGTGCACCGGGCGCACCCGGAGCCGGCGTCGGTCCGGGGCCACGCTTCTTGCGCACCTCGACCTGGACCACCTTCGAGCGGCCATGGCTGAAGCTCTGTCGTACGGACCCCGCATCGACGGTACGTCCCAGCTCCAGACGGCCCGCCGGCCGCAGAGACAGACGCCCCTTCGCTTGATCCTGGTCGTTGCCTTCGCTCATGTACCCGCCTGTTCCAGCCCATCCGCGGGCCGATCCTCGGGATTGCCCCGCCGAACCGGCGCCTCGCTGGCAGAAGCCAGTTCGGCAAGTCCCGCATAACGTCCATTCTCCGCGATGAGCCGGTCGGCCAAGGCCCCCGCCATCACGGCACCGTGCACAACATGGTCACGACCGAAGGCCGCGCCGAGTCTCGTTCCGGTCATGCATGACACGACCGGCAGATCGCGAGCGCCGGAGAGCAGCCGTGCTCGCTCCGCGACGCTGCCGTCCGACGCCTGGACGATCAGGCCAGCCTTGCGGGCTGTGACCCATTCCCGTGCCTTGCCGTAGCCGCTCACTGCCTGCCCCGCACGACGTGCGAGACCGAGCAGATCGGCGATGCGACGCAGCAGACCATCCTGCAGCATCGAGGCAAGATCGGGAGGAACCGTCACCGGCCCACGTGCGGCACGCGCGAACGCACCGCGTTTCCGGGCGGTTTCTAGCACATCCTTCCGCGCGCTCAACCAGATTCCCCGTCCTGGCAGACGTGCGGCCAAGTCGGGTGTCAGCACGCGGTCAGGCGAGATCACGAAGCGGATCATGCCGGACGGCGGCGCGCGCGTGCGGGTGACGATGCAGCGACGCAACGGCCCCCGTTCCTCCGCGTCGTCATCCTGCGCCTCGGCTCCGATCGGCTCAGACGTGGGAGTCCTCCTGGTCCGCCGTTTCCGCGTCGGATCCTGCCGGCTCCGACGTCGCGGCTGCCGCTCCAGCCTCCTCGCCCTCGAACCAGTGCGCGCGCGCGGCCATGATGATCTCGTTTGCCGCCTCCTCGTCGATCGCGTCCGCGCCCAGGATCTCCACCAGCTCGTCACCGGCCAGGTCGGCCAGGTCGTCCAGCGTCTTGACCCCCTTCTCGCCGAGCGTCACCAGCGCCTGCATCGAGAAACCGCCGGCTTCGGCCACCTCGTCGGTGACGCCGAGCTCGATGCGCTTCGCGTTCAGCGACTCGTCGCGCCGCGCCAGAAAGGTCTCCGCGCGCCGGATCAGCTCCTCGGCCACCGTCTCGTCGAAACCCTCGATGTCGGCGAGTTCGTCGACCGGGACGAAGGCCAGCTCCTCGACCGAGTTGAAGCCCTCGGTGACCAGCAGCCCGGCGATCACGTCGTCCACGTCCAGCGCCTCGACGAACTGGCCGGAACGGCGCCGGAACTCCTCCTGTCGGCGCTCGCTCTCCTCGGCCTCGGTCAGGATGTCGATGTCCCAGCGGGTCAGCTGGCTTGCCAGCCGCACGTTCTGGCCGCGGCGGCCGATCGCCAGGCTCAGCTGCTCGTCCGGCACCACCACCTCGACGCGCCCGGCCTCCTCGTCCATCACCACCTTGGTGACCTCCGCCGGCGCCAGGGCGTTGACCACGAAGGTCGCGGCCTGCGGGCTCCAGGGGATGATGTCGATCTTCTCGCCCTGCAGCTCCGCCACCACCGCCTGCACGCGCGAGCCGCGCATGCCGACGCATGCCCCCACCGGGTCGATCGAGCTATCGCGCGAGATCACCGCCATCTTGGCGCGTGAGCCGGGATCGCGCGACACCGCCTTGATCTCGATGATGCCGTCATAGATCTCCGGCACCTCCTGGGCGAACAGCTTGGCCAGGAAGGCGGGATGGGTGCGGGACAGGAAGATCTGGGGCCCGCGCGGCTCGTCGCGCACGTCGTAGATGTAGGCGCGCACGCGGTCGGAGTTGCGGAAGCTCTCGCGCGGGATCAGCTCGTCGCGGCGCAGCAACGCCTCGGCGTGGCCGATCTCGACCATCAGGTTGCCGTACTCGGTACGCTTCACCGTGCCGTTGACGATCTCGCCGACGCGGTCCTTGAACTCGTCGAACTGGCGCTTGCGCTCGTACTCGCGCACCCGCTGCACGATCACCTGCTTGGCGGTCTGGGCGGCGATGCGGCCGAAATCGATCGGCGGCAGCGGGTCGACCAGATGCTCGCCGACATTGATCTCGGGCTTGAACTTGCGCGCGATGTTGACCGGGATCTGGGTCTCCTCGTTCTCCACGTTCTCCACCGCCTCGGTCCAGCGGGAAAGGCGCACGTCTCCGGTGCGGCGGTCAATGGTGGCGCGTATGTCCTTCTCGTGGCCATACTTGGCGCGGCCGGCCTTCTGGATGGCCTGCTCCATCGCTTCCAGCACTTCCTCGCGATCGATCGATTTCTCGCGCGCGACCGCATCGGCGACCAGCAGCAGCTCGGGACGGGAGACGGCAGTATCCATGATGAACCTCGATGGCCTCTAATGCGTCTTGCGGCTCGGCTTCGGACCGCGCGCCGGCGTTGTGGCGGAAAGGCTGTCGGCCCCGGCGGCATTGGCAGGTGCCACGACGCCCATCATGCGCGCAGACGCCTCGATCAGGGCATCCGTCAACACCAACCGCGCACTGCGCATCTGCGCGAGCGGCAGCGAGACCTCCGAACCGTCGTCCAAACGCATCCGACCCAGTCCGTCGGCGGCGCCGAGCACGATGCCGGCAAAGCGCTTGCGCCCGTCCAGCGGCAGGTTCAGCTCGGCCTTCGCGCGGTGTCCGGAAAAACGGTTCCAGTCCTTCGTCCGGGTCAGCGGCCGGTCGATGCCGGCCGAGCTCACCTCCAGCTCCCAGGCGCCGGAGATCGGGTCGTCGACATCCAGCACGGCACTGACGGTGCGGCTGATCGTCGCGCAATCCTCGACGCCGATCAGCGTGCCGTCGGCGCGATCGGCCATGATCTGCACGGTCGGCCGGTCCTGGCCGCGCACGGCGACCCGCACCAGCTCGTAGCCGAGATCGCTCACGGCGGGCCCGATCAGGTCGGCGATGCGGGCCTCTAGCCCGATCAGATGGGGAGGATCAGCGTCCAAAGCAAAAAAGGCGGCCGGTAAAGGCCACCCCCCGAAAGGCCGGAAGATTAAGGTATGCGCGCTAGATAGCCCTCCCGGCCGCAGCAGGCAAGCCTCGCCGCCGCACCTCGGTGCCGGCCACGACGCGGATCAGCGGCGGCGTGTCACGCGACCCGCCGACAGCCGCCGCTCGGCCAGCCGCGCCAGATGCACGAACGGCAGGCCGAGCAGCAGGTAGGCGGCGCCGATCATCAGTCCGGTGCCGAGATAGTCGTAGTAGGTGGTCGAAAGCCGCGTGTAGAGCTGCGTCAGCTCGGACAGGGTGATCACGCTGACCAGCGAGGAATCCTTGAGCAGCGAGATGAAGTCGTTGGTCATCACCGGCACCACGAAGCGGAACGCCTGCGGCACCACCACGTGACGCAGCGCCTGCGCCTGTGTCATGTTCAGCGCCATCGCCGCCTCGCCCTGCCCGTGCGCCACCGACTGCAGCCCGGCGCGGTAGTTCTCCGCCTCGTAGGCGCCGTAGTTGAGGCCGAGCGCCACCACCCCGGCCAGGAACGGATCGAGCCGGATGCCGAGCCCCGGCAGGCCGTAGAAGATGAACAGGATCTGGATCAGCAGCGGTGTGCCGCGCACGATCTCGACGTAGAGCGCTGCGAGCATCGCCAGCGGCCTCGGGCCGTAGCCGCGCAGCAGCGCCAGCAGCAGCCCCACCGCCACCGCCAGCAGCATCGCGCAGGCGGACACCGCCAGGGTCAGCGCGGCACCCCACCCGATCAGCGGCAGGAAGCCGACATAGCGGCCGAGCCGCTCGTGCCAGCGCGACAGCGGCACCGTCGCGGCCAGGTAGTGCCGCCACTGCGAGGGTGCCACCGCCACCGCATCGCCGCCGCCATCCGCCGACATGCCGCGGTCCCACAGGTTCCAGCGCGACAGGATGCGGGTCAGCGTGCCGTCGCGTCGCATCGCCTCGAGTGCCGCGTCGATCGCCCCCAGCAGCGCCGCGTCGCCGTGGCGCACCGCGATGCCGTACGACAGCGCGCCGACCGGCGCACCCACCAGTTTCAGCCGCGGGTCGGGCTGCGCGTAGTACAGCGCGATCGGCCAGTCGAGCAGCACCGCGTCGAGGCGGTGCGCAGCGAGATCGGCGTAGACGTTGATCTCCTCGTCGTAGGTGCGCACCGTGATGGCCGGTTCGTCCTGCAGCATGCGCTCGGCCAGGCTCGCCTTCAGCGTGCCGACCACGTGGCCGCGCAGCCGTGCCGGCGTGTCGAGCCCGCGCTCCTCGCGGCGCACCACGATCTGCTCGAAGGTGCGGTAGTACGGCGCGGAGAAGTCCACCGCCTGCGCGTGTTCCGGCGTGATCTCGAGGCCGTCGATCACCACGTCGTAGAGGCCGCGCTGCAGCCCGGGGATCAGCGCGTCCCAGTCGTTCTGCACCATCACCGGCCGGCGTCGGAGGCGGGCGGCGACCGCCTCGATGATCTCAGTCTCGAAGCCGGTGACGCGCGCCTGCTCGATCGGGTCGTGGAACACGTAGGGCGCCCCGGAC
>CAXTNV010000159.1:6091-6997 GCA_964245755.1 uncultured Acetobacteraceae bacterium | reverse complement strand
GTCATGGCTTCAGAACGATGAGCCCTTCGGCCGCTCCAGGTCGCGGCCGGCGCGAGGCATCGGCTGATCGGCCGGCATGGTTTCCCGACGTTCCGGTTCCTCCCGGACGATCTGGAAGCCGGCCCGCCGCAGCGAGCGGATGGCCAGCAGGTCGAGGGAAGGAACCGCGTCGCGGATGGCGCTGAGATCCTCGTTGTCGAGCGGGGTCGGGGAGGACGGCATCGGAAGTTTCTCTCCAGAATCTCGGGGCGTCTGATTTAAGCCCGACTGTCTCGCCGCATGCGACTTAAATAGTTACTTGCCCGCTGTTTTCGCTGCCGGGCTAACGTGGCAGCGGCGCACCTGTTGGCCCGATCCTGGCATGCATCGAGCGCATGACGGCGATCGGCGCTGCCGGAGGTTTGGCCGGCCGTGGCGATGTCCTCGGTCGATCAGCACTCTACGGCACGAAGGTGATGCATGGCGGCAGCTTCGAGGCGACGAGGCGCCGGATCACGTTTTCGCGGCCGATAGGCAAGGGGCGGTGGGACGCAGGCGGTTCGATGGCTCAGGCGCCGGAGTGTGCTCCGGTGAAGTCGACCAGCACCCGGCATAGCCGCGCCCAGTGCGCCTCCCGCCCCGGCAGGCCGAGGCGAAGCAGCCGCGGATCATGCTGGAAGCGCCGGGTGAGGATGCCGGCCTCTCCGAGCGCCAGGAACAGCGCCGGGGCCCGCTCGCCCCGGAACAGCCGGAACAGCCGGGTGCCGCCGGCGGATGCGAATCCGCTCGCGGCAAGCATCGCGTCCAGCCGCTCGCCCGCATGCTGCAGCCGCGACGCCATCTCCTCGCGCCAGCCGGCATCGGCCAGCGCCACGGTCGCCGCCGCGAGCGCCGGACCGGAGACGGCCCAGGGACCGAGTGCTGCGC
>CAXTNV010000159.1:4517-6081 GCA_964245755.1 uncultured Acetobacteraceae bacterium | reverse complement strand
ACGCGGATCGCGTCGCCCAGCAGGAAGCCCAGCCTGAGGCCAGCCAGCCCGTAGCACTTGCCGAACGAACGCAGGATCAGCAGGCCGCGGCGCGGCAGGTGACGCGCGAGCCCGGGATCCGGCGTCTGCAGGTCGGCGAACGCCTCGTCGCAGATCAGCACGCCGCCGCTCTGGCCGAGCCGGTCGGCGAGCCCCAGCAGGGCGTCGGGAGGGCAGCACCGGCCGTCGGGGTTGTTCGGGTTGCACAGGATCGCGGCCTGCGCGGTCCCGGCCGCGCTCAGGAAAGCCGCCGGCTCCGGCTCGATCGTGACCCTGGCGCCGGCCGTCTCCCAGGACTGCTGGTGCTCGGCGTAGGTCGGACCGAGGATCGTCGCCCGGCGCAGCCCGAGCAGGCGCGGCAGCAGGCTGATCAGGATCTGGCTGCCGGGTGCCGCGACCAGCATCGACGGGTTGGCGGCGCCGTACGTCGACGCAGCAACCGCCTGCAGCGCCTCGAGCGCCTCCGGCTCCGGCAGCCGGGTGAGCTGCTCGCGGGTGAAGCACTCGACCGGATAGGCGTGCGGGTTGATGCCGGTGGAGAGGTCGAGGAAGGGCTCGAGGGCGTGTGGAAACATCCGCCGCGCCTCGATCAGCCGGCCGCCATGTGCGATGCCCGGCGGCATGCTCCTCGCCGACTTTGCCGTCGCGGCCTCAGCCCTGGTGATCGAGGCCATCCTTGGCTACCCGCCGCTGCTGTTCCGGCTGCTGCGGCATCCGGTGGTGTGGATCGGCAGCCTGATCGGTCGTCTCGATCGCGGCCTCAACCGCGAGACAGTGCCGCAGCGCCGCCGACGGCTCAACGGCGTGCTGGCACTGCTGCCGGCGGTGGGGCTGCCGGCGGCGCTGGCGCTGCTGGCACAGCTGGCGGCGCTGCGCCTGCTGCCGCCGCCGGCGGCGCTGCTGCTGCTCGGCGCCGTTGCCAGCACGCTGCTGGCTAGCCGCAGTCTGCACGCCCACGTCGCGGCGGTGCAATGCGGCCTCAGCCAAGGCGGCATCGAGGGCGGCCGCGCCGCCGTCTCGCGCATCGTCGGTCGCGATCCGGCGAGCCTGGACCGGCCGGCGATCGTGCGTGCGGCGATCGAGAGCCTGGCCGAGAACTTCTCCGACGGCGTCGTGGCGCCGCTGCTGTGGTGCGCGCTGCTCGGGCTGCCGGGGCTTGCAGCCTACAAGGCGATCAACACCGCCGACAGCATGATCGGCCACCTGACGCCGCGGCACCGCGAGTTCGGCCGGGCCGCGGCGCGGCTGGACGACCTCGTCAACCTGCCGGCCTCGCGCATCGCCGCGCTGTGGATCGTGCTTGCCGCCGGGCTGGACGACCGGCCGGCGGCGGCGCGGGCCTGGCGCATCCTGCGCCGCGACGCGCATCGGCACCGCTCGCCTAACGCCGGCTGGCCGGAAGCGGCGATGGCGGGCGCGCTCGGTCTCCGGCTCGGCGGCCCACGCGTCTATGCTGCCATCCGGATCGAGGATGCCTGGCTCGGCGACGGCGAGCGTGCGGCCGACGCCGGGGATCTCGCGCGGG
>CAXTNV010000159.1:0-4507 GCA_964245755.1 uncultured Acetobacteraceae bacterium | reverse complement strand
GATCCAGCTCGTCGCGGCGGTGCTGCTGGCGGTGCTGCTGGCGGCGCCGGCCTGGCGGCTGTCCTGACGCCGGCGGGTGCGGCAGCCAGCAGGAAGGCGGCTAGACGGCGAGGGCCAGCAGGCGGTCGATGTCGACGTGCCGCTCCAGGTGCGCGGCCAGCGCGTCGAGCGCCGCATCCACCCCCGCCGCGTGGTCGCGCGGCGGCGCGGCCAGGCCGAGCCGGCCGAGCAGCCGGCGCCGTGCGCCGTCGGCGGCGAACAGGCCGTGCAGGTAGCTGCCGCTGACGCGTCCGTCCTCAGATACGGCACCCTCCGCCCGCCCATCCTGCAGTCGCAGCATCGGCCGCGCGGCATCGGCGCCATCGGTGACGCCCATGTGCATCTCGTAGCCGCACACCGCGCTGCCGTCCGCCACGACCTCGCCGCGCACGGTCGCCAGGCGCTTGTGCGGGGTCAGCACGGTCTCGACCTCGAGCAGGCCGAGGCCCTGCGCCTGACCCGGCGGCCCCTCCACCCCGTGCGGGTCGGCGATGCGGGTGCCCAGCATCTGGTAGCCGCCGCACAACCCGATCACGTGCCCGCCGCGCCGGCGATGCGCGAGCAGGTCGATGTCCCAGCCCTCCGCGCGCAGCGCCGACAGGTCGGCGAGCGTGGCTTTCGAGCCGGGCAGGACCACCAGCTCGCACGGCGCCGGCAGCGGCTGCCCGGGCGGCACCATCGCCAAGCTCACGCCGGGCTCGGCGCGCAGCGGATCCAAGTCGTCGAAGTTGGCGATATGCGGCAGCATCGGCACCGCGATGCGCAGCATCCCGTCGCGAGCGCGGGTGGGTGCCAGGTCGGCCGCGTCCTCCGCCGGCAGGGCACGAACCGCGTCGAGGAACGGCACCAGCCCGAGTGCCGGCCAGCCGGTCAGGCGCGCGATCGTGCGCATGCCCTCGTCGAACAGCGAGGCGTCGCCGCGCATGCGGTTGACGATGAAGCCCCTGATCATCGCCGCGTCCTCGGGCTCCAGCACCGTGTGGGTGCCGACCAGGCTCGCGATCACGCCGCCGCGGTCGATGTCGCCGAGCAGCACCACCGGCGTGAGGCTGGCGCGGGCGAACCCCATGTTGGCGATGTCGCCGGCGCGCAGGTTGGTCTCCGAGGCGCTGCCGGCGCCCTCGACCAGAACGATGTCGGCCTGCGCCCGCAGCACGCCGAAGCTGTGCATCACCTGTGTCATCAGCGAAGGCTTGAGCGACTGGTAGTCACGCGCGCGGACGTTGCCGCGCACCCGTCCCTGCACCACCAGCTGCGCGCCGATCTCGCTCTGCGGCTTGAGCAGCACCGGGTTCATGTGCACGCTGGGAGCGACGCCGCAGGCACGCGCCTGCAGCGCCTGCGCGCGGCCGATCTCGCCGCCCTCCTCCCCGGCCGCTTCGGCGACGGCGGCGTTGTTCGACATGTTCTGCGGTTTGAACGGACGCACGACGAGGCCGCGGCGGGTCAGCGCGCGAGCGAGGCCCGCGACGATCACCGACTTGCCCACCGACGAGCCGGTGCCCTGGATCATCAGGGCGCGCATCAGAACTCGATCCCCTCCTGCGCCTTCACCCCGCTCGCGAAATGATGCTTCACCGCGGCCATCTCGGTGACCAGGTCGGCCGCCTCGATCAGCGCCGGCTTCGCCTGGCGGCCGGTCACCACCACGTGCAGCATCGGCGGCCGCGAGGCGATCGCCTCCAGCACCTCGTCGAGCGACAGGTAGTCGTAGCGCAGCGCGATGTTCAGCTCGTCCAGCACCAGCAGCGACAGGTCGTCACAGGCCAGCAGCGCGCGCGCCCGGTCCCAGGCGCGGCGGCAGGCGGCGACGTCGCGCTCGCGGTCCTGGGTCTCCCAGGTGAAGCCCTCGCCCATCGTGTGCCACTGCACCAGCGGACCGAAACCCTCCAGCACGCGGCGCTCGCCGGTGTCCCACCCGCCCTTGATGAACTGCACCATCGCGGTGCGCCGGCCTCGCCCGATCATGCGCAGCATCAGCCCGAGTGCGGCGGTGGATTTTCCCTTGCCGGGGCCGGTGTGGACGATCAGCAGCCCCTTCTCGACGGTCTTGCCGGCGACCTCGCGATCCTGCACCGCCTTGCGCTTGCGCATGCGCATCCGGTGGCGCTCTGCCTCGTCCTGCTGGCTCATCCAAACGACCCCTTCAGCGTCAGCGGCAGTCCCGCCGCGACCAGCACGACGTGGTCGGCGCGCGCGGCGAGACGCTGATGCAGCGAGCCGGCGGCATCGCGGAAGCGTCGCGCCAGCGCGTGCTCCGGCACGATGCCGAGGCCGACCTCGCTGGAAACCAGGACGGTGAGGCCGGCGCGTCGTTCGAGTCCCCGCTCGAGTGCGCGCGTCGCCGCCTCGACGTCGTGCTCGCCCAGCATCAGGTTGGTTAGCCACAGCGTGAGGCAGTCCACCAGCACCGGCGCCGTCGGCACCCGGTCCAGAGCGTCGTCCAGCGCCAGCGGCGCCTCGACCGTGCGCCACCCGTCTGGGCGTCGTGCCCGATGCGCCGCGATCCGCTCGCGCATCTCGTCGTCTTGCGCTGCCGCGGTCGCGACATACACCCACGGCGGGGGCCGCGCCGTGATCAAGCCTTCGGCGTGGCGGCTCTTGCCGGATCGCGCACCGCCGAGCACGAGGGCGAGCCGATGGAATGGGTCGGTCAGGTCGGCACCTTTGACGGTCTCGGGCACCAGGGCATACCCTGCGCGCCCAAAGCCTTCCATCACCATGATCGAGAGACGATGACACAGGCACGCGCGCTCCTGCACGTCTGCACCTGCTGCCGCGCCGGGCGCCCGCCCGTCGCGGACGCGGATCTTCCCGGAGCCATGCTGCATCGCCGGTTGCAGGCGCTGCTGACCGAGCGGTCGGATGTCCCGGTGCGACTGCTGGAAGCGAAGTGCCTGTCGAACTGCGACAATGGCTGCTCGGCGGCGATCGTCATGCCCGGCAAGTGGAGCTACCTGCTCGGCGGGCTCGATCTCGATTGCGCCGCCGACCTCGTGGAGTACGCGGCGATCTACGCCGCCTCGCAGAACGGCGCCGTGCTGCCCTCGAAGCGCCCGGCCTCGCTGGCCAGGATGGTGCATGGCCGCATCCCGGCGCTGGTCGCGTGAGCGCGCGCATCCCCGCCACCGTCATCACCGGCTTCCTCGGTGCCGGCAAGACCACGCTGCTGCGCCACCTGCTGGAGCATGCCGGCGGACGCCGGATCGCGATCATCGTCAACGAGTTCGGCGCGCTGGGCATCGACGGCGAGACGCTGCGCAGCTGCGGCATCCAGGGGTGCACCGACGACGACATCATCGAGCTGGCCAACGGCTGCATCTGCTGCACGGTGGCCGAAGACTTCCTGCCGACCATGCAGAAGCTGCTCGACCGGCCCGATCCTCCCGAGCACGTGGTGATTGAGACTTCCGGGCTGGCGCTGCCCAAGCCGCTGCTGCGCGCCTTCAACTGGCCGACGATACGCACCCGCATGACCGTCGACGGGGTGGTGACCGTGATCGACGCGCCCGCGGTCGCCGCCGGCCGCTTTGCCGACGATCCGGAGGCGGTGGCGCGCGCGCGTGCCGCGGACCCTTCGCTCGATCACGACAACCCGCTGTCGGAGGTCTACGAGGATCAGCTGCTCTGCGCCGACCTGGTGGTGCTCAACAAGACCGACCTGCTCGACGACGCCGGCTGCTCGGTGATCGAGCGCGACATCGCGGCGCTGATCCCGCGCGCGGTCAAGATCCTGCGCGTCTCGGAGGGGCGGGTCGCACCGGGCGTCCTGCTCGGGCTGGATGCCGCCTCGCAGGACGATCTGGAGGCACGGCGGTCGCACCATGACGACGAGGCCGGGCACGAGCACGACGATTTCGAGAGCTTCGTGGTGCCGATCGGGGAGATCGGTTCTCCCGACGAACTGGTCGCGATCCTCGGCGAGCTCGCGTCAGCGCACGACATCCTGCGCATCAAGGGCTTCGCGGCGGTGCGCGGCAAGCCGATGCGGCTCGCGCTGCAGGCGGTCGGCACGCGCGTGCGTCACCAGTTCGATCGTGCCTGGGCGGCCGCGGAAGCGCGCGCCGGCGCCCTGGTGGTGATCGGCCGCAGCGGGCTCGACCGCGCGGCGATCTGCGCGCGGCTCAGCCCGTCCGAGCGCGGCGCAGGCGACGTCGTCGCGATGCGCGCCTCGGGCTGACCGCGTGCACCTGCTGGTTCGCGAGGTACGCACGCTCGACGAGGCGGAAGCGGCGGTCGATCCGGGCCTGGCACCCGCCGAGCTGGTGTTCCTTTCCTTCTCGGACAGCGACCTGGGCAGCTGGGCCCAGGCGGCGGGTGCAGCGGACCGTGGGCCGGGACCCTCGCTGCGCCTCGCCAGCCTGGCGCGGCTGCGCCACCCGATGTCGGTGGACCTGCTGGTCGAGCAGCTGATCTCGCGCGCGCGCTGCGTGGTGATCCGGCTGCTCGGCGGGATCGAGTATTGGCG
>CAXTNV010000158.1:0-7039 GCA_964245755.1 uncultured Acetobacteraceae bacterium | reverse complement strand
CGAGTTCGGCTTCGACTACCTGCGCGACAACATGAAGTACCGGCTGGAGGACATGACCCAGCGCGCCTTCAGCTACGCCATCGTCGACGAGGTGGACTCCATCCTGATCGACGAGGCGCGCACGCCGCTGATCATCTCCGGGCCGGCCGAGGACAGCTCGGACCTGTACCGGCGCGTCGACGAGGTAGTCAAGCAGCTGGTCACCGACCCCTCGACCTACGACAAGGACGAGAAGTTCCGCACCGTGATCCTCACCGAGGCCGGATCGGAGACGGTGGAGGAGATGCTGGTCGCCGCCGGCATCGTCACCGAGGGCGCGCTGTACGACGTGCTCAACATCACCGTGGTGCATCACGTGCAGCAGTCGCTGCGCGCGCACACGCTGTTCGCACGCGACGTCGACTACATCGTGCGCCAGGACCGCGTCATCATCATCGACGAGTTCACCGGCCGCATGATGGACGGGCGGCGCTACTCGGACGGGCTGCACCAGGCGCTGGAAGCCAAGGAGCACACGGAGATCCAGCAGGAGAACCAGACCCTCGCCTCGATCACCTTCCAGAACTATTTCCGGCTCTACCCCAAGCTCTCCGGCATGACCGGGACCGCGGTGACCGAGGCCGACGAGTTCGCCGAGATCTACAAGCTCGACGTGATCGAGATCCCGACCAACGTGCCGATGACGCGCCGCGACGGCGACGACGAGGTCTACCTCAACGCCAAGGAGAAGTACCTCGCGGTCACCACCCTGATCGAGGAGACCCACGCGAGCGGGCAGCCGATCCTGGTCGGCACCACCAGCATCGAGAAGAGCGAGATGCTGTCGGACCTGCTGCATCGCCGCGGCGTCGTGCACAACGTGCTGAACGCGCGCTTCCACGAGAAGGAGGCGACCATCATCGCCCAGGCCGGCGCGCCGGGGGCGATCACGATCGCCACCAACATGGCCGGGCGCGGCACCGACATCAAGCTGGGCGGCAACGCCGACATGCGCATCCGTCAGGAGCTCGGCGAGATCACCGATCCTGCCGAGCGGCTGGCACGCGAGGCGGCGCTGCGCGAGCAGGTGGCGGATTGGCACGAGGTGGTGAAGCAGGCCGGCGGCCTGTTCGTGATCGGCACCGAGCGGCACGAGAGCCGCCGCATCGACAACCAGCTGCGCGGCCGCTCCGGCCGTCAGGGCGATCCGGGCGCCTCGCGCTTCTTCCTGTCGCTGGAAGACGACCTGATGCGCATCTTCGGCTCCGAGCGGATGGGCGGGATGCTGCAGCGGCTGGGGCTCAAGGAGGGCGAGGCGATCGTCCACCCCTGGATCAACCGCGCGCTGGAGAAGGCGCAGAAGAAGGTCGAGGCGCGCAACTTCGACACCCGCAAGAACCTGCTCAAGTACGACGACGTGATGAACGACCAGCGCAAGGAGGTCTATGCGCAGCGGCGCGAATTCATGGCGGCGGGCGACGTAACGGAAACCGTGGCGCAGATGCGCCGCGAGCTGATCGAAACGGTGGTCGGCCGGCGCATCCCCGAGCGCGCCTTCGCCGAGCAGTGGGAGAGTGCCGAGCTCGCCGAGGATCTCGACCGCCTGCTCGGGCTGGCGCTGCCGGTCGCCGACTGGGCGTCCATGCCGTCCTCGCGCGCCCAGTCGGTGACCGAGCGCGTGCTGCAGGCGGCGGACGCGGCGATGGCAGCCAAGAATGCCGCCTTCGGCGCCGACGTCATGCAGTACATAGAGAAGCAGCTGCTGCTGACGACGCTGGATGCGGTGTGGAAGGAGCATCTGCTGCTGCTCGACCAGCTGCGCCAGGGCATCGGCCTGCGCGCCTACGCGCAGAAGGATCCGCTGAACGAGTACAAGCGCGAGGCCTTCAAGCTGTTCCACGTCATGCTCGACGAGATGCGCGAGCGGGTCACCGCGATGCTGGCGCGGGTCGAGCTGATGCCTCCGCCTGAGGTGGCGCTGGAGCCGCCGCCCGGCTTCGATGCGAGGTCGCGGGCACCGGCGATGGAGCTGGCCGGGAGCGGCGAGGTGCTGCTGGCCGAGGTCAGCGAGGCTTCCGAGACCCGGCTGGCGCCGTTTGCGGACACGCCGCGCAACGCCTCCTGCCCGTGCGGCTCCGGTCGCAAGTTCAAGCACTGCCACGGCAGGGCAGGCTAGCCGCAACCGTCTGCAGGCGCATCGATGGCCGGACATTCCCAGTTCAAGAACATCATGCACCGCAAGGGCGCGCAGGACGCGCGCCGGGCGCGGCAGTTCGCCAAGGTGATACGCGAGATCACGGTGGCCGCGCGCGCGGGCCTGCCGGATGCCTCGTCCAACCCGCGGCTGCGTGCCGCGCTGTCGGCGGCGCGCGAGATCAACATGCCGAAGGACACCATCGACCGCGCCGTGCGCAAGGCCGCCGGCGCCGGCGGCGGCGACGATTACGTCGAGGTGCGCTACGAGGGCTACGGGCCGGCGGGGGTCGCGGTCATCGTCGAGGCGCTGACCGACAACCGCAACCGCACCGCCTCGGACGTGCGCGCCGCCTTCTCCAAGCATGGCGGCGCGCTCGGCGAGACCAACTCGGTTTCGTTCCTGTTCACCCGGCTCGGCATCGTGAGCTTCCCGGCGGCGGCAGCATCGGCGGACCAGATGCTGGACGCGGCGATCGAGGCCGGCGCCGACGACGTCGAGAGCGGGTCGGGGCACCACGAGGTGACCTGCGGTACCCACTCCTTCTTCGCCGTGCGCGACGCCCTGGAAGCGCGTTTCGGCGCGCCCGAGACGGCCAAGCTCGACTGGCGCGCCGTTACGGTGGTGACTCTGGACGAGGATCACGGCATCACGGTGCTGAAGCTGATCGACGCGCTCGAGGAGAACGACGACGTGCAGGCCGTGTATGCCAATTTCGACCTGCCGGACGAGCTCGCCGAGAGGCTCTCCGCCTGACAGCTGCATGACCCTGATCGTCGGCATCGATCCGGGCCTGCGCTTCACCGGATGGGGCGTGCTCCAGGCCGTCGACAACCGGCTGCGCCACGTCGCCGACGGGGTGATCGCCACCGACGGCGACGACAGCGTGCCGGACCGGCTGAAGCGGCTGCACGACCAGCTGCGCGACCTGTTCCTCGGCTTCGCCCCGCAGGAGGCGGCGGTCGAGGAGACCTACGTCAACCGCAACGGTGCCGCGACCCTGAAGCTCGGCTACGCGCGCGGGGTCGCGCTGCTGGCGCCGGCGCTGGCCGGGATCGCGGTGACCGAGTACGGCGCGATGGCGGTCAAGCGCGCCGTGGTCGGCACCGGTGCCGCCAGCAAGGACCAGGTCGAGATGATGGTGCGCCGCCTGCTGCCGGGGGCGACCATACGTCGCGCCGACGCGTCCGACGCGCTGGCGGTGGCGATCTGCCACGCGCACCACCGCGCCACCCGGCTGCGCATCCTGTCCGGGAAGCGGATGGCATGATCGCGCGCGCCTCATGATCGCCCAGCTCAGCGGTTCTCTAGCCCAGGTGGAGGCGGATCGCTGCGTGATCGACGTGGGCGGCGTCGGCTACCTGGTGCAGGCCAGCACGCGCACCATCGCCGCCCTGCCGCGGCCGCCGGAGCCGGCGCGGGTGCTGGTCGAGACGGTGGTGCGCGAGGATGCGATCCTGCTGTACGGCTTCGCCGACGCGGCGGAACGCGACTGGTTCCGGCTGCTCATCACGGTGCAGGGGGTGGGCGCGAAGCTGGCGCTCGCGGTGCTGTCGGGGCTGTCGCCGCGCGACCTGGTCTCGGTCATCGCCACTGGCGACCGCTCCAGCCTGACCCGGCTGCCGGGAGTGGGCGCGCGCATCGCCGACCGGCTGCTCAGCGAGCTGCGCGAGAAGGCCGGCGGGATGCCGACCGGGACCGCGGCGGCGTTCAGCAACGCGGCAATCTCCGGCGGCGGCGTCGAGGCGGATGCGCTGGCCGCCCTTTCCGGCCTAGGCTTCCGCAGGCAGGAGGCGGCCCCCGCGGTGAGCCGGGTGATCGAGCGCCTCGGTGACGTCGCCGGTCTGGACGCCGTGATCCGCGACAGCCTGCGCGAGCTGGCACGATGAGCGAGGCCGCTTCCGGCCGCACCGTCGATGCGCGTCGCGCCGAGGAGGATGCCGCCGAGGCGAGCCTGCGGCCGCAGCATCTCGGCGAATTCGTCGGCCAGCGCGCCAGCCGCGAGAACCTCTCGGTGTTCATCCAGGCGGCGCGAGGACGCGGCGAGGCGCTCGACCACGTACTGCTGCACGGGCCGCCGGGCCTGGGCAAGACCACGCTGGCGCAGATCGTGGCGCGGGAGCTCGGCGTCGGCTTCCGCGCCACCTCCGGGCCGGTGATCCAGCGTGCCGGCGACCTCGCCGCCATCCTGACCAACCTGCAGCCGCGCGACGTGCTGTTCATCGACGAGATCCATCGCCTGCAGCCAGCCATCGAGGAGGTGCTGTATCCGGCGATGGAGGATTTCCAGCTCGACCTGATCATCGGCGAAGGACCGGCGGCGCGCTCGGTGCGCATCGACTTGTCCCCGTTCACCCTGGTCGCGGCGACCACGCGCGCCGGGCTGCTGGCCACTCCCCTTCGCGACCGCTTCGGCATCCCGCTTCGACTGGTGTTCTACACCCCCGACGAGCTGCGCCTGATCGTCTCCCGCGGCGCCGAGAAGCTGCGCTTCGACCTGACCGAGGAGGGTGCCGAGGAGATCGCGCGCCGCTCGCGCGGCACCCCGCGCATCGCGGGACGGCTGCTGCGGCGGGTGCGCGACTTCGCCACCGTCGGCCGCAGCAGTGCTGCACCCGTGGATCGCCCGCTGGCGGACGCCGCCCTGTCCCGGCTCGAGGTGGACAGCCTGGGCTTGGACGCGATGGACCGGCGCTACCTGCGGCGCATCGCCGAGCATCACCATGGCGGGCCGGTGGGCGTGGAGACGCTGGCGGCGGCGCTGGCGGAGGCGCGCGATACGCTGGAAGATGTGGTCGAGCCGTTCCTGATCCAGGAGGGGCTGGTGCTGCGCACGAGCCGCGGCCGCATGCTCGGCGAGCGCGGCTGGCGGCATCTCGGCCTGGTGCCGCCGCCGTCCCAGCCGGGACAGCTCGATCTGCTGGAGGAGGGGTAGCCCATGCCGCGTCACGACGTCGCCTTCCGTGTCTACTACGAGGACACCGATGCCGGCGGCGTGGTGTACCACGCGCAGTATCTCGCCTTCGCGGAGCGCGGCCGCACCGAGGCGATGCGCTCGCTGGGCGCGCCGGTGGCCGCCCTGCGCGAGGATTTTGGACTCGGCTTCGTGGTTCGCGACGTGCAGATCTCCTACCGCCGTCCGGTGCGTCTCGACGATCTGCTGACGGTGACCACGTGGCTGCGCGAGCTGGGCGGCGCGAGGCTGCGGATGCGCCAGTCGCTGACCTGCAACGGCGCTGTCGCCGCCGACCTGGAGGTGGAGCTCGCCTGCATCCGCATCGCCGACCTCAAGCCGGCGCGCATCCCGCCGCTGTGGCGCGACGTGCTGTGCGACCTGGTCAGCCCCCGCACCGAACAGTTCGTTTCATAAAGCGGTCGGCCTGGGCTTCTGCTTTCAACCGCAAGGCCGTAAGGAAGCGCTTCGGACCGGTTCGGAGCCGGTGGCTGGGCTAGGGGGAGGCGCATTTGGATCGCGCGGTTGATGCGGTGAATCTCGGGGCCGCGGCCACCGGGGACCTCTCGCTGTGGGGTCTGTTCATCCAGGCCTCCTTCGTCGTGAAGCTGGTGATGATCGGACTGGTGGCGGCCAGCGTCTGGGTCTGGGCGATCATCTTCGAGAAGACCATGTCGATGCGGCGCGCCAACCGCCAGGCGAGCGGCTTCGAGGACCGGTTCTGGTCCGGCGGCAGCCTCGACGACCTCTACGAGACCGAGGGCGCGAAGCCCGCCCACCCGATCGCCGCGGTGTTCGGCGCGGCGATGGGCGAATGGCGGCGCTCGGCGCGCGTCAAGGGTGCGGACCTCAGCCGCGGCAGCGTGCAGGAGCGGGTGGACCGGGCGATGGCAATCACCGTGACCCGCGAGATGGAGCGACTCGAGCGCTGGATGATCTTCCTGGCCTCGGTGGGGTCGGTGGCACCCTTCGTCGGCCTGTTCGGCACCGTGTGGGGCATCATGCACTCCTTCTCGGCGATCGCGGCGATGCACAACACCAACCTGAGCGTGGTGGCACCCGGTATCGCCGAGGCGCTGTTCGCCACCGCGATCGGCCTGGTCGCGGCGATTCCGGCGGTGCTCGCCTACAACAAGATCAACTCCGACCTGTCGCGGTTCGCGGCCCGGCTGGAGGCGTTCGGCACCGAGTTCGGCGCGATCCTGTCGCGCCAGTCCGAGGAGAGGGGCTGAGCCATGGCGGCCTCTCTCGGACCCGGCGGCCGGAGCTCACGCGGCGGCGGATCCGGCCGCGGCCGCTACCGGCCGATGTCGGAGATCAACGTCACGCCGATGGTCGACGTGATGCTGGTGCTGCTGATCATCTTCATGGTCACCGCACCGCTGATGACCAGCGGTGTCAACGTCGACCTGCCCAAGACCAGCGCGCAGCAGGTCAACAACGACACCAAGCCGATCACCCTGACCATACGGGCGGACGGGACGCTGTACCTGGGCGACGACGCGGTCAGCACCGACGAGCTGGTGGCCAAGCTGCAGGCCGCCGCGCAGAACGACCCCGCGCACCGCATCTTCGTGCGCGGCGACCAGCATATCGACTACGGGCGGGTGATGGAGGTGATGGGACGGATCACCTCCGGCGGCTTCACCCACGTGGCCCTGCTGGCGGAGCAGCCCTCCGGTCCGCCTCCTTCGGGGCACTGAGCCCGGCTGCATGGCCGCACGCTCATCCCCCGATCCGCTGCTGCGCGCCGATCCGCGGCTGCGCTGGGGCGCGCTCGCCTCCGGCGGGCTGCACCTGCTGGTGTTGCTCTCGCTGATCGTGGTGCTGCCGCAGCGCCGGCCTGCGGAGCCGCCGGAGCCGCCGGCGGTGCAGATGGAGTTCACCGGGCCCCCGTCCGCGTCGCAGAAGGA
>CAXTNV010000157.1:0-7072 GCA_964245755.1 uncultured Acetobacteraceae bacterium | reverse complement strand
ATTTTCCGGCCTGTGGCCCCGTTCGATCTCCAGCGCTATTCCGGGCCTACTTCTTGCCCATGACGCTTGGGTATTCTTCCTCTCCGCGATATCTGGAACATTGGTCTACAGCGATCTGAAGCTGATCGCCTACTGCCAGCATAGTTCGAACGTTGTTGGCGCTCTAGACCGCGGCCTTGCTGCGAATTTGCGCCATCGCTTCAGGTTCCTGGTGAACCACGGAGGAGGATACCAAGCGCAGGCGCACGCCATCCATCTCCGGGCGCGTATTCTCGCAGATAGCGCCGACCGCCTCACCGGCTTATGGCGTGAGCGGGCCCTGGCAGGAGAGTTGAAGTGGCCAACAATTCTCCGACCGATAAGCCGCACCGGGAAGGCTCTACCGCGACGACAGTGTGTTCGAGCGCGCATCGTCTCCAAGTTGTATCGCAGCGGAGCCTACCCTCCGATGGCGGCTTCGGGCGAGAGAGAGAGGTATTACGAAAGACGTGATTATAGGCATCCTCCTCCGCCGGTTTCTCGTCCCGCCCGCACCGAGCGGGAGCGTCACAGCATGACGAGCACCGGCGAGATGGCGAGCAAGGCGGCGACGGAGGTCGCGACCTGCGAGGAGCTGCCGAACGGCATCGAGACCCGTATCGGCGTGCCGAGCTGGATCAGCGGCACTGCGCTCGCGCTGTGCCTGACGATCCTCTTCCGCGTCTTCCACTGATGCCGCGATGAGCAACCTCAAGCTGCTCATCGCGGCGTTCATCATGGTGCCGTTCCTGGCCTTCCTGACCTACCCGCTTCCGTTCGACTGGGTGGCGGTGGGGGTCGAGATGCTGCTCGTCGCCGGCTGCTTCGCGATCGTGCTCTTGGCGGTGTTGTTCGTCGTCTCGGCGGTGGTCGCCGCGGTGGCCGGAGGCAACCGCCGGCACCGCTAACCGAAGCTTGCTTGAGCGATCATCCCAGCGAGGCAGTTCCGGGCCTCGCTGCACGGGCCGCAGACGAGCAGCCACCCGCCGCCGGAACGCAAAACGCGCCTAAGCCATTGCAAAGGTGCCCGGCGCGATGGTAGCGGCGGACGGATTTGAACCGCCGACCAAGGGATTATGATTCCCCTGCTCTACCGCTGAGCTACGCCGCCGCACGGATGCGTCGCGCCGGGAGGCGGTGAAATATCGAGAGCTCCGGGGCAAGTCAACCGCGTCTGCCCGGTTTGCAGAGCACCCGGTCGGCTGTACGAGTACGTCGATGCACGATCATCTGCTGACCTTCATCGTGGACTTCCGGCAGTGGCTGACCTGGGCGCCGCCGCTTCTGGCGTCGGCCATCGTGCTGCTGCTGGTGGCGGTGCTGGGGCTGCTGCTGAGCGGAGTGATCACCAGCCTGTTCCTGCGCTTTCCCGGCGAGCGTGGCGCCTTCGTGCGGTTGTTCGCGCGCGGCATGCGCAGGCCGATGCGCGGCTTCATCGTCATCGTCGCGGTGGGTTCGGCGCTGCCTGCGGCGGGCCTGCCGGATGCCTGGTTCTCGGCGGCGGAGCAGGCCCTGCTGGTGGCGCTGGTGCTGCTGCTGGGCTGGGGTGCCGGCACCGCGGTGCGGATCCTGAGCGACGGGTACCTGTCCCGCTTCAAGACCGGGGAGGAAGACAACCTCCTCGCTCGCAAGCACATCACCCAGGTCGGCATCCTGCGACGTGCCGCCGACATCCTGATCTTCACGGTCGCGGTTTCGGCGGCGCTGATGACCTTCGCTCCGGTACGGCAGTACGGTGTCAGCCTGTTCGCTTCCGCCGGCGCTGCTTCGCTGATCGTGGGCCTCGCGGCGCGGCCGCTGCTGACCAACCTGATCGCCGGCGTGCAGATCGCCATCACCCAGCCGATCCGCATGGAGGACGCCGTGATCGTCGAGGGCGAATGGGGCTGGATCGAGGAGATCACCTCGACCTACGTCGTGGTCCGGCTGTGGGACTGGCGTCGCATGATCCTGCCGATCTCCTACTTCCTGGAAAAGCCGTTCCAGAACTGGACGCACAACTCGGCCTCGCTGATCGGCTCGGTGTTCTTCCTCCTCGACTACCGCGTCCCGGTCGAGCTGATGCGGGCCAAGCTGCTCGAGATCGTCAAGGACAGCCCGCTGTGGGACGGAAAGGTGGTCAACCTGCAGGTGAGCGACGCGATGGAGCACACGGTGCAGATCCGCATGCTGGTGAGCGCGCGCAACGCGCCGCAGACCTGGGACCTGCGGTGCGAGGTGCGCGAGAGGATGCTGCTGTTCCTGCAGCAGGAGTGTCCGCAAGCCCTCCCGCGCACGCGCGTGCTGTTCGACCCGGCCAGACCGCAATGATGCGGCGTGGGCGAAGCGCCCGGCCGCCTCAGCTCCCGGCGCCGTTCCGGTCACCGTCCGGCTGCCCGGGCTCCGGTGCGACCGCTGCGGCGGGCGCCGCGGCGGCGGGTGCCGCCCCGCCCGGGGGCCGTTCGCGCGGCTGGCGGGGCGCGCGCTCACGACGCGGTTCACCGGCTGGCTTCCCTGGCGCCGCGCGCTCGACCGGCGTCCTTTCCACGGGCTGGACTCCCACGACGTGCAGCTGAGTGCCCGGCGGCGGTGGCGGATCGCTCCGCTCCGACTGGGGCTGGGCCGGCTGTAGTTGGGCCGGCTGGAGCTGCGTCGGCTGGAGCTGCGTCGGCTGATGTTGAACAGGCTGAGGCGACTGCCGATCCTGTCGCTCGGAGGATGCCTCCGCACCCTGGCCCTCCGCTGGCTGACGCTCGCCATTCTGATGACGCTCGTAGCTCTGGCGTTCGTAGTTTTGGCGTTCGTAGTTCTGGCGTTCGTAGTTCTGGCGGTCGGGATTTTGCCGCTCGAAGTTCTGGCGCTCGCCGTTCTGGCGGTCGCCGTTATGGCGCTCGCCGTTCTGGCGCTCGTTATTCTGCCGGTCGTTGTTCTGCCGGTCGCTCGGATGGCGCTCGACGATCTGCGGCTGCGGCGTGCTGCCGGTGATCAGCGGATCCTCCGCCCCGCGATCGTCGCCATCCTGCTCGTCGCCGACCCGCCCACGCTGCTGGTTGTTGTGCGGGTAACCGCCGTGCTGCATCCCCTGGCTCTGCTGGGTTGCCTGGGCGATCGCGTTGAGGATGCGGAAATAATGTTCGGCGTGCTGGAAGTAGCCCTCCGCCATCACCCGGTCGCCGGAGCTGGTGGCGTCCCGCCCGAGCTGCAGATACTTCTCGAACAGCTGCTGTGCGGTGCCGCGCACGCGCAGATCGGGCCCGTTGCTGTCGAACACGTGGTTGCGGTTCAGCGGGATCTGGCCGTTATGGTGCCGTACCGGGCTGCCGCCACCGCCGCCGCCACCGCCGCCCGGACGATGATTACGGCCTCGCATGCGTTTCATGTTCATCAGTCTGTCGAAGCGCTTTCCTGATTGGCAAAGCCCGGCATTGCCCGGGCACCCTGGGGCGCCGTCACCCCGTGACTTCGAGATCCACCGACGATGGCATCGACCTTCCCGGAGGTACGGCTTGCGTCGCGACACCGAATTTCCTGGCTGGGCCAAGTGCCAGCGCCCCGGGAGGGATCAAAGATCCAGCAAACCGGTCACCAGCGGGCGGTATGGCGATCACCTGGATGAGGCGGAGCCATAGCGCGTCGTCATGCTATCCCGGTGCCGCACTCCTGCCAAATGGTTTCTGCCGGAAGCCGTGGCTTTCGCCCCGCCACGCCTCAACGCCGGCTCAAGGCCAGCGCACGTGCCACGCCTGACAGGTCGGCACGCACCGCAAGCTCTACGAGCCCTGCGGCGTCGGCGATCGCCCGGACCGCGGGCAGCTGACCGGCGCCGAGCTCGAGGATCGCGATCCCGCCCGCCGCCAGCAGGCCATCAAGCCGCGGGAGAATCGCGCGGTAGGCATCCAGGCCGTCCGCGCCGCCTTCCAGCGCCGCCCGCGGCTCGAAGCGGGCGACTTCGGGCATCAGGTCGGGGATGTCATGGGCGTGGATGTACGGCGGGTTGCTCAGCACCAGGTCGAAGCGATGCCGCTGCACGGACAGCGCCTCGTCCCAGCAGCCGCACAGGAAGGCGCTGCGCCACCGCAGCCCAGCGACCGCGGCGTTCGCGGCCGCCAACGCGCAGGCGGCGGCCGAGCGATCGACGCCGACACCCCAGCCGCGCGGATACTCCGAAAGCGCCGCCAGCAGCAGGCAGCCGGTACCGGTGCCGAGATCCAGCATGCGCAGCGGCAACCGGCGATCCGGCCGCAGCGCCAGGAGGCTCTCGATCAGCGCCTCGCTGTCGGCGCGTGGGATCAAGGTGGCGGCGGACACGCCGAGCTCGAGCGTCCAGAAACCCTGCCTGCCGGTGATGCGGGCGAGCGGCTCGCGCGCCGCACGGCGTCCCACCGCGGCGCGGAAGGCGGAGCCGACGGACGGCTCGACCGGCGCACGACGGTCGCGCAGCCGCATCGAGCCCGCCTCGACGCCGAGTGCATGGCCCAGCAGCAGCCGCGCTTCGCGCCGCGCCGCCTCCAGGCCAGCGGCCGCCAGTTGTTGCTCGCCCCAGGAGATCAACTCGCCGATCGACGCCCCGACGCTCTCGTCCTGCGACACCATCCCGTCCTATCCTGCGCGCAGATGTCCCGTTCCGCGATCCGACCGGTGCTGCTGGCAACCTTGATCCTCGGCTGTCCCGGGCTGCCGCGCGCCGCGAGCTTCACCGTGCATGACGGTCGCGCGGCGCCGGAGGTCGGCGAGGCGACCGAGCTCTACATCGACGAGAAGCTGGTGGCCTCGTTCCGGCTCGATGGCGGCCGTCGCCAGATCGACCTGACGCTCACCGTGCCCGACCGCCGGGATGGCCAGGGACACGAGGCCTACGGCTACGCGCTGTGCGGCGCGATCACCATCCGCAACGCGCAGGGCGGGATCGAGACCCACGAGGTGAATGCGACCGGCCTGCTGCACGATCCCGACGGCCACCGCTTCGAGGCGCTGGGAGCAGCCGGCTTCACGCGGTTCTTTCTCGCCGATCCCGCCGATCCCGGCGCCGCGGAGAGCACCACAGCCCGCTCCGGGCTGTGCCGCGCCGCGATTTCCTGAACGTGGCCTGGGCAATGCTCGGCGCTGACGCTTAGGACCCGTCGGAGGCGAGCAGCGCCGCCTGCTCCTCGGCGGTCAGTGCATCGATGAACTCGTCGAACTCGCCCATCATCACCCGGTCGATCTTGTGCAGCGTCAGGTTGATGCGGTGGTCGGACACCCGTCCCTGCGGGAAGTTGTAGGTGCGTATGCGCTCGCTGCGATCGCCGGTGCCGACCTGCGACTTGCGGTCAGCCGAGCGGGTCTCGTGCAGCTGCGAACGTTGCCGCTCGTAGAGCCGGGCGCGCAGGATCTTCATCGCCTTGGCGCGGTTCTTGTGCTGGCTGCGCTCCTCCTGCATCGCCACCACGACACCACTCGGCAGGTGGGTGATGCGCACCGCACTCTCGGTCTTGTTGACGTGCTGGCCGCCGGCGCCTGAGGCTCGATAAACGTCGACGCGCAGGTCGCTCTCGTTGACCGTGACGTCGACTTCCTCGGCCTCCGGCAGCACCGCCACCGTCACCGTCGAGGTGTGGATCCGGCCCTGGCTCTCGGTGGCCGGCACGCGCTGCACCCGGTGCACGCCGGACTCGTATTTCAGCCGCGCGAACACCCCGTGCCCGTTGATGTTGGCGATACCCTCGCGCAGCCCGCCGAGCTCGCTCTCGTCGTACTCCAGCAACTCGAAGCGCCAGCCGCGTGCATCGGAGTAGCGCCGGTAGGCGTCGAACAGCTCGGCCGCGAACAGTCCCGCCTCGTCGCCGCCGGCCGCCGGACGCAGCTCCAGGATGGCGCTGCGGGCGTCGGCCTCGTCGCGCGGCAGCATCGCCAGGCGGATTTCGTGACGCAGCTCCGGCAGGCGCTCGCGCAGGCTGACGAGCTCGGCTCGGGCCAGCTCGCGCATCTCCGGATCCTCCAGCAGCGCCGCCGCCTGACGCTCCTCGGCCTCGGCGGCACGCAGCTCATTGATCCGCGCGACCACCCCGCCGAGCTCGGCGAACTCGCGCGAGGCGCGGTTGAACGCTTCGCCGGACACCCCCGACGAGAGGTGGTCGCGCAGTTCGTCGGAACGGGCGACGATGCGGTCCAGCCGGAGCTCGAAGTTCATGGCGCGCCGAGCAGGTGGGCGACCAGCCGCTCCAGGGCGACCTCGCTCTGCGTGCCCAGCACCAGGTCCTTGACCTGCACGATGCCGCGGGCGAGCTCGTCGTCGCCGAGCAGGATCGCGAACGAGGCGCCGATCCGGTTGGCGCGCTCCAGGCGACGCTTGAGAGTGCCGCGGTACGCCGTCTCGGCGCGCAGCCCGGCGGCGCGCAGCGACTGCAGCAGCCCGATCGCCGCCTGCTGGGCAGCCTCGCCCAGCGGCACCACCGCGACCGGCGCCGGCGGCGCCGGCGTTCCCGCCAGCAGCAGACACAGCCGCTCGATGCCGCCGGCCCAGCCGATCGCCGGGGTCGCGGGGCCGCCCATCTCGGCGACCAGCCCGTCATAGCGACCGCCGGCGAGCACCGTGCCCTGAGCGCCGAGTTGGTCGGTGACGAACTCGAAGGCGGTGTGGCTGTAGTAGTCCAGGCCGCGCACGATGCGCGGATTCTCGCGGAAGCCGACGCCGAAGCCATCGAGCGCGCGGCGCAGCGCGTCCCAGAAGCCGCGCGCCGCCGGCGTCAGGTAGCCGTCGATGGTCGGCGCCGCCTCGACCACCACGCGATCGGCGGCGGACTTGCTGTCGAGGATGCGCAGCGGGTTGCGCTGCAGGCGCGACCGGCTCTCCTCGGAGAGCTGCGCGCGCACCTCGTGGAAGTAGGCCAGCAGGGCGGCACGCCAGGCCTGCCGGCTCTCGCTGTCGCCGAGGGTGTTGAGCTCCAGCACGGTCGCCCCGGCGAGGCCGAGCGCCACCAGCACGTCACGGCCAAGCGCGATCGTCTCGGCGTCTGCCAGCGGCTCGGAGGCGCCGATCAGCTCGGCGCCGATCTGGTGGAACTGCCGGTAGCGGCCTTTCTGCGGCCGCTCGTAG
>CAXTNV010000156.1:3066-7079 GCA_964245755.1 uncultured Acetobacteraceae bacterium | reverse complement strand
CGCTCGGTGCCGCTGCAGTCGGTGTATTGCGGCGCCAAGTCGGCGATACGTGGCTTCACCGACAGCCTGCGCTCGGAGATCCTGCATGACGGCGACGACATCCACCTGACCATGGTGCACCTGCCGGCGGTGAACACGCCGCAATTCGCCTGGGCGCGCAACCGCACCGGCAAGCTGGCGCAGCCGATGCCGCCGATCTTCGAGCCGGAGGTTCCGGCGCGGGCGATCGTGTTCGCGGCGTTCCACCACCGTCGCGAGGTCTGGGTCGGTCTCTCGACGGTGACGGCGATCCTGGCCAGCCGTCTGGCGCCCGGCTTCGCCGATCGTTACCTGTCCCGCGCCGGCTACACCGGTCAGCTCGGCCACGACGCCGCCGACCCGGGCGCGCCGGACAACCTGTATCAGAGCGTGTCCGGCGACTACGCGGCGCACGGGAGGTTCGACGCGAAGTCGCGCAAGGTGAGCGTGGCGATGTTCACGTCGCGCCATCGGCTCGCCGTGCTCGCCGGCCTGGGTGGTGTGGCCGCCACCGCGATCGCCCTGCTGCCGGCTCGGCGGAGCTCGCGTGGCTCGGCGGCACCGGCGAAGTGAGAGCGCCTGACGCGTCGGGCGGCAGCGCTTCGGCGTGGCCTCAGCTCGGCTTGCGCTGGTCGCCTGCCTGACTGTGCACCATCCCCATATGTACGGTCAGCGCCCGCACCACCTTCTCGATCGCCGAGGCCGGCAGCACGAAGCCGACCGGGCCGTAGGCTGGATGCTGGAAGGCGATCACGGAACCCTCCGTCAGCGCCTCCGGCTGCACCACCCACTGCGTCTTGAACACCGGGTTGAAGTGCGCGCCCTCGATCGGCGGGATCGGGACCTTCTGCATCATCGCCATGCGCGCCTGCCCGAGGCCGAAGATGAGCTGCGTGATCTGATCCAGGCTCAAGGCGATGTCACCCTCCAGGCCGCTGTCGGGCAGCAGGCTCAGGGTGGCGCTCTGCGCATCGGAGGCGACGGTGACCCGCATGCGTGCGCTCATCTCGATCCCCGGAATTCGTTGCAGTTCTGCATTATACTAGTGGAGGCAGGGCACCGGGCCAAGGGTGCGGGCGGTCGCCTCACACCGGACGGTGCAGTGCACCCGACCACACCCACCACCCGGGCGGCCAGAGACGACCCGCCGTCGCCCGGGCGGCCGCCTGCGGGTCGTCGAACAGGCCGAAGCATGTCGCCCCGGACCCGCTCATGCGCGCGAACCGGCAGCCGGGCAGTGCGCGCAGCGCCGAGAGCACGTCGCCGATCGCGGGACAGATCCGCTGCGCCGGTGGCTCCAGGTCGTTCGACAGCGCCGCCAGGTCGGCCGCCAGCGACGCCGCGTCCGGCCAGCCGCGCGGCAGCGCCGCCGGCCGGCTGAAGCCCGCCTCGCGGACCCGGAACACCGCGGCGGTGGCGACCGCCTCGCCGCAATTGATCAGCGCCATGCCGAGCGCGGGCAGGTGCGGCGCCGGGCTCAGCAGCTCGCCCACCCCCTGCATGCGCATCGGCCGCTGCGACAAGCAGACCGGAACGTCCGCTCCCAGCCCGGCTGCCAGCTCGTGCAACCGGGCGTCGTCGATCACCGCATCCGGCCAGTAGCGGCGCAGCAGCCGCAGGGCGGCGGCCGCATCGGCGGAGCCGCCGCCGATACCGGAGGCGACCGGCAGGTGCTTCTCCAGCGTCAGGTGCACACCCGGCATCGCCAGGGTCGCCGCTGCCGCGAACCGGCGCGCCGCCAGCAGCACGAGGTTGTCACCGCCGCCGCGCAGCAGCGGCTCGAACGGCCCGGTGACGGTCAGCCGCGAATGCCGATCCGGGGCGACGGCGAGCCGGTCTGCCGCGCCGGCGAACACCACGAGGCTGTCGAGCAGATGATAGCCATCGTCGCGACGGCCGGTGACGTGCAGGAACAGGTTGACCTTGGCGTGGGCGGCCTCGTGCAGAGCGACGCCGACGCTCAAGCGCGCGCCTGCGGCTGCATCAAGGATGCGAGACCGGCAACGCGTCCGCAGCCAGCACCGGATCGCCGCCGGGACGCGTCGAGATGCGCAGCGCGGTGCGGATGCGTGCCTCCTCCTGCCTGTCGGGATGCAGGTTCAATGCCCAGCGCCACTGGTCGCGCGCCTCCACCCGGCGGCCGCTGGCCCAGTACGCGACGCCGAGATGGTAGTTCACGGTCGGATCCTCGGGCATCTGCTCGGCTGCCCGCTCCAGCTGGCGCACCGCGCCGGTGAAGTCGTTCTGCCGTACCATCGCCCAGCCCAGGCTGTCGCGGATCGAGCCGTCATCGGGCTCGGAGTCGAGCGCGCGTTCGATCATCATGCGTGCGCCGCCGAGATCGTGCTTACGCTCCACCCAGCTATAGCCGAGATAGTTGAGCAGGAAGGGCTGGTTCGGAGAGAGCTGCAGCGCGTGCTGCAGATCGGCCTGGGCCTGCCTCCATTGCTGGTTCCGGTCGTAGGCGGTGGCGCGCGCGAACAGGATCGGCCAGTCCTGTCCGTTGAGCGGCGACATCAGCCGGATCGCGTGGTCGTAGGCTTCGATGGCGGCGCCGTACTGATGGGCGTCCTGCAGCAGGTCGCCGAGCGCCTGCAGCGGCTGGGCGCGGTCGGGGAAGCTGTGCACCAGGTGCTCCAGGGTGGAGCGGGCGACGTCGCTGCGGCCCTTCGTCGCCCCGATCACGCCGGCACGCAGCGCCGCCACCGGCTGCAGCGGATCGCCGGCCGGGATCAGGCGCAGGCTGGCCAGCGCCTGCTGCGGCTGATCCGAGGCCTGCACGTCGGCCAGCAACAGCCGGGCGGAGGCGAGGTCCGGCTGCAGGCTGAGCGCGAAGCGGAGCATGAAGCCCTCGGCCTCCTGACCACGGCTCCCCTGCTGCTGGATCAGCGACGCCATCGTCAGGAAGGCGCGGGCCAGGCCCTGCAGCGGTGTGGTCACCGGGGGCTGGGGCAGCGCCGCGTCGAGACCCGGCTCGGCGATCGAGAGCAGCGGCAGGGCGTGCACCAGCGAATGCACCAGCGCCTGGCCGTCCGCCTGCCTGCCGTTGCGGGCCAGGAAGCTCGAGTACGATTGCGCGAACACCAGGTCCGAGCCCGGGTAGAGCGTGAGCGCCTGCTGATACAGCCGGCCGGCCTGATCGCGGCGTCCGGAGAGATCGGCGATCATAGCGGCATGCAGCGCATAGACGCCGTCGATCGGGCTAGGGCTGGGCCGCACGGTCAGCGTGGCCAGCGCGAGGTCGGTCTGTCCGGCGCCCTGCTGCGACCACGCGACCAGCAGCGGCTGCAGCAGGTCGTTCAGTGGAGAATGCTCGATCCGGCGATACTGCGCTTCCGCCGCGCTCCAGCGCCCGTCGGCGGCGGCGGCGTCGCCCAGCACGATCGGCGCCAACGGGCTGCTCGGCGATGCCGGCAGCTCGGCGGCCAGCTGGGCGGCCTCCGGGCGGCCGGCGAGGATGGAGAACAGCAGGGCCTGGCCGCGCACCCCCGGGGCGCCGGGATCGGCCTTGAGCACGTTCAGCAGCCGTATCGAGGCGGCATCGGCGTCGCCCAGCGCGCCGGCGACAACGCCGCTCAGGTAGGCTCCGTACACCAGCGGCGCCGGAGGGGCCGTCCCGGTGCCGGCACGGGCCGGCGGCGCGAAGACGCCGAGGCCGCAGGCGAGACAGGACAGCAGGATGCGGGCGCGGATCGGCATGGCCGGCGCAGGCTACCAGGACGCCATGGCGGCGGCTATCCTGGCGACGACCGACGGCCTGGAGCCGCGGAGCGGGGAGGCGGTGGCGGCCGCGGGGAGCCTTGGCGATGGATCTGTCGGTCTCGGAGGCGCTGGAGCTGCTTCGCCTGCAGCTCGAGTGGGGTGCCGACGAGGCACTGGACGAGCAGCCGCGGCAACGGCTCGCAGCGCCGGCGCCGGGAGTGCGGCCGCTTCAGGCCCCGGCCGCCGCGCTGCTCGGCGAGCCGTCCCCGGAAGCGGCGCCGGCGGACACAGCG
>CAXTNV010000156.1:0-2966 GCA_964245755.1 uncultured Acetobacteraceae bacterium | reverse complement strand
GAGAGCCTGGACGCGCTGCGTGCGGCGGTCGCCGGGTTCTCCGGCTGCTCGCTGCGCGACACCGCCAGCCACACGCTGTTCGCCGAGGGCGACGCCGCCTCCGGACTGGTGCTGATCGGCGAGGTGCCGGATGCCGACGAGGATCGCGCCGGCCATGTCTTCGCCGGCGCCTCGGGCATGCTGCTGGACCGGATGCTCGCCAGCATCGGCCTTTCGCGCGACCGCATGCTGATCGCCCCGCTGATCCCCTGGCGGCCGCCCGGCGACAGAAAGGCGAACCCTGCCGAGCTGGCGGCCTGCCTGCCGTTCCTGCAGCGGCTGCTGGTGCTGGTGCAGCCGACCCACCTGGTGCTGATGGGGCCGCGTCCGGTCCGCGCATTGCTGCTCAACGACACCCCGATCGCGCGTCTGCGCGGCCGCTGGCTGCCGGTCCCGGCGCCGGCCGCGACGCCGGGACAGCAGCTGCCTCCGATCCGCGCCCTGGCGATGCGCCATCCCAGCCACCTGCTGGCCAACCCGCTGTCGCGACGGGATGCCTGGCACGACCTGCTGCTGCTGCGCTGCACCCTGGATGGCCGCCCGGCCTGATCCGGCGTGCTGGATGCGTCGTCCTCGCGCGCCTAGTTCTCCGCCAGCTTCTGTCGCCGCGCCTGCACCCGCTGCACCCGCCTGCCGTCCATCTCCACCACCTCGAACATCCATCCCGAGAACGCCACCTTGTCGCCCACCGCCGGCACGCGGCGCAGCAGGGCGAGGATCAGCCCGGCCAGGGTGTGGTAGCTGCCCGCGGCCGGCAGGTCGCCCAGCATCAACCGGTCCTTGACCTCGTCCGCTGGCGAGGTGCCCTCCAGGCTGAGCGGCCCGTCATGCGCGGGGGTCAGGGCAAGCGCGGCGTGGCTCTCCGGCTGCTCGCCGACGATGGCGCCGAAGATGTCGGCGCTGGTGACGATGCCCTCGAAGCTGCCGTACTCGTCCAGCACCAGCAGGATGCCGAGCGCCAGGCCGCGCAGCCGCTCCAGCGCATCGAAGGCGCTGATCGTCTCCGGCACCACCTGCGGCGTCCGGATCACCGCGTCGATGCTGATCGGATGGCCGTCCAGCAGCAGGTCGAGCGCGTCCTTGACCAGGATGATGCCGACCGGATCGTCGACGCGGCCGTCGCAGACCACCAGCCGGTTGTGGGCGCCGGCCTTCAGCGCGGCGCCGAGTTCCACGCGGCCAGCATGCCGGTCGATCCAGGACAGCTCGTTGCGCGGCGTCATGATCGCCCGCACCGGGCGGTCGGCGAGGCGGAGCAGGCGCTCGATCATGTTGTGCTCCTCCGCCTCCAGCAGACCCGCCTGCGCACCGTCGGCGAGCACGGCGCGCAGCTCCTCCTCGGTCACGGTCTGCCGCGGCTCGCGCGAGATCCCGGCCAGGCGAAGCACCAGCGCGGAGGCCCAGCCCAGCAGCCAGACCACCGGACTGGCCACGCGGGCGATGATCAGCAGCAGCAGCGACAGCCGTGCCGCGATCGCCTCGGGATGGCGCAGCGCCAGCTGCTTGGGCACCAGCTCGCCGAGCACCAGCATCACGAAGGTGATGAGGATGACCACCAGCGCAAGGGCCAGCTCGCTCGCCACCGGCCGCAGCAGCGGCACGCGCGCGAGGTAGGGGGTGAGGTCGCCGGCGATGCGGGCACCGCCGAACGTGCCTTCGACGATGCTGACCAGGGTGATGCCGACCTGCACCGTCGGCAGGAAGCGCTGCGGCTCCTCGGCCAGCACGCGTGCGCGTGCCGCACCGGGCACCCCGCGCCGCTCCAGCACCGCCAGGCGCGGACGGCGGGCGGAGATCAGCGCCAACTCGCCCATCGCGAACACGCCGTTGATCAGGACCAACAGCAGGACCAGCAGGATGGAGAGGAGCATCGCCGCATCCTAGGATGCGGCTCCTGGCGAGGCCAGGGTGGCCGGCAGACCGCCTGCCCTTCCGGTCCGGCGATCCCCCTCCGGCTCTACCCTTCCTCGGTGCTCGGCGGCGCGAGTTCAGTCAGCGGCGTCGACCGCATCGGTCTTGACCAGCCGCACCGTCGGTGCGCGCGCCGGCTTCTTGCTGGCGGCGATCTCGGCCATGCGCTCGTCGACGTGCTTGCTGAACATGTACTTGGCGGGACGCTGGTTCTCGAGCGAGATCTCCGGCGCCATCGGACCTTCCGTCTGCGGTCCGGTGAGCGCCACCTTGAGGATGTGCAGCGGCCGCTTCACCGCGTCCATCACCGCGGTCGACTCGTAGCCGGAATGCACCATGCAGTCGGCGCACTTCTCGTAGTTGCCGGTGCCATACTGCTCCCAGGCGGTGTCGTCCATCAGCTCCTTGAAGCTCGACGCGTAGCCCTCGCCCAGCAGGTAGCAGGGGCGCTGCCAGCCGAACACGTTGCGCAGCGGCTTGCCCCATGGGGTGCAGTGGTAGGTCTCGTTGCCGGCAAGGAAGTTGAGGAACAGCGGCGACTGGGTGAATTTCCACTTCTTGCCGCGGCCGTAGCGGAAGATGTCGCGGAACAGCTGCTTGGTCTTCTGCCGGTTGAGGAAGTGCGCCTGGTCTGGCGCGCGCTCGTAGGCGTAGCCGGGCGCGGTCATGATGCCGTCGACGCCGAGCGCCATCACCTCGTCGAAGAAGTCGGCGGTCCGCTTGGCATCGACGCCGTCGAACAGCGTGCAGTTGATCGAGACCCGGAAGCCGCGCGCCTTGGCCTTCCTGATCGCCGCCACCGCGCGGTCGTAGACGCCGTCCTGGCACACCGACTGGTCGTGTGTCGCCTGGTCGCCGTCGAGATGCACGTCCCAGGAGAAGAACGGGTCCGGCTTGTAGTCGTCCAGCTTCTTCTCGAGCAGCAGCGCGTTGGTGCACAGGTAGACGTACTTCCTGCGCGCCAGCAGCTTGCTGATGATCTCGGGCATCTCCTTGTGCAGCAGCGGCTCGCCGCC
>CAXTNV010000155.1:0-7199 GCA_964245755.1 uncultured Acetobacteraceae bacterium | reverse complement strand
GCCGCCGACACGCTGTCGCGCGTCAACAAGGGTGCGGTGGTGACCTGCATCGTCACCGCGGTGCAGGCCAACGGCATCGAGGTCAAGGTCGACGACGTGCTGAGCGGCTTCATCCGCCGCGCCGAGCTCGCCCGCGACAAGGCCGACCAGCGTCCGGAGCGCTTCGCCGTCGGCGAGCGGGTGGATGCCAAGGTGATCTCGGTGGACCGGGCAGCGCGCAAGCTCTCGCTCACCATCAAGGGACGCGAGGTCGAGGAGGACAAGGCGGCGATCAACGAGTACGGCTCGTCCGACAGCGGCGCCTCGCTCGGCGACATCCTCGGTGCGGCGATCCGCAGGCGCAACCAGACCACGGAGTGATCCTCGGCTGCATCGTCGAGTAGGTGAAGAGGGGCGGCGCCAGCGATGGCGCCGCCCTTTTCCGTGCGGCATCGGCTAGCGCGCCAGCGCGCAGAGCCTGGTCGCGACCGCGATGACGTTGCCGGTCACCGCAGAGCAGCCGGCGCGGTGCAGGCCGTATGCCGCGAGGGCGCGGTCGGCGCCCGCGGTGGCCTGGTCGAAGTAGGGCGCGTCCACGCCGTAGAGATGCACCGGCTGGGCCGCGATCGCGGCACGGATGCGGTCCTGCATCGCGCCGCCCTGCCAGGGTTGGGTCAGGTTGTTGTTGGTGCCGAGGAAGCGCACCCGGTCGGGCTCGAACAGCGCCAGATAGGCAAGCGGTGCGGGGTCCAGCAGCAGCACCAGCGCGTCGTCCGGCAGTCGCGGGATCTGCACGCTGAGCGGCGTGCCGCCGGGCTCGGGCAGGCGGCCCCAGTTGGGGTAGACGGTGGTCAGGCGCAGTGCGACCAGCAGCAGGACCGCACCGCCGAGCACCGCGCGGCGCCTGGGTTCCGCCGGCGCGAGTTCGAGTGCAAGCATCGCCAGCATCGTGGCGCTCAGCAGCTCCAGCACCGAGAGGTAGCGGAAGATGGAGAACTGCACTTCCCACAGCGCAAACGACACCACGAAGAACACGCCGGCGAAGCGCGCCGCGCCGCGACCGGCGGCGGGTCGCCGCAGGCTGCGCAGCAGCAGCACCCCCGCCGCCAGCAGGCCGAGCGCGATCCGCGGGTCGCGCATCGGCTGGTCCAGCTCGGTGACCAGCGGCGCGCGGCGCACCGCCCACAGCAGCGGGTAGAGCAGCCAGTGCAGCGCGTCGCGCGGGAGGAAGCGGCGGTCGACGAAATCGCCGGGCCAGGCCAGCGACGAGCGGAACACGTCGTTATACAGCGGGAACAGCGGGTCGCCGGAGAACTGCCAGAGCCGCCACCACCACCAGCCACCGACCGCGAGCGCGCCCATGCCGGCGCCGGCGCAGAACAGCAACGCCATCCGCAGGCGCAGCAGCGGATAGAGGTCGGAGCGTGCCAGCACTGCCGCCACGAGCCCGATCGCCACGTTGGAGAAGGTAAGCTTCAGCCCCAGCGCCATGCCGACCAGCAGCCCGGGCAGCAGCCCGGGCAGCAGCCCAGGCAGCAGGTGGATGAGCGCCTCCCGGCCACCGCGCGGCAGGCGGCCTTCGAGCGCCGCCTGCGCGTGGCGCAGCAGCAGCAACACCGCGCACAGCACTAGCGAGCAGGGCACCATGTCGCTCATCGAGGTGGCCAGCACCGAATGCGTCGCGGCACCGGTGGCGGAGATCGCCACCGCGACCAGCGCCAGCAGCCGCTCGGTCGCGCCGCGCGCGCCGATCAGGCGCAGCGTGACGAGGAAGCAAAGCGCAAGGGCGACGGCCGCCGGCAGCGCCAGCAGCAGGTTGAGCCAGCGGACGTGGCCGACGTGGCGGGCGAGCAGGTAGTAGGGGATGTCGATGGTCGGCGGCAGGAAGCCCTGGCTCTGCGCGGCCGCGAGATCGCGCCCCCACTTGCCGTGCAGCAAGGCGAAGGGGCCGTACAGGTGGTAGTTGAGCAGGTCGTAGGAGGCATCGCCGCGCAGCCGCCACGCCGTCTCCTCGGTCCATGCGAGCAGCAGCAGCAGCGATGCCGCGATCTGGTGCCGGACCAGCCGGCGCAGGATTTTGGACGCGAGGCCGGACATCATGCGCGCCGATACTCCCAGCCGCGGCGCCTGCCGACAATCCACGCCCTTCCGGTGATACGGTGCATCGCCGCGCTTGACGCCGGACGCGCCGCAGGCGACAGGGCGGTCATGAACGTCGCCGATGCCGTCAACCGGGCCGATAGCTGGCTGCTCGAGCGGTTGTTCCAGCCGCTGGCCGACCGGCTCGGGGAGAAGCCTAGCGCCTTCGACATCGGCATGAGCATGCAGCTCGGCGCCATCGTGCTCGACGCCGCCGCGGTCATCGCCATCTTCATGGCCGGCGACCTGAGCGTGGAGTCGGCGCTCTGGAACGGCCTGACCTGGGCGCTCGGCTTCGCCTTCTACCTGTCGATCAACCGGATGCGGCCGCTGGTGCGTCCGGGGCACGCCAATCCGCTACGTTTCATGCTGCAGGGGTTCCGACCGCTCTCGGTGCCGTTCCTGCTCTACAGCCTGTTCCAGGCCGGGTCGGCGCATCCGCCGTTCCGCATGGCGATGCAGTTCAACGCGCTCGCCAACTTGGTGTTCGTGGTCGGGCTCTACCTCGTCTCCACCCAGCCGAAGCCGCCACGGCAGCGCCAGGCGGTGCGGTCAGGCTGGCAGCGGGAGGCGGGTGGTCCGATCTGAGCGGCGGTGCGACGAACGACGGCCTCAGAAGTCGATGCAGCGACCCTTGACCGTCCAGTCGCCGTAGCGGGTCGGATCCCGCTCCTTGGGGCCGCCGATCTCGCGCGCGGCCTCGGCGGGCGGACGGACCGCCTCCGTGCTCGGCAGGTCGGTGGCGGGGTCGGGCGGGTCGGGAATGCTCTGGTCCATCGCTGACACATAGATCATCCGGACCAGCTTTCAACGTGACGCGCCGCGTCGGCCAGCGCCCGGCTGGTGCGTGCCATTGCCGCTCGGGTCCCGGTCATGAAGGCGACCCGACCCGTGAGGTCGGGGGCGCCCTCGATGATCGACATGGTCGCTGCTGCCCGGTCGCTGCTGCCCGGTCGCTGCTCCTCGGCCCTACTGCTCGGCGTAATGTCCGGAGGCAAGGTTCTGCTTCACCAGCCCGGGCAGGTCGGTGACGAACTTCTGCGGCGCGACGAACATCTGCTGGTAGTAGTGCGAGACGTTGTCCTTGGTGATCTCGGGCATGACGAACATCGCCAGCGCCGGGATCTGCTTGCCCTGCACCTGGTCGACCGCGACCTGCGTCGCCATGCCGAGCTCGAGCGGGCCGTCCTGCAGGTTGGTCTCGAGCAGGGTGCCGTCGCGCACCGCGCGCATGCCGTCCTTGATGCCGTCGACGCCGCTCACCGGGATCTTGCCGGCCAGCCCCTTCTCCTTGAGCGCCTGTATGGTGCCGATCGCCATGTCGTCGTTCTCGGAGATCACGCCGCTGATCTTGCTGCCGTAGCGGGACAGGAAGTCCTGCGCGACGCTGTAAGCCTCGGTGCGCTTCCAGTTCGCCGGCTGGATCGCGAGCAGGGTCACGTTCGGATTCTTCGCCAGCACGTTGCGTATGCCCTTGGTGCGGTCGATCTCGCCGGACTGGCCGAGCGGGCCCTGCAGCACCACCACGCCGCCTTTGCCGCCGATCGCGTCGATCAGGTGCTGCGCCTCCTGCTCACCCGCCTTCACGTCGTCGGGGCCGACATAGGAGACCGCATTGCGCTGCGCCTCCGGGTTGACCGTGAGGTTGGTGATCACGACCGGGATCCCGGCCGCCTTGGCGGCGGAGACCTGCGGCGCCAGCGTCGCCGAGTTGACGGCGGCGATGACGATCGCGTCGACCTTCCGGTTGATGAACTGCTGGATCTGCGAGATCTGCCCGTTGACGTCCATGTGCGCCGAATTCCACAGCACCGTGGCATGGTTGGCGCGCGCGATCGACTCGACGCCCTGCTTGCCCGCCGAGATGAACGAGCTCATGTCGTAGACGGTGACGCCGATCACCGGCTGCTCCTTGCTTGCCAGCGCAGGCCCAGCCGCCGCCATGCTCCCGAGCAGGCCGCACCCCGCCAGCGCCGCCTTCATGCCGAACCCGATCTTCATGTTTCCCCCGTTTCTGGTCGATGTTCAGTCGTCGGTGCGGTGCGTGATGCTGTCCACGAACACCGCGCCGATGATGATCAGGCCCTTCACGATCAGCTGGTAGAAGGGCGAGACGTTGATGATGTTGAGCCCGTTGTCGAGCACGCCGATGATCAGGAAGCCGAACATCGTGCCGATCAGCGAGCCGCGGCCGCCCATCAGGCTGATGCCGCCGATCACCGCGGCGGCGATCGCGTTCAGCTCGTAGCCGGTGCCGGTGTTGGCGATGCCGGCGGTGGCGCGCGCCGCCAGCAGCACGCCGGCGAGCCCCGCCAGGGTGCCGGAGATGGTGTAGACCGCAAAGCGCGTGCGCAGCAGGCTGACGCCAGCGACGCGGGCGGCGTGGGCGTTGCCGCCGACCGCGTAGATGTGCATGCCGAACTTGGTCCGCGCCAGCACCACCCAGGAGACCAGCACCACCACGATCATCACCATCACCGGGATCGAGATCGCGCCGATGGTGCCCGAGAGCGACAGGAACTGGTCCGACAGGCCGGAGATCGGCTGGCCATCGCTGAACACGAAGGCGAGCCCGGAGGCGACCGTCATGTTGCCGAGCGTGGCCACGAACGGCGGCACCTTGGCGAACGCCACCAGCAGCCCGTTGAAGGCGCCGATCGCCGCACCTGCGAGGATACCCAGGCCCACCGCCTCGGTGCAGGTCAGCGCGCCGTCGTTCTGCGCGAACAGGGCCGCGACCACGCCGGCGAGGCCGACGATGCTGCCGACCGACAGGTCGATGCCGCCGGTCAGGATCACGAAGGTGGCGCCGGTCGCCAGCAGCGCGTTCGCCGCCACCTGGATCAGGATGACGTTCATGTTCGACACGGTCAGGAACGACCGGTTGGATATCGCGAGCGTCACCAGGAACAGGAACAGGATGATGACCAGCGCGTAGCGCAGCGCGAAGCGCATGACCTGGCGAGCGTCCAGCCCCTGTCGGATCCGGGCCGGCGCTCCCGCCACCTCAGTCAGCTGCATCGGACTCTGCACCGTTCGGCCTCCCCATGGCCAGACGCAGGATGCGCTCCTGGTCCAGCTCGTCCTTGCGCAGCTCGCCCATGATCGCGCCGCCGCGCATCACCAGCACCCGGTGCGAGAGGTTGATCAGCTCCGGCATGTCCGACGAGGCGAGCAGGATCGCGACCCCCTGCGCTGCGAGGTCGTTGATCAGGCGGTACAGCTCCGAGCGGGCGCCGACATCGATGCCGCGCGTCGGCTCGTCCAGGATCAGCACGCGCGGCGTGCCGGTGACCAGCCAGCGCGCCAGCGCCACCTTCTGCTGGTTGCCGCCGGACAGGGTGCCGACGCGTTGTCCCAGGGTCGAATACAGCACCTGGGTGCGCTTGAGCACGTCCAGCGCCCGGCTGCGGCGCGCCGGGTTGTCGATCAGCCCGGCGATCCCGGTGAAGCGGTCCAGATGCGGCAGGGTGACGTTGTCCAGGATCGACAGCGAGGTCAGCACGCCGGCGAGCTTGCGGTCCTCGGGCACCATGGCGATGCCGCGACGGATCGAGTTTGCCATGCGCCCCAGCGGCAGGGCGCTGCCGTCGAGCTCGACCTCGCCGGTGGCGTCGCGCAGTCCGAAGATCGCCTCCAGCATCTCACTGCGTCCGGCGCCGACCAGGCCGCCGAAGCCGAGGATCTCGCCGGGGCGCAGCGTGAACGAGACGCTCTGGTCGTAGCCGGCGACGTGCAGTTCGCGCACCCGCAGCACCGGTGCCGCCTCGTTGCGCTCGAGCTTGCGGTCCGGGAACAGCTCGGTGATCTCGCGGCCGACCATGTGGGCGATGATCTGCCGCTCGCTCAGCGCCGAGGTGGCCTCGTGGCGGATGATGGCGCCGTCGCGCATGATCGCGACCGTGTCGGAGATCGCCTCGATCTCCTCCATCCGGTGGCTGGTATAGAGGATGCAGGTGCCGCGGCCGCGCAGCTGACGGATGACCCGGAACAGCTGCTCGGTCTCGCGCGAGGACAGCGACGAGGAGGGCTCGTCCATCAGCACGATGCGGCTGTCCCACGAGGTCGCCTTGAGGATCTCGACCATCTGCGTCGCGGCGAGGCCGAGGGCGTGCATCGGCATCGCCGGATCGAGGTCGAGCCCGACGCCGGCGAGCATTTCCGCCGCCTGCGCGATCATCGCCCGGCGCCGGACCAGGCCGAACGGCCCGGTGGTCTCGTGGCCGATCAGCAGGTTCTGCCACAGCCGCATCTGCGGGATCGGCGCCAGCTCCTGGGGGATGATCGACACCCCCAGCGCCTGCGCCTGCTTCGGGTCGAAGCGGCGGATCCGCGTGCCGTGCAGCGACAGCGAGCCGCCATCGGGAGCGAGCTGGCCCGAGATCAGCTTGAACAGGGTGGATTTGCCGGCCCCATTTTCGCCCGCCAGCACGTTCACGCTGCCGGTCATGAAGCGCACCGTCACGTCGCGGAGCACCGGCACGCCGTCGAAGCTCTTTGACAGCGCGTCGCAGGCGATCGCGATTTCGCGCGCCGCGGTGGGCTCCTGCCGCGACGGCGGACCCGACGGCGCGAGCCCGGCGGTCATCTAAGGTGGGGCTTGGCTCGCGGGCGTCGCGTGCGCGGCCACGCCCGCAATGCTTCCCCGGCGCACAAGCCGGACCCCGGATGGTTCATCGTTGCTCTCGGCGGCCGGCGAAGGCGACGTCCCGGCCGGTAGGAGATGACGCTATGCCCGCGGTTCGAGGCGTGTCAAATGGGCCGGCCACGGACCGGTTGATCGAGGCCGGGCGCGTGGTTAAGAACGGGGGATGCTGATCCCGTTGCCGTCGCGTCCTCCCGTCGCACGCGATCCGGTCGCCTTCTACAGCGAACGGCTTGATGCCGATCATGAGCGCTTCAGCGCCGCCTCGCGCAGGGCCACCCGCCGCTTCGGGGTGTATGCCGTGTTCGGCGCGGCGCTGGTGGTCGGCGTCGGCGTGTGGGGCTTCGGCAAGGAGACCAACACCAGGAACGTACCGCTTCGGCACGCCGGGCGCGCCGGTGCGCCGCAACCGGCGCCCGGTTTGGCTCCGGCGCCC
>CAXTNV010000154.1:0-7361 GCA_964245755.1 uncultured Acetobacteraceae bacterium | reverse complement strand
TGCCCGGCGGCGCATCGGCGCCGACCCGGCTGGCGGTGTGCGAGGCCGCCATTGATGCGCTGAGCCTGGCGGCGATGGAGGGCCTGCGTGGCGACACGCTCTACGTCGCCACCACGGGCGGCATGGGACCCCCGACGCTGGCCTGCCTCGACACCCTGCTGCTGGAACTGGCCGGCCGTCCCGACTCGGTGTTGATCGCCGCCACCGACGCGGACGCGCCTGGGTGCCGCCAGGCGGCCCGCTTGGCCGGGATGGCAGAAGCGGCTGGCGTGCGATCCGAGCGCCTGCTGCCGCCAGGCGGCCACAATGACTGGAACGACGTGCTAGTGGCCCGGAAGGTGGCAGGATGAGGCCCGAGCGCGCCTGCATTCGGCTGCAGTCCGGGCGCTATAAACCAGCGACGGGTTTCGACGCTGATCAGCGCCGTGACACGCTGGACCCTCTGTTTTTCTACGGGTCCTGGATCTACGCTGACTAACAAGCTCTGTCATCGTGCCGGGTTCGAACGCCGGGTCACGGTTTGCCACAAGGCCAGGGTTTCCGGCGCCGCATGAAGCGCCAGCGCACGCCGGAGCAACTGCTCCGCCGCGTCGGCGTCGTCGAGGGACAGGCAGTGCATGGCCGCGTCGGCCAGGGTCTGGGCTTCGCGCTCCACCCGCTGCGCCGCCCGAAGCTCGGCCCGGCACCGGCGGCAGACCTCAGCGCCGTTGAGGGCAGCGCGGCAGAGCGGGCAGCGGTCCACCGGTCACGTCTCCAGGTAGAACAGCAGGTCCTGCAGCTGCTGGCGCCCCTCCTCCAGGGCCGTGCTGTCGCCGCTGCTCCGGGCATCCCTGATCGTCTCGATCAAGTCGATGATCTCCGCGCGATCCTCCTCGCCGGCGTCATCCAGCCTGGCGCTTGCCCTCGACAGCAATGCATCAAGGGCAGAACCGGCGGTGGCCTGCGCCTCCGCCCCGTCCTCACGACCGTTGAACAGCGAGCCGATCCGCTCGCGCGCCTCGTCAAGCTGCGCCTGATCGTAGCGTGACATCGCCTTCTCGATGGTGATCCGCTGCTCGAGGCCGGTCTTCTTCTCGCGGGCCGAAACCTGCAGGATCCCATCGCGGTCAAGCGCCAGGTCGAGGATCACCGGGTTGCCCGCAGGGGCCTTGCTCAGGCCGTCGACCCGGAACTCCCCGATCCTGACATTCTCTTCGGCGTCCCTGTTCTCGCCCTGGTAGACCCGCACCTCCACCGAGGTCTGCCCGTCGGCGACCGTGTAGAACGCCTCGCTCCGGCGCACCGGAATGGGCGTGTTCTTCGGGATGATCGGGACAAAGCAGTAAGGGTATAGGTCGCCGTCCAGCTCCCCGAGCGCGCTCGTGCCGAACGTGTAAGGCGTGACATCGACGAGCACCGCGGAGACCTCGGTGCCGGCCATGGCAGCGCCCTGCATCGCCGCCCCCATGGCGACGCACAGGTCCGGATCGACCTCGCCGCGCGGCTCGCGCCCGAACGCCTCAACCAGGCGACGGCGGATCAGCGGCGTCCGCGTCGCGCCGCCGACCAGCAGGATCTCATCCACTTGCGAGGACGTCAGGTCCGCCGACCCAAGGGCGACATGGACCGCTCCCAGCGTCTCCTCGATGAACGGCATGATCATTACCTCGTACTCGTCACGGCTGAGTTCGAGGTCGAGGTTGACCGGCTTGCCGTCGTTCACGGCGAGGTACTCCTCCTCTATGCGGGCGTAAGGGTGGTCGGAAAGGTGCTTCTTCGCCGCCTCGGCGCTGCGCAGGATGCGCGCCATCGCCTGCGGCTGGTCGGACAGGCTCACCCCCTGCTTGAGCTTCAGATGCTCCAGCACGTGCGCGACGATCTTCTCGTCGAAATCATCGCCGCCGAGCTGGTTGTTGCCGTGGCTGGAGATCACCTCCACCACGCCGCCCTCGATCCTGACCACCGAGACATCGAAGGTGCCGCCCCCGAGATCGTAGACCAGGATGCGCTTGCCCTGATGCTGCGTGGCCTCGTAGACAAGCGCCGCCGCCGTCGGCTCGTTGACGATCCGCACCACCTCCAGCCCAGCAATCTCGCCGGCCTCGCGCGTCGCCTGCCGCTGCGCATCCGAGAAATACGCCGGCACCGTGATCACCGCACGGCGCACCGGGCCTCCTAGGCGAAACTGCGCGATCTCCTTCAGACGCGACAGGATGATCGCCGAGATCTCCTGCGGCGCGTAGTCGCGCTCGCCCAGGCGCACTCGCGCATCGGTGCCTATCCGCCGCTTGATCGAGCGCACCGTGCGCTCGGGGTAGAGCATGAACTGGTTGCGGGCCTCCTCGCCGACCAGCAGCTCGCCCGTCTCGGACAGGCCGACCACGGAAGGCAGCATCACCCGGCCGCGCTCGTCGGTCAGCACAACAGGCCGGCCATCCTGGTAAACGGCGATTTCCGAGTTGGTGGTCCCGAGGTCGATGCCGACGATGGCGTCCGTCATGCGCTTTCTCCTGTTCCGGTGGCGCCCTTGCTCACGACCACGTCCGCGGTCCGCAACACCTGGTCGTCCCAGAGGAAGCCGGCGCGGACCTCCTCGAGCACTGTCCCGTCCGCCGCGGAACTGTCCGCCGAAGTGGCGACCACGCGGGCGCGCCGCGGATCGAACGACAGGCCGACCAGCTGCATCGGCACGACACGGCGGTCGAGCAGCACCTGGTCGAGGCGGCGCACCGTCATGCGAAGGCCTTCTTGCCAGGCTTCGCCCCCCGACGCAGGCCGACGCAGCAGGCGGCCAGCCCAGCCGGACCGCGGCACCGCAGCAAGCTTCAGCGCCGCAAGCAGGCGGTCGCGCAGGTCGATGACATCCAGCAACAGCGGACGCAGCGCGGCGTCTGCCTGGTCGCGCGCTGCGGACCGCGCGCGGTCGAGTTCCTGCTGCACGGTGGCCTGGCTTGCCTGCAGCATCCCGAACACGTCACGGAACTGGTCCAGCGCCTCCTTGACCAGGCGAGACTCGGTACGGACCTCGCTGCGCAGACCCGCGACCTCGACGAAAAGGGAATACAGGTCGGAAGCCTCGGTCCGGAGCTCCGGCCCACCGGTCTCCGCGGTGTCGAGGTAGGCCTGAAACCGGCTGAGCAGCGCTTGCTTGATGCTGTCGTCCACTTTGTCTCCTGTCGGAAGCAAGCCCACGGGACAGGCCGCCTGCTGAAGCCCATACTCCAGATCCCTGCATCTGAAATCCTGGCCCAGGATTTCTGCCCTCGGCGGGGGGCAGGGCCAGGGCTCCTGGCCGGGCCTACTTTGCGGTCGCGGCCTGCATGATCCCCTCGGCAAGCAGCGCTGCCACCGTCCGCTTCGTCGCCCGTGCCGCCAGGGGCGACGCCGCGTGCAGCGCCGCTGTGCCCAGGCGCGACAGCGCCGCCTCGTTGGTGTGCAGCAATGTCATCTCCAGCCGCTTCCGCTCGTCGCTGAGCGCCTCGTATGCCGCGCGATAGTCCTGGAACCGCTCCGGCTCAAGATCCGGCGGGAGCTCTCGCACCAGGGCGAGATAGCGGCGTCGGATCTCGGCGTCGTCGGCCGCCTCGTCGACGCCGAGAACGGTGAAGGGATCACGCATCAGAGCCGATCCTGCCGCGACGCCGAGCCGCCCACCGCTCGGGCGACCATGTCCTCGCAGATCTGCCGCAGCATCGGCTCGGGCAGGATGGCGCCGAGCTCGGAGGAGCGGAGGCTGTCTGCCGTTTCCTCGACCGCCGCAGTCCGCCCGATTTCCCGGACACGCGCGCGCAGAGTGTCAGCCGCCCCCTTGGGCATCTCCCTGAGCATCGCCTGCAGCAGCTCCAGCATCTGGGCATCGTCGGCTTCGTGCTCCAGCTTATCTTCCATGCGGCCCCTGCGGGTCAATCGGGGCAGAGCCATGTCGAGGAACCGTGCGATCCGTCTGGCCAAGTGGAAATCCCGGCGCTCGGCCGCTGCCTCGGCCATGTCGTCCAGTTCGTTCGTCTCGGCCATGGTCATTGCGCCGCCATGGCCCTGGGTGCGGGCAACGATCTCGTGGAACCGCCATTCCGGGTTCCCCGGCTCCCGCCCGCGCGCCGCCCGCGCATAGATCCCCAGCAGCTCGAACGCATCGAACCGCACGAACACATCGGCCAGGAGTTGGAACTCCGCCGTCGACCAGACGATCCCGGCCGCCTGCTTAAGCCACGCGTGCATCTCCAGCAGCAGGCCCGACGCCGCGCGCTTGCTTTCGCCGCCCTCCATCTGGCCCAAGGCGGAGGCGACCGCCAGGACCGGCTCCCTCGTCGGCGGCGTTTGGCGCGCGGCCGCCAGCTCCTTGCGCACTGACCGCGCGTCGCCGCCGGCGCACTTCATCAGCTCGGTCTCGAGCACCGCGCGGAACCAGCCGGCCACGCCGCCGCCCGCGAGCGCCACCCCCTCCCACAGCCAGGCACCCGCCTGCTCCGTCTCGCTGCCCTGCAGCGCGACCAGCCCGCGGGCGATGCGCAGCGGCCCGCTCGGGGCATCAGGACGGTCCCACTCGGCCGCCTGCGACAGTTCCTTGGCGGCAAGGTCGGGGCGCTTGGCGCGCATTTGCTTGCGCGCATGGGCCAGAAGCAGCTCGATCATCTGCCGGCGCACCCCGGGGTTGATCGGGTCGGTCTTCAGGAGCCGGCGGGCAAACCCGGCCGCCTTCTTGTAGGCCTGGCGCGCCACCGCCGACTGGGTCGCCTGAAGCAGGATCCGGCTGTCGTCGGGAAAGCGCTGCACCGCCTCCTCCGCCAGCCGGTGCCAATCCTTCTCCCACAACTCCTCGCGATAATACGCGATGCGCGCCAGCACGGTCGGGACGTGGTCGGGATCGACGTCGCCGCTGCGTTCCAGATAGAAGATTTCGGCGGCGCTTTCGCCGTCGCCCTCGATCTGCGGATGCAGGGTCGCGAGGTGCGCGAGGTGGCGGTAGATGACGCCCGACGACAGCCTTGACGTACGGTCCTCGGACGCGGCGGCCAGTTGGGCGGCACGGGACCAGGACCGTTCCGCGGCGTCCCAGTCGCCACGCGCCTCGGCCGCCAGCGCCTGCACGCGATGCCGCTGCAGCGGCGGCAGCGGCCCGAAGCTCTTCTCGAACTGCGGCACCCGGTCGGGAACCTGCGGCAGGAGGTTTAGGCAGGCGCTCCTGACCTCGTCCTGCGGCAGGTCAGGCTGCGTCAGCAGCCAGGCGAACAGCGCCGCCGGGCCGCCGCGTGCAGCCCTCGACAGGCGGTCCAGGGACTGCACGGCAGCCGCCGGCAAGCCGCCGGTCTCGGCTGAGAAGGCCTGCTGCGCCGGCGTCAGGCGCTGCCATGCGTCGGTGTCGAGGCCTGGCCCTGCACGCACCGCCGCCTCCACCGCCTGACGGAACGAGAAGAACGGTGAGCCCGGCCCGACGGTCTCCAGCAGCCGCCGGGTCCGCTCGGGAGCCGGCGACAGGGTGGTGAGACACTTGAGCAGCAGGCGGACCGGCCGGAAGGCGGAGCGCAGCGGGATGCGGCTCAGGTGCTGGTCCATCTCCTCCACCGGCGCGCCATCGATCCAGGCGGCCAGGGCCTCGCGCGACGCGGCCGCCAGCTCGCGCCAGCGCGCCGCTTCGGGCGCGTCGGGAGACGCCGGCGCCGGAAGCGGCGGAACCGCCACCAGCAAGGCGGCCGTCAGTTCCTCGAGCGCCGCCTGCTGGCCGACCGGAAAAGCGCCGCTGGCGGCGCAGCGGAGCAGATAGGCGGCCGCCTTGGGCTGCTGCCCTTCGCGGATCAGGCACGTCGCGTAGAGGCGTGGGTCGCGCAGCAGGCCGGCTGGGTTCAGGGTGTTCTCGAGCACCATCGCGGCCTCCTTGAACATCCCCTTGGCAGCCAGCGCGCGAGCCCGGCCGCTGTAGGCGTCGGCCAAGCACTCCTTCCATTCCGGTCGCTGATCCTGCCGGACCAGTTGCTTGAAGAGTTCGACCGCTTCCTTGAACCGCTCTTGCTGAAGCGCCTCGGCGGCGCGTGCCGGCAGGGTGGCCATCGAAGTGGGAGGGAGCGCGCTGCGCCGCTGCGGCTTCGTCACAGGTGGGGTCTCCATACGGCTTGCGAACGCGTCGTCCTCATGGTGCGCGCACCACCGTCACGCCGACTTGCGCGGCGATGCGGAGCAGATTGCGGGTCCAAGCAGTCGCACGGAAGGGCCCTGGCGCAAAATCGTGTCGATCAGCTTGAAAACGGCTCATCCGCAACATCGGTGCAGACAACCCTCAGGCTTATCGAGCAAGCTGTTCACAGGATTTCATAATCTTGGCCCTTCGGCGCGAAGCTGGCATGTCGGGGAGCAAGCAGCTTTCAGTGCCGTAAATACCTTGTGGTTTGAGCAGGTTGTCAGTCCTCGGAGGCTTCCGCCTGCATCGAGGTTGCGTATGGGCCCCGCCAGCCCCGCTTCATCGACGGCCCGTTTGAGGATCGCGCTCTTCGGCCGGCGCTGGGCCTGCACCTCGACCGACATCGCAGGCCTGCGATGGCCCTGGAAGGCTGCCATGCGATCAGACCGGAGCGAGAGGGAGAAGTCGGATGCAGCGGAGGAGGGTGAGGGGGGAGGGCGTCCCGCATCCCGTCCCGCGCCGCAAGGGTGCGGCCGCAGGCGGCCCGGGCTGCGCCCGCCCTTGCCCCACGCGCCGGGATGCGGGGCGGCGGAAGGTGTTCAGAGAGGAGCACCGGGATGACGAAGCACGGACCAGCACGGCGCGACGGCACGAGCCCGCGGGACCATTACCAGGAGGTGACCGACCGGATCATAGCGGCCCTGACCGTGGGCACCGCGCCCTGGCGCCGGCCCTGGGTCGTGGGCGCGCGCACGACGATGCCGGGACTGCCCTGCAACGCCGTCACCGGAAAAGCCTACCGCGGCGTGAATAACGTGCTGCTGTCTATGACGCAGATCGCGCACGCCAACGACGACCCGCGCTGGATGACCTACCGCCAGGCGGCCGAGCGTGGCTGGCAGGTGCGGGCCGGCGAGCGCGGCACGCCCGTGGTGTTCTTCAAACGGCTTGACGTGCACGAACGGCCCGAGGGCGACAACGCCGGCGGCGAGGCCGTCGTGCGGCGCATTCCGCTGCTGCGCGGCTTCACCGTGTTTCATGCGAGCCAGGTCGATGGTGTGTCAACCTACCAGGCGCCGACGCTCGACGAGGCGCCCTGGCGCAAGCCCCACGCGCCCGAGCTGATCGTCGTTCGTAGCGGCATCCGCGTACGGACCGGTGGCAGCGAGGCGTTCTACTCGCCGACCTTGGACCTGATCGGCATGCCGCCCACCGCCGCGTTCCGGACGCCCGAAGGATACGCCGCGACCCTGCTGCATGAGTTGGGGCA
>CAXTNV010000153.1:0-7378 GCA_964245755.1 uncultured Acetobacteraceae bacterium | reverse complement strand
CGCCCGCGGTGGCGCGGCGGCGCGTTCCAGGCGGTGCGCCATCATTCCCGGCTGAGGGACGAAACCGGCCGACGCTTCCGGCTGTCCCGCACCGGCGACCCGCGCTGGTCACTGCACGGGCTGTTCTGAACGCCTACTGCGGGAACAGCAGGTAGGTCGCGCGGTAGCGCACGCGCGCCCGGTCGCCGAGATGCGCCCGGTCGCAACCCGTCGTCGGCGCCAGGCCGCCCTGGGTGTGGGTGCGGGCGATGAAGCCGATCGCGGCGAAGGCACCCTGCCCCGCATGCGACCTGGCACGCAGCAGCAGCCACGGAATAGCGCCCGCATGCGGCGCCGGGCTCGAGACCAGCGGCTCGCCTACCACCACACTGCCGTCACGCGCCCGCCAGCTCGGGCCCTCGAAGTGCCGCCCGACCTCCGCCCCCGAAGCGTCGCGCAGCGAGGCGTCAGGCGCCTTCAGGCGCCACGCGAAGCCGCCGCCAGCGGACCCGGCAGCTGCGCACGCGTAGACCTGCACCCCGTCGCCCTGAAGCTCGAGGACCGTCCCGGCGGAACGCGCCGGCGCCGGCAGGGCCGCCGCCGACAGCGCCAGCAGCAGCACCAGCCGGCGCGCGCAGCCGCGCGGCAAGTCAGCCGACGCCGAGCAGCTCGACGTCGAAGATCAGCGTGGCGTTCGGCGGGATCACGCCGCCGGCGCCGCGCGCGCCGTAGCCGTGCTCGGGCGGCAGCACCAGGGTGCGCCTGCCGCCGACCTGCATGGTGGCGACACCGAGATCCCAGCCGGAGATCACCTCCCCCGCCCCCAGCGTGAAGCCGAACGGCGCGCCGCGGTCGCGCGAGCTGTCGAACTTGCGGCCCTGACGACCCTTATCGTCGAGCCAGCCGGTGTAATGCACCGAAACCCGCTGTCCGGCAGCAGGCGCCGCCCCGTCGCCGACCACCGCATCGCGGTAGCGCACCCCCGAAGGCATGGTGACCAGGGTATCGGCGGACACATCCTCAGCCATCGACAACGCTCCTTCAATCAACCCGGCGCTTCTAGATCATTCCCGACACCCGGCCAACGCCGGCCGAGCCGGACAGCTCCACCGACATGCCAGGCCGTGCCGGCGGCTCAGCACCGGCAAGTCGGGTGCGGGCGTTGCGGGTGCCGAATCGCGGCTTGCGCCGGGCGCCGTGGCAGCTGGCAAGTGCGGCGGTCGGTCGCCGCTGCGCCGCCTTTACGCGGCCTTTATCGTGGCATCCGGCAACGCGTATCGCGCCTTTATGCCCTCCACCCTTAGTTGTCGCGGTGCGAGACCGTCCAACCAAGCGGGCACATCATGTTCGACCTCTTCCTGCTGATCCTCGGCACCGGCCTCATCCTGTTGATGGCCGGCTACGCTGCCCTGTGCGACCGGATCTGAACCAATGTTCGACCTGATCCTCGGCGGCCTGACCGCGCTGTTGCTGCTGGCCTACCTGTTCTGGGCGCTGCTGCGCCCGGAAGATTTCTGACCGCCCGTCCGGGAAGCTGCTCATGAATTTAATCGGTCTGGCGCAGATCGCGCTCGTGCTGGCGGTCGTGTTCGCCAGCGCCGTTCCCGTCGGCCGCTTCATCGCGGGCCTGGCGCTGGGCGCTCGCAACTTCCTTTCCCCGGTGCTGCAGCCGGTCGAGACCGCGCTGTACCGGCTCTGCGGCATCGACGCGGCACGGCAGATGGGCTGGCGCGACTACGCGGCCGCGGTGCTGATGCTGAACGCGCTGCATTTCGCGCTGCTCTACGCGATGCTGCGGCTGCAGTACTACCTGCCGTTCAACCCGCAGCACATCGTCGGCATGGCGCCGGGCCTCGCCTTCAACACCGCCGCCAGCTTCGTGACCAACACCAACTGGCAGGCGTACGTGCCGGAGGCCTCGATCTCCAACGGCGCGCAGATGCTGGGGCTGACGACCCACATGTTCCTGTCGGCCGCGAGCGGGATCGCGATCGCGATCGCCCTGTCGCGCGCCTTCGCCGGCGGCGGCCTGCGCACGCTCGGCAACTTCTACGCCGATGTCACCCGGATCACCCTCTACCTGCTGCTGCCGATCTCCGTGCTGGCCACCGTGGTGCTGATGGCGAGCGGGGTGCCGCAGACGCTGCGCGCCTGGCCCGACATGACCACGCTGGAGGGCGCCAGGCAGACCCTCTCGATGGGACCGGTCGCCTTCCAGGAGGCGATCAAGGAACTCGGCACCAACGGCGGCGGCTTCTTCAACGCCAACAGCGCGCATCCCTTCGAGAATCCCACCGCCTTCACCTGCGCCTTCGAGACCTGGCTGCTGCTGCTGATCCCGTTCGCGCTGCCGGTGATGTTCGGCCGCATCGTGGCGGCACCCCGCCAGGGCACCGCGCTGTTCATCGCCATGGCGCTGCTGCTCAGTGCCGCCGCGATCGGCGCCTACGCCGCCGAGGCGCACGGCAACCCGCTGCTCACCGCCGCCGGCGTAGACCCGTCGATGGGCAACATGGAGGGCAAGGAGGTCCGCTTCGGCATCGCCCTGACCACGCTGTTCAACATCGCATCCACCGGCACCTCCTGCGGCGCGGTGGCCGGCTTCACCGACAGCTTTACCCCACTCGGCGGGCTGGTGCCGCTGTTCCTGATGCAGCTCGGCGAGGTCACGCCGGGCGGCGTCGGCTCCGGCCTGTACTACATCATCGTGTTCGCCCTGCTGTCGGTGTTCGTCGCCGGGCTGATGGTCGGCCGCACGCCCGAGTATCTCGGCAAGAAGGTGCAGGCGCGCGAGATCAAGCTGGCGATGCTGGCGCTGCTCATCCAGTCGCTGTTCATCCTGTGCGGCGCCGGCTTGTCGATGGTGCTGCCGGCGGGCACCGGCGCACTCGCCAATGCCGGTCCGCACGGCCTGACCGAGATGCTCTACGCCTGGACCTCGGCCACCGAGAACAACGGCAGCGCGTTCGCAGGCATCACCGCGACCGGGCCGCTGCTGATCTACGGCCAGGCGCTGGCGATGCTGTTCGGCCGCTTCGCGGTGATGGTGCCCGTGCTGGCGATCGCGGGCTCGCTCGCCGCCAAGCCCAAGCTGCCGCCCTCGGCCGGGACCTTCCCCACCACCGGCCCGCTGTTCGTCGGCCTGCTGGTCGGCGTGATCATCGTGCTCGGCGGCCTGCAGTTCATGCCCGCCGATGCGCTCGGCCCGCTGGCCGAGCAGGTCGTCCTGGGCGCCGGCACGACCTACTGATCGACCTGAAACCAGGGCCCGAACCCAAGGATACCGACCCGTGGACGCACACGCGCCGCAGCCCGAAACCGCCGCCATCACCCTGTTCGACCGCTCGATCATCGCGCGCGCCGCGCTGGACTCGCTGCGCAAGCTCAACCCGCGCGGCCTGATGCACAACCCGGTCATCTTCGTGACCGAGATCGTGGCCATGCTCACCACCCTGCTCGGGCTGCGCGCGCTGTTCGTGCACCAGCCCGGCCAGCATGCCGGCTTCGCGCTGACCATCGGCTTCTGGCTGTGGCTGACGGTGCTGTTCGCCACCTTCGCCGAGGCGGTGGCGGAGGGCCGCGGCCGGGCGCGCGCCGAGAGCCTGCGACGCAGCCGCACCCAGACGCTGGCAAAGCGTCTGGTCGATGCCCGCGACAACGCCTTCTGGCAGCCGGTGCCGGGACCGGACCTGCGCTCGGGTGACGTGGTGCTGGTCGAGGCCGGCGACATCGTGCCGTCCGACGGCGAGATCGTCCGCGGCATCGCCTCGGTCAACGAGAGCGCCATCACCGGCGAGTCCGCCCCGGTGATCCGCGAGTCCGGCGGCGACCGCAGCGCCGTGACCGGCGGCACCCAGGTGATGTCGGACTGGCTGGTGGTGCGCATCACCGCCGACCCGGGCAGCACCTTCATCGACCGCATGATCAAGCTGGTGGAGGGTGCGGAGCGTGGCAAGACGCCCAACGAGATCGCGCTCGACATCCTGCTCGCCGGCCTGACCATCATCTTCCTGGTCGCGGTCGTGACCCTGGTGGGCTTCGCACACTACTCCGGCATGCTGCTGACCGTCCCGGTGCTCGCCGCCCTGCTGGTGACGCTGATCCCGACCACCATCGGCGGCCTGCTGTCGGCGATCGGCATCGCCGGCATGGACCGGCTGATCCGCTTCAACGTGGTCGCGACCTCCGGACGCGCTGTCGAGGCGGCCGGGGACGTCGACGCGCTGCTGCTCGACAAGACCGGCACCATCACGTTCGGCAACCGCATGCCGGCCGACATCATCCCCGTCCCCGGGGTCACACCGGGCAGGCTCGCCGAGGCGGTGCTGCTCTGCTCGCTCGGCGACGAGACGCCGGAGGGCCGCGCCATCGTCAGCTTCGTGCGCGACCGCCACGGCGCGCAGGCGACGCTCGCCGAAGGCGCACACCTGATCGCGTTCTCGGCCAACACCCGGCTGTCCGGGCTGGACCAGGACGGGCGTGCCTGGCGCAAGGGCGCGGTGGACTCCGTGCTCGCCGCCGTGGGCGGTGCGCCGCCGCCGCCGGCGTTCACCGCCGCAGTGGACCGGATCAGCCGTGCCGGCGGCACCCCGCTGGCGGTCGCGGTGGACAGCACGCTGCTCGGCGTGATCGAGCTCAAGGACACGGTAAAGCCGGGCATACGCGAACGCTTCGCGGCACTGCGCCAGATGGGCATACGCACGGTGATGGTGACCGGCGACAACCGGGTCACCGCCGCCACGATCGCCGGCGAGGCCGGGGTGGACGACTTCATCGCCGAGGCGACGCCGCAGGACAAGCTCGGCTACATACGGAAGGCACAGGCCGAAGGCCGGCTGGTGGCGATGTGCGGCGACGGCACCAACGACGCGCCGGCGCTTGCGCAGGCCGATGTCGGGGTGGCGATGCAGACCGGCACCCAGGCGGCGCGCGAGGCCGGCAACATGGTCGACCTGGACAGCGATCCGACCAAGCTCATCGAGATCGTCGAGATCGGCAAGCAGCTGCTGATCACCCGCGGCGCGCTGACCACCTTCTCTATCGCCAACGACATCTCGAAGTACTTCGCGATCCTGCCGGCGATCTTCGTGACCTCGTATCCCGGGCTGCAGGCGCTCAACGTCATGCGGCTGTCGACGCCGCAGAGCGCCATCCTGTCCGCGGTGATCTTCAACGCGCTGGTGATCGTGGCCCTGGTGCCGCTGGCACTGCGCGGCGTGCGCTTCCGCGCCATCGGTGCGGCGGCGCTGCTGCGACGCAACCTGCTGATCTACGGCCTCGGGGGCATCCTCGCGCCGTTCGCCGGCATCAAGCTCATCGACATGGTCCTCACCGCCCTGCACATCTTCGCCTGAAGGACGATCGCCATGCTCGCCCAACTGCGTCCCGCCGCCATCATGCTGATCCTCTTCACGCTGCTGCTCGGCCTCGCCTTGCCGCTCGGCTTCGTGGGCGTCGGCAGCGTCGTGCTGCCCTCCGCCGCCAACGGCAGCGTGCTGTTCGCCGCCGGCCATCCGGTCGGCTCGTCGCTGATCGGCCAGGCCTTCACCAGCGCGCGCTACTTCCGCGGGCGTCCCTCGGCGATCACCGGCACCGATCCGAAGGATCCCAGCAAGACGGTGCCGACGCCGTACGACGCCGGCACCTCGAGCGCCTCGAACCTGGCTCCCACTTCGAAGGCGCTGATCGACCGCGTCAAGGGCGACCTGCCCGGTGCCGGGGGCCCCGGCGCGTCGGGCGACGCGGTAACCACCTCCGGCTCCGGCCTGGATCCGGACGTCTCGCCCGAGAACGCGCGCCGCCAGGTCGCGCGCATCGCGGCCGCGCGTCACCTTCCGCCCGACCGCGTGCTGGCGCTGGTAGCGGCGCACACGGCGGGGCCGAGCCTCGGCCTGTTCGGCGCCGACCACGTCAACGTGCTGTCGCTGAACCTCGCGCTCGACCGGCTGCACTGAGCGGGCGCGTCCGGACGCGAGGTGGGTGACGCACGATGGCTACAGCCGGGATGTGATCGTCCCGGAGCGCCCGGAGCCGTCACGGCGGCAACGCCGCGCGCGAGGCTCGGCGCGGCTACGGCGATCTGTCAGGACCCCAGGTGCCGGAGCTGACCGTCTGGAGGGTGTGGCAGGGCGCCGGGATCGTCGGCGCCGGAGCGCTGAAGCAGCTGGGCGACGGCGGCTGCGAGCCGGGATGGATGCGCACGCACCCGCACCACCTGCGCCGCGGTGTCGCCGCCTCCCTGCTCGAGCACATGATCGGAACCGCGAGCGGGCGCGGGCTGCGACGGCTGAGCCTGGAGACCGGGACCGGGGCGGCATTCGAGCCGGCCCCGGCACTCCACCGCAGGCGCGGCCTCGCGGATGGCGGGGCGTTCTCCAGTCACATGCGGGGCAGTTGCAACCAGTTTCCCCACCTCTCGCGGTGATCGCAGGCCCGGCATCGGCGGCGCGGTCGCTGTGCCACGACCGGTCAGAACGGGAGACGCTCGATGTCCGGCTCGCACCAGTTCAGCCGGGCGCAGGCCGAGAACAGCCGAGGGCGTGACCAGTGTGCCAGGAGCCAGTCCGGATGCCCAAGTCTCGACGCCATCAGGGCATTTGCGATCTCGAACACCGGGTTGTCCGGGTGTTGCCGCAAATGCGCCCGTGCCGCCCGGATCGAGGCGAGCGTGATCGTCTCGTGGTAGCCGCTGCTCCGCGTGTTCGCGACCCCGGTCGCCAGGTTGTAGGCCCTGATCGCCGTCGGCAGCTCGCGCAGAACCTGTTCCGTCGGCCACTTGGCGAGCAGCCAGAGTGCCGCGGCGAAATGGGCGGCATGGGTCCAATCCGGCTTCGGCAGGGTGCGGTCGACCAGCCTGCAGCTGATCAGCGCCACCTCATCGTCGGACGTGAACGGGCGGAAGTGCATGTCGGGCTCCATGGGGTGGCTCCCGACGGCTCAAGAAAAAGCCCGCCGGGAATGCGGCGGGCTGCTGGTCCACGTCGAAGATGGCGTCAGGCCTGGATCTACGTGCCCTTGACCATCCCGACGCGCGCGAAGGCCGCCGGCGAGAGCTGACCTTGTTGCTGGGACGATCGGGGCGGGAAGCGGAACATGAAGCAAGCGTGAGCAGCAGAGAGCCTTTCGTCAACACGAATGTGGTGACGTGCTCGGGAGCGCAGGGCAGCCCGACCTCATTCCGCAGCCAGAGCCGGCTTCGCTTCGATCAGGGACTCGATAAGCTTCCGATCGGCCGGGGTCGCCGGGTTGTAGACGATCAGGCTGAGGTCGGGCCGGGCGTCGACCGCGAAGGCGGAATACTCCAGCGCAAGCGGTCCGAGCTGCGGATGGTGCAGCTGCTTGACCCCGTCGCCGTGCGTCTGCACGTCGTTGTCGCGCCACATGGATGCGAACTCGGGGC
>CAXTNV010000152.1:0-7425 GCA_964245755.1 uncultured Acetobacteraceae bacterium | reverse complement strand
ACGCGGCCTCAGAAGCCGTAAGAGAGATCAAGTCCGATTGTGCGCGGCTGGTTGGTAGCTGCTCGGTTGATCGACGGGATGTTTAGCACGATCGAGGAGATGTTGGTCAGAATCGCGTGCTTGTCGGTCAGGTTGTCGACGAACAGCCAAGCCGACCAGGGACCGGAGACGAGCCCGGTGCGGATGGACATGATGTCGCGCACCGGGACATTGTTGGTCGCATAGGTGATGTCGGTCATCGTGCTGGTGTAGTCGTTGACGTAACGGGTGACGGAGTTGATCTTCGACGTCACTGGTGTGGTGTACGTCAGCGCCGTGCTCGACACCCAGCATGGCGCATCGGTCAAGGTCTGGCCGGCTGTGATGCCAGCCTCCAGGTTGTCCGTCGTATAGGTGGCATGAGTGTAGCCGAGGCTCTCGGTGAGGTTCAGCCCGGCGGCGAGGGCTATCCCCGTCTCCAGTTCGCCACCATAGACCTGCGCGGAACCAGCGTTGTCGTTGTAGATGTAGCCGCACGACAGCGAGATGAACTTCTGCACGTCCGCCCAATCCTCATAGTAACCGGCGGCGTTGACAGTGATACGGCCGCCCAGCAGGCGCGCCTTCTCGCCGAGCTCGTAGTTCCATACGTGATCGGCGCCGAAGGTGAGGGGTGCGGAGGTCTTGCCGAGGCTGGCGAGCGCTGCGGCGCAGGAGTCCGGGCCTACGATCGGCACAACCTCGTTGCCGCCGCCAGGCCGGAAGCCGCGCGAGATCGTGCTGTAGACGGTGAGGTCGGGGTTGGGCAGCCAAGCCAGGGTGAATTTCGGGTTGAAGCCGGTATCGATCCGCCCAGTCTGCGTGTTGCGCGAAGTGTTGTCGCCATTAGGGCCGAACAGGCCGCTCTGCGTGGCGTCGTTCGAACTCATGAAGTCGTAGTAGCGCAGGCCGGCGGTGAAGGTCAGGCTGGGCAGGAGCCGGTAGGAGGCCTGGCCAAACCCTGCCACCTGCTGAATCGGCTGCACGATGTTCTGGGTGTAGAGGTTGGTGATGCCGAACAGCGCAGCACCGCCGGGAGCGCGGCCGATCTGGTAGTTGGTACTACTGAAATCGCTGTAGAACGCCCCGAACTGCCACTGCAGCGGACCTGTATAGGTTGAGGTCACGCGCAGCTCCTGGCTGAGCTGTCGCGAATAGTCAGTCTCCGTCCATGGACTGCTGCCGATGCCGCCATCGGCGAGATTGTACCCGGGCAGGTCGAGCACGCTCTGCAGCACCTCCGAGCCATCCTGCGTCTGGCGCAGGTCGTGGGTCCAGCGCGAGGTTTGCGACGTGAGGTCGAACGGCCCGAACGCATAGCGCATGTTCAGGCTGAAGAGGTTGAAGCTGTCCAGCACCGGCTCGGCGAGGTCGATGGGCTGGTAATGCGTCTCAACGTCGCCCGGCGGGCTGTCGATCAGGTTCTGGCCACCCTGGGTGATGCGCTGCTCCATGTAGCTCGGCAGGATGGTCAGCGCATCGGTGAGCTGGATCAGCGCGCTCACCCGCACCCCACGCAAGCGCTCCCAGTTGACGTTGTCGTGCGCCGCCGCGACCGGTGCTGCGGTGACGTCGCCGCGCGTCGTCAGATCGTTGCCCGGGAGCGGAAACGGCGAGAGGATGTCGCGCGCGATCCAGCCGGAGACCCACTTGTCGGTCGCGGACACGCGCAGCGCTACCTTGTGCGGGATCAACGGCAGGTTGGCCATGATGTTGCCCGTATAGTTGCCGGCGCCGCCCTCGGTGCCGGAACCGATCGCCTCGACGCTGCCGTGCACCGCATCCGGATCGGGTGCATCGGTAATCAGCCGGATCGTGCCGCCCATCGAGCCGGAGCCGTAAAGCGTTCCCTGTGGCCCGCGCAGCACCTCGATGCGGTTGAGGTCGTAGAGATTAGGATCGATCACCACCTTGCCGGCGGTTGCATAACCGAACGAGGTAATCGGCGTGTCGTCGACGTAGAAGCCGACAGTTGGACTCTCGCCGCCGGTGGAGGAGAGGCCGCGCATCTCGAACTCCGTCTGGCCCGGGCCGCCGGTCTTGAAGCTGACGCCCGGCGTCTCGGCCGCAACGGCCTCCACGCTGGTCAGCCCGCGCGCCTGCAGCGCCTTGCCGGTGATCACGGTCATGCTGATCGGCGTACGCTGCACAGTCGAGGCACGGCGCTCCGCCGTGACGACGACTTCCTCGGATCCACCGTCGGCATGTCTCGTCTTGACAGGTCTGCGCGCCGGCGTCGGCTTCGCCGTGACAGCTGCGGCCGACGGCTGCACCGCTTGCTGCGCCAGCACCGGCTCGATGAGCAGGGTGCAGGCTCCCAGGCCGGCCAGCACATGGCGGCGATATGGCATCACGATCCTTTCGGAAAAAGATCTCCTGCCCGGCTCCGCGACTATTCGGCGCTCGCCGTCGATCATCTTTCTATAGCCGCGATGTTCGGAACCGTCCCGGCTTGATCCTGCGAAACGGTTTCGCAGCTTTGCGACCCGTCTCGCCTCCGCATGCGCGCGAGGCGGCAGCCTGCACGCGCATCTGGTACGCGGCTTGCAAAGAAAGTCGCTCTCCTGTTGATGCGAGATATCGATTGTGAACGGGATGACGCCGCCGATGCTGTCGTGGGACCTGATCCGCGTTTTCCTCGCGCTGTATCGCGCGCAGTCCTACGAGGGAGCTGCACAGATCCTGGGCGTCGACGTCTCGACGACGCGGCGCAAGCTGCTCGCACTCGAGGCGGAGGTCGGGTCTCCGCTGCTCATCCGCCGCGAAGGCCAGTTCGTGCTGACGCGAGGATATGATGAGCTTCTGCTGGCGGCGCAGCAGATGGAAGCGGCGTCGACCCTGTTCTCCGAGCACAGCAATGCGGCCCGCCACGCAGGGACGGTCCGAATCTCGACCCTGGACATCTTCGCCGACCTGCTGGTTCCGGAGATATTGCGCTTCTCGCAGGCGAACCGCGAGATCCTGCTGGAGGTCACGACGGAGCCCGGTTTTGTTGATCTGGAACGAGACGGGGTCGATATCGCCATCCGTCTCGCTCGGCCCCCCCGCGGCCGGCACCGCCTGCGGCGCCGCGCCCACGTCGGGTTCGGGGGGTATGGCCGCCGCTCCTATCTCGCCAAGTCGGTAAATCGTGCCGAAGGGGATCACGATCTGCTGGCGCTGTGCGCGCATTTCGTGTCGCACGATCATCAATTCGAGCTCGCGGACGAGCAGTGGCACAAGGAGCGTCTCGGCAACGTGCTTGCGCGCGCCGACAGCTATCCAATGCTGCTTCGGCTGTGCGCTTCGAGCATGGGTCTGGCGCTGCTGCCGAAATACCTTGCGCGACGCGATCCGGAGCTGGTCGCATTCAGACCGGAAGCGGTGCGGCTGAGCGTCGGGTTGTGGATCGTGATCCGCAGGGATGTCGCCCGCATGCCGAAGATACGCCGCTGCATCCACTTCATCGACCAGGCGTTCGCAACGCTGGGACCCCTGCTTTCGGACGGCGCGGCGGCCGCGGCCTGCGGCGGACGGCTGATCGCCTTACGCTGAACCGGTCGGGTCGTGAAGCAGTCGCTAGAACAAGCCTTTGGAGCAGGTTCATCGGCTCTCGCAGAGCCGGTCTGCTCTAGAACGCCTCAAAATACTCCCGATGCTCCCAGTCGGTCACATGCGAGAGGAAGCGGCCGATCTCGAATCGCTTCATGCTGACGTAATGATCGATGAATTCGCCGCCCATCGCCTCGCGGAAGAAAGAGGATCCGGCCAGAGCGTCTACCGCCTCCATCAGACTGCCGGGCAGCAGGTCGCGGTCAAGCTGCGTGTACGGGTCGTCAAGCGGCGGTCCCGGATCACGTCCCTCGCGCATGCCCTGCAGGCCCGCCATGATCTGGCTCGCCATGTAGAGGTACGGGTTAGCGCAGGGCTCGCCGGACCGGTTCTCGATGTGGCTCGACGCATCGCCCGGACCGCCGATCGCGCGGATCAGCGCGGCCTTGTTGTCCACTGACCATACCGCGCGCTTCGGTGCCAACGGATTTGCGTTCAGCCGCTTGTAGCCGTTGATCGTCGGGTTGGAGAACGCGGTGCCTGCGCGGACATGATCCAGCACGCCGCCGACGTAGCCGAGGCCCGCCGCCGACAGAATGCCGCCGGTCGAGACGAAGACGTTCCCGCCCGTCTCTCGGGAAGCGAGAGATTGGTGCAGGTGCCAGCCGCTCGAGAAGACGTTCGGCAGGCCGGGCTTGGTCATGAAGGAGGCGACGAGCCCCATGCGCCGGCTAACCTGCTTGACTGCCATGCGCAGTAGGATCATCGCGTCCGCGGCGGCGAGATCGGCCAGCGGATCGAGCGTGATCTCGAGCTGCCCGGGACCCCACTCTGCCTCGACCGTGCGCAGCGGCAGGCCCAGTCCCAGCAGTGCGGCGCGGATCGGGTTGATCACGGGCTCCAGCTCGTCATGCACGCCGTCGGACATGTACTGGTAGGCGTGGCGGACGGCGCGGACCGCCGGCGGCGCGGGCGGCTGCGTGCAGTCGGCGAGCCCGGTGCGGCCATCCTCGATGCGCAGCACGTGGCACTCCACCTCGACGCCGCCGAGGAAGCAGAGGTCCTGCGCTTCAAGGCTGCCGCAGGCCCGCTGCATGATCGCTCGCGGGTCCTGCGGACAGCGATCGCCGGTCGAGAGGTAGAGATCGCACAGCACCCAGGCGACACCGGTCGTCCAAGGCAGAATGCGGAAGCTGGTCAGGTCGGGGACCGCGAACATGTCTCCGGCACCGCCCATCTCGCTGCGTCCGAAACCGCCATCGCGCGAGAACACCGGCTGGAAGATGGTGTTGGCGGTGTCCATGGCCAGTAACGCGACCGAGAACGGGGTGCCGTTCCGCGTCGCCTGGGCGAAGTGGCTTGCCTCGATCGGCCGTATGCGGACGAGGCCGTGCGTGTCGACGAAGCCGATCCGCACCACTTCGACCGCGTGCTCGCGGATTCGTTCCAGGATCTCGGCGAGCATCTCGGCTCGACGTGGCGTGTCGAGACCTGTGCGTGCGATGAAGTTGGTGCGCCCGATGGACGACGCTGCGGCGTGCGCGCTGCGATCCGCTGCGGCGTGGTCATCGGGCATCGCGTTCTCGCTCGATCAGAGGGTGAAGCTGTTGTTGGCCTGCGGGAGGTCCGCGTCGAACAGCGCGATGCGCTTGAGCACGATGCGCCAAGCTTGGCTCTGGCGACGCAGCACGTAGCCGTTCCATCCGGCCCGCTGGGTGACCCGCCCGTTCAGGCTGGTTTGGATCAGGAAGTTGCACAGCACGTGCATGACGTCCGGAGCGGCCTGGATCATCTCCAGGTTGGTGTAGAGATGGGTAGTGCGCGTCGGCGGCGCCTGCGAATAGGCACGGCCGGTGGCGAGCCGCTCGACCCGCTCCTCGAGTCGGCGCCGGTCGTTGAACTCCCAGGCCACGGTCTGGCGCGGGTCGCGTGTCTCGATGTCGGTGGGGATCCAGTAGGCGGCATCGTGGGTGAACAGCGCCAGCCACTCGGTGAGCCGTTCCTGGTCGAGCAGACGCGCTTCCGCGTGTAGCAGCCGCCGGCACGCAGCTTCGTCGTCCGGTCGCGGCACCAGCTGCTCCGGAACCTCCGCCAGCCTGCGCCAGCCTCGCACGATGCCCAACAGGTTCTCGTAATATTCAAGGTCGAAATAGCCGGTCGTGGCCAAATCGGCGACGGTCATCGCGCGCCTGCCCGGTCAGCAGGAGGCGGCGGCGGCCGCCTCCATGACACGGCGCCAGGCCGCGTAGTATGAGCGCAGGTGCAGGTCCGACGAGATCGGCTCACGCCGGAAGCCGTCGGTGTCCACGTAGCCGGCCTGCGTCGACAGGTGCCGCCGCATGTCGACCCACTCCATCTCCGGAACCGTCTCAAGTCCTTCCTGACAGGCCTCGAACTGGGCGGTGTCGTCGACTTCGCCGAACGATGGAAAATCCTCCTGCATGCGCATCCGCGTCGCGTTCACTTCATCCGGGGCGCCCTGCAGGGTTGTCGCGAACCAGTGCACATGGGTCTCAGCGACCGCGACCGGCTCGACCAGCTGGATCTGGTTGCCGATGATCAGCAGGTTGGGAAAGATGTTCAGGTTCATGCCGGACCCGGTCGAATCGTCAAGCATGCGCTGCGCCTCCACGGCCCCGAGCCGCGTGATCAGCGCCTGCTCCACGATCTCTCGGCCCGGATGCGGATGCTGCCGCTTCCAGGCGGACTCCGCGTGCATGGCCGGACGCTGATCCAGCATCGTGTGGCCGTTGCCGAGGTCCTTCGACAGCAGCGGCGTCTCGTCGAAGTTTGAGCGATAATACGACATGTCGCTATCTGCACCGTAGCGCTTGGCGAATACGCGGAGCATCGAGGTGTGCGAGAAGGGCGGGTGGTAGCCGTCACCGGCGTTGTCGTACACCGTCTTCCAATTGGCGAAGGTGCGGAACGGCATCGAGCCGGCGTTGACGATCACCGGGCGACTGCCATCCCTGTCGAGCCACTGGTCCAGGAACATCCTCGCGCCGGCAAGGTGTGTAACCAGGTCGTCGATGTCCGGCTTCATACAGGCGAAGATGAAGCCACGATAGCACTCCACCCGGGCGGGCCGCTGCAGATTCTGGTCCTCGATCTCGAAGCCAGCTCCGTAGGCGTGACGCAACGGGATGCCGGTGCAGCGTCCGTCGTTCGCGAAACTCCAGGCGTGATAACCGCAGGTGAACCGCCTAGCGTTGCCTCGGCTCTGGCGGCAGACGACGGCGCCGCGATGCGTGCACCGGTTGATCAGCACGTTGATCTCGCCGCGATCGCTCCGCGTCACGATCACCGGGCGTCGGCCGATCCGCCGGGTGATGAAGTCATCCGCTGCTGGGATCTCACTTTCGTGGCCGAGGTACACCCAGGTATGGCCGAACAGGTCGCGCATCTCCTGGCTGAACAACGCCTCGCTCACGTAGAGGTCGCGGCGCACGTAGCCAGACCGGAACAGGTGGCCGTAGCGTCCAGCTTCCCCGCTGCCGCTGTCCGTCGCCAAACTATGTGCTTGCATGTTGCTGGGGTCTCCGACGCCGTGATGCCGCCGCAGTCTTCTTCTAGCCGCCGAAGCCTCGTGGCATCCATGGCAGAGATGCCAAACCGGCTCTCAGAAACGCGGTACTCTCGGCGGCCTTCGAGGCGGGGATGTGCGGATCGCTCGCCTCCGGAGAGCTTTCCGGTGTGGCTAGACAATCGAGATGGAGCACGATGTTGGTCGTGAGGTTCTGTCAGCACTCGTGCCAGAGGCCAATCTGGCCGGCTTCCGGATGCTGACGTAGCATCGCGGGCGACTGGGACGGATGGGCTATCAGGATGAACTGCGTCTGCTGTGGCTCTGCGGCCGTGGCGCTGCGGCCGGAG
>CAXTNV010000151.1:0-7744 GCA_964245755.1 uncultured Acetobacteraceae bacterium | reverse complement strand
AGCGCGCCTGCGTCGAGCTGGCCAAGGACTGGCGCACCGACCGCTACCTGCGCCGGCTGGAGGCGATGATGGCGGTCGCCGACGAGACCCGCTCCTTCACCCTGACCGGCAACGGCGACGTGCTGGAGCCCGATGACGGGGTGATCGCGATCGGCTCGGGCGGCAACTACGCGCTGGCCGCGGCGCGCGCGCTGATGACCGTCGACGACCTGTCGGCCACCGAGATCGCGCGCCGCGCGATGCGCATCGCCGCCGACATCTGCGTCTACACCAACGAGGCCGTCATCGTGGAGAGCCTGAACGCTTCCGCGCCGCGCGAAGGAGGGCTGCTCTGATGGACGTTCCAACCTATTCCCCGCGCGAGATCGTCTCCGAGCTCGACCGCTTCATCGTCGGGCAGACCGACGCCAAGCGCGCGGTCGCGATCGCGTTGCGCAACCGCTGGCGCCGGGCGCAGCTGCCGGAGGGCATACGCGACGAGGTGGTGCCGAAGAACATCCTGATGATCGGTCCCACCGGTTGCGGCAAGACCGAGATCGCGCGCCGCCTGGCCAAGCTGGCGCAGGCCCCGTTCCTCAAGGTCGAGGCGACCAAGTTCACCGAGGTCGGCTATGTCGGGCGCGACGTCGAGAGCATCGTGCGTGACCTGGTCGAGGTCAGCATCAACATGCTGCGCGACATCCGCCGGCGTGACGTGCAGGCGCGCGCCGAGCTCGCCGCCGAGGACCGGCTGGTCAACGCGCTGGTCGGCGAGACCGCGAGTGCCGACACCAAGTCCAAGTTCCGGCGCATGCTCCGCGACGGCGAGCTGGAGCACAAGGAGGTCGAGGTTGCGATCGCCGATGCGCAGGGCTCGCCGCTGGGGCAGATGGACATCCCCGGCATGCCGGGCGGCAGCGTCATCAACCTCGGCGAGATGATGAAGGGGATGTTCAACAAGCCGGCGCAGCCGCGGCGGATGAGCGTCGAGGCCGCGCGCGCGGCGCTGATCCGCGAGGAGGCGGACCGGCTGCTCGACCATGACAGCCTGACCCGCGACGCGGTGGCGCACGCGCAGGACCACGGCATCGTCTTCCTCGACGAGATCGACAAGGTGTGCGCCCGCTCCTCTGAGGGCGGCTTCCGCGGCGGCGACGTGTCCCGCGAGGGCGTGCAGCGCGACCTGCTGCCGCTGATCGAGGGCACCACGATCTCCACCAAGTACGGCCCGGTGAAGACCGACCACATCCTGTTCATCGCCTCCGGTGCGTTCCACTTGGCCAAGCCCGCCGACCTGCTGCCCGAGCTGCAGGGACGGCTGCCGATCCGGGTCGAGCTGGCGCCGCTGTCGCGCGCCGACCTGCGACGCATCCTGACCGAGCCGGAGCATTCCCTGCTCAAGCAGTACACTGCGCTGATGGGCACCGAGCACGTGGCGCTCGATTTCGGCGAGGACGCGGTCGACGCGCTGGCCGATCTCGCCGCCGACATCAACGACCGAATCGAGAACATCGGCGCGCGTCGCCTGGCGACGGTGCTGGAGCGGCTGCTCGAGGATGTCAGCTTCAGCGCCAGCGACCGCGGCGGCGATGCGGTGCACGTCGACGCTGCCTATGTGCGCGACAAGGTGGCGCCGCTGGCGCAGAAGGGCGATCTCAGCCGGTTCATCCTGTAGCCGGGGGCAAGACCATGCCCGATCCGTTCGTCCTGCCCGCGGAGGCGAGTGCCGCCGAGGCGATCGCCGCGATCGGCGACGAGCTCGAGCTGTTCGACGACTGGATGCAGCGCTACCAGTACATCATCGATCTCGGCCGCAAGCTGCCGCCGTTCCCGAAGCAGTGGACTGATGACGCGCACCGCGTCCCCGGCTGCCAGAGCCAGGTCTGGATGGAGAGCGAGCTCGCCGACGGCGCGCTGCGCCTCGCCGGCGCCTCGGACGCGGCCATCGTCTCGGGCCTGGTGGCACTGCTGCTGCGTGTCTATTCCGGCCGCACGCCGCAGGAGGTGCTGGCGACCGATCCGGTGTTCCTGCGCGACCTCGGCCTGCTTGAAGCGCTCTCGACCAACCGCGGCAACGGCATCGCGGCGATGGCGCGCGCGGTGCATCTGGCGGCGCGGCAGGCGGTCGCCGCGTAACGACGGGGCCGGTGCGATTGCGGGGCCGGTGCGATTGCGCGGCCGGCGGCGCGCGCGATAGCCTGCGCGCTCTCGGGTGCCGCCACCGCCGGGCGGCGCGGCGGCCGGGCTTGCAACGCGGCGCCGCGGCTCCGCCTGCGCGGAGGGTGCCATGGCCGTCTATCTTCCAGCATTCCTGATCGGCGTCGCCGCCGGCTCACGCACTGTCGCGGCACCGGCTGCGATAAGCTGGGCCGCCCGGCTGGGGGCACTGCCGTTGCGCGGCACCCGGCTCGGCTTCCTGGCGCACGCCGTGTCGCCCTACGTGTTCACCGCCCTGGCGGTCGGCGAGATGACCACCGACACGCTGGCCAGCACGCCCAGTCGGACCGTGCCGATGCAGTTCGGTGCCCGGCTCGCCAGCGGCGGATTCTGCGGCGCCGCGATCGGCGTGGCCGGCGGCGCCTGGCTCGGCGGATGCGCCGCAGGCCTGCTGGGCGCCGCCGTCGGCACCCTGGCGACCGCGAAGGCGAGGAGCCTGCTGGCCGGCGCGATCGGCACCGACCTGCCGGCCGCCCTGCTGGAGGATGCCCTCGCCGTCACCGGCGCCGCCCTGGTCGCAGCCCGGGCCGCATGAGCCGCCGCTTCGACGCCATCATCATCGGCGCCGGCCAGGCCGGTCCGCCGCTGGCCGGGCGCCTAACCGCCGCCGGCATGCAGGTGGCCGTCATCGAGCGCAAGCTGTTCGGCGGCACCTGCGTCAACACCGGCTGCACGCCGACCAAGACGCTGGTGGCCAGCGCCCACGCCGCGCACGCCGCCCGGCGGGCCGCCGAGTTCGGCGTCCTGACCGGCGGCTCGGTGGCGGTCGACATGGCGGTGGTCAAGGCGCGCAAGGATCGCGTCTCGGGCGACTCGCGCCGTGGTGTCGAGAGCTGGCTCAAGGGCATGGCGGGCTGCACCGTGTTCGAGGGCCACGCGCGCTTCGAGTCGCCGCACGAGATCGCCGTGGGGGAGGAGCGCCTCGTCGCCGACCGCATCTTCATCAACGTCGGCGGCCGGGCGCTGGTGCCCGACATGCCCGGCATCGACGGCGTCGACTACCTGACCAACACCTCGATCCTCGAGCTGGACCACGTGCCGCGCCAGCTGGTGGTGATCGGCGGCAGCTATGTCGGGCTCGAGTTCGCGCAGATCTACCGTCGCTTCGGCAGCGAGGTCAGCGTCGTCGAGCGCGGGCCGCGCCTGATCGGCCGCGAGGACGAGGACGTTTCGAACGCCGTGCGCGACATCCTCGAGCGCGAGGGCATCGCCGTCCGGACGGACGCCGGCTGCATCGGGTTCGAGGCACGCGGCGAGGAGATCGCCGTGCACCTCGACTGCGCCCGCGAGGCCCCGGTGATCCTCGGTTCGCACGTGCTGCTGGCGATCGGCCGGCGGCCGAACACCGACGATCTCGGGCTGGAGCGGGCCGGGGTGGCGCTGGACGGGCGCGGCTTCGTCGTGGTCGACGACGAGCTGCGCACCGGTGTGGCCGGCATCTGGGCGCTCGGCGACTGCAACGGGCGCGGCGCGTTCACCCACACCGCGTACAACGACTTCGAGATCGTCGCCGCCAACCTGCTCGACGGCGACCGGCGCCGGGTCAGCGACCGCATCCCGGGCTACGCGCTGTACGTCGATCCGCCGCTCGGCCGCGTCGGGCTGACCGAGGCCGAGGCGCGGCGATCGGGCAGGCCGGTGCGGATCGGCACGCGACCGATGAGCCGGGTCGGGCGGGCCGTGGAGAAGGGCGAGACGCTCGGCTTCATCAAGCTCGTGGTGGACGCCGAGACCGACCGGATCCTCGGCGCCTCGATACTCGGAGTAGGCGGCGACGAGGCGATCCACGGCGTGCTGGACATGATGAATGCGCACGTCCACCGCACGGTGCTCGAGCGTGCGGTGCCGATCCACCCGACCGTCTCCGAGCTGATCCCGACGGTGCTTTCGGAGCTGCGGCCCTAAACCGGCCCGACTCGCGGGATAGTGCGGCGCGCGGGACGCGGGTTCCGGTCGCGGCCATTGCCGAACCCCGGCGCGACATCATGTCCGTGAGGTTGCCGCGGGCCAGGCCCGCCATCCGATCCCCTGCCTGACACGGAGCGCCACTTGCCCAGTTCCACCCGCATGCTGATCGTCTTCTATTCCCGTAGCGGTTCCGTCGAAGCGCTCGCCAAGGCTGCCGCGGAGTCCGCGCGGGAGGCCGGCGCGGAGGTGCGGATGCGCCGCGCGCGAGAGGTGGCGAGCGAGGAGAGCATGGCGCAGGTAAAAGGCTGGCTGGAGGACGCGAAGCGGCAGAACGCGCTGTATGACGCGCCCACCAAGGACGACGCCGAGTGGGCGGACACCATCCTGTTCGGCACGCCATGCTATTTCGGCGCGATGGCGACGGAGCTGAAGAACTTCCTGGATCAGCTCGGCTCGCAGTGGAAGCGCGGGGCGCTGGCGGGCAAGCTCGGCGGCGCCTTCGCCACCGCCTCCTGGCCGCACGGCGGCACCGAGGTGGTCACGCTCTCCATGTACGCGCCGATGGCGCATCTGGGCATGGTGATCCTGCCGACCGGCTACACCGACGAGGCGATGCTGGAGGCCGGCTCGCCATACGGTGCTTCGGCCATCGTCGGTGCGGAGAACAGCCCGCCGCGCCAGGAGGATATCGACGCCATCAAGCATCAGGCGCGACGGGCGGTGGCGATCACCGACGCCCTGATCGCCGCCGACGAGATGCCCTCGCGGGCGAAGTGACCGGCGGCACCTGCGGCGACAGGCTCAGTCGAAGCTGAGTTTCTCGTTGCCGCCGGGATGCGGCGGCGTGCCGGTCACGGTGGCCTTGATATAGCCGTAGGCGTGCACCATCGCCGAGGAGGGCGCGTCCCAGTACTCGGCCTGGGTGACATCGACCTTGAGCAGCGCGATGTCGGGATCCTCCTTGCCCTTCGGGAACCAGGTGCGCAGCGTCTCGCCCCAGTGTGCGGCGATGTCAGCGGGGTCGCGCACCAGCGTGGCGTCTCCGGAGAGCGACACGTAGTTCTGCTTGCTCGGCTCGGCGTAGGTCACGCCGACTCGACGATGCGCCTGCACCTCGTCCACCTTGTGCGCGCTGGCATGGGTGAAGAACCAGAGCGTGCCGCCGAACTCCTTCTGGCTCGCCACCATCGGCCGCGCCCGCAGCTGTCCGTCATCCTCGCTGGTGAGCATCGCGAATCCGATGTCGCGGATCATGTCCCACAGCTTGGCGGTGGTGTCGTCGGTCGCGGTCTGGGTCATGGATCGTGTCCTCGTCGCGGTTGCTGCGTGTCCGCCGATGAGGACGCCGGCAGGAAGGGCTGGTTGCATCCGGCGTCTTGGCCGCAGAGGTAACTTGCGCCCCGGCCGGGCACGGGCCAATTCTGCTGTCATGCCCACTGCCGCCCTGACCAAGAAGCCCGCCCGCAAGTCCGCCCAGGCGATGCGCCCCGCCTCCGAGATCTTCGTGCCCGACAAGCAGGCGGCGAAGCCGAAGACGCGGGTGATGAAGGTGGTCTCGCCGTATGAGCCGGCGGGGGATCAGCCGACCGCGATACGCGAGCTGGTGTCGGGGCTGCAGGGCGGGGAGCGCGACCAGGTGCTGCTCGGCGTGACCGGCTCGGGCAAGACCTTCTCGATGGCCAAGGTGATCGAGGCGGTGCAGAAACCGACCCTGATCCTCGCACCCAACAAGACGCTGGCGGCACAGCTGTATGGCGAGATGAAGCAGTTCTTCCCCGACAACGCGGTCGAGTACTTCGTCAGCTACTACGACTACTACCAGCCCGAGGCCTACGTGCCGCGCTCGGACACCTACATCGAGAAGGACAGCCAGATCAACGAGCAGATCGACCGCATGCGGCACGCGGCGACCCAGGCCCTGCTCGAGCGCAACGACGTCATCATCGTGGCCTCGGTGTCGTGCATCTACGGCATCGGCTCGGTCGAGACCTACTCGCGCATGGTGGTGCGGCTCGAGCGCGGCGGCAGGATCGACCGCGACACCATGATACGCGCCCTGGTCGAGCAGCAGTACCGGCGCAACGACGCCGCCTTCGCGCGCGGCACCTTCCGGGTGCGCGGCGAGACGGTGGACGTGTTCCCGGTGCAGAACGAGGACCGCGCCTGGCGCATCACCCTGTTCGGCGACGAGATCGAGAGCCTGGTCGAGTTCGACCCGCTCACCGGCGAGAAGACCGGCGAGCTGGAAGAGGCCAACATCTACGCCAACAGCCACTACGTGACGCCGCGTCCGACGCTGGCGCAGGCCACGATCTCGATCAAGCAGGAGCTGCGCGCGCGGCTCGACGAGTTCACCGCCGCCGGCAAGCTGCTGGAGGCGGAGCGGCTGCAGCAGCGCTGCACCTTCGACCTGGAGATGATCGAGACCACAGGCGCCTGCAAGGGCATCGAGAACTACTCGCGCTACCTGTCCGGCCGGGCACCCGGCGAGCCGCCGCCGACGCTGTTCGAGTACCTGCCCGAGGACGCGCTGCTGATCGTCGACGAGAGCCACGTCACCGTGCCGCAGATCGGCGGCATGGAGCGCGGCGACCATGCGCGCAAGTCGATCCTGTCCGAGTTCGGCTTCCGGCTGCCCTCCTGCCTGGACAACCGGCCGCTGCGCTTCGACGAGTGGGAGCAGTTCCGGCCGCAGACCGTGTTCGTCAGCGCCACGCCAGGGCCGTGGGAGCTGGAGCGCACCGCCGGCGTGTTCGCCGAGCAGGTGATCCGGCCCACCGGGCTGATCGACCCGGTGACCGAGATACGCCCGGTCGAGCACCAGGTCGACGACCTGCTGGCGGAGTGCCGCCTGGTGATCGGCCGCGGCAGCCGCATCCTGGTCACGACGCTCACCAAGCGCATGGCCGAGGACCTGACCGACTACATGACCGAGGCCGGGATCAAGGTGCGCTACCTGCACTCCGACGTCGACACGCTGGAGCGGATCGAGATCATACGCGACCTGCGCCTCGGCGTGTTCGACGTGCTGATCGGCATCAACCTGCTGCGCGAGGGGCTGGACATCCCGGAGTGCGCGCTGGTGGCGATCCTGGACGCGGACAAGGAGGGCTTCCTGCGCAGCCGCACCTCGCTGGTGCAGACCATCGGCCGCGCGGCGCGCAACGTCGACGGCCGGGTGCTGCTCTATGCCGACGTGATGACCGAGAGCCTGCGCTTCGCCATCGAGGAGACGCAGCGCCGGCGCGAGAAGCAGCACGCCTGGAACGAGGCGCACGGGATCACACCGCAATCGGTGCGCACCCATATCGGCGAGGCGATGAGCTCGGTGTTCGAGCAGGACTACGTCACCGTCGCACCGGTGAAGGATGCCGGCGCGCTGGAGCTGGTCGGGCGCGACCTGCGCTCCTCGATCGGCGAGCTGGAGCGCCGCATGCGCGCCGCCGCCGCCGACCTGGAGTTCGAGACCGCGGCACGGTTGCGCGACGAGATCAAGCGGCTGGAGGCGCTCGATCTCGGGCTGGAGCCGCCGCCGGCGGCGACCGCGCGCGCCGGCCGCCGCGACCGCACGCCCGAGCCGCTTGGCCCTGGCGGTGGTGGCTATGACCCGGCGAAGCGTCGCGGCAAGCGCCGCGCCTGA
>CAXTNV010000150.1:0-7777 GCA_964245755.1 uncultured Acetobacteraceae bacterium | reverse complement strand
CTCGATGTCGGCGCGCACGATGCGCCCCTGCGGCCCGCTGCCGGTCAGCCTGGTCGGGTCGATCCCGGCCTCGGCGGCCAGACGCCTCGCGAGCGGCGAGATGAACAGCCGCGTGCCGGTTGAAACGGCGGATGGCGGGCCGGCATCGGCCACCGCAGCCGGCGTCGGGGCGGCCTCGGCGGCAAGCGCCGCCGCTGCCGGCTCAGGGGCGGCGGCGTCCGGCACCGCCTCGCCGTGGTCGACCAGGATGCCGATGGTGGCGTTGACCTTGACCCCCTCGGTGCCGTCCGCGATCAGGATACGGCCGAGCACGCCCTCGTCGACCGCCTCGACCTCCATCGTGGCCTTGTCGGTCTCGATCTCGGCGATGACGTCGCCGGCGGCGATCGCCTCGCCCTCCTTCTTCAGCCAGCGCGACAGCGTGCCCTCTGTCATCGTCGGCGACAGCGCCGGCATCAGGATGTTCACGGACATGACGGGGTTCCCTCAGACCAGCTTGCGCACCGCGTCGACGACCCAGTCGGGCTGGGGCAGTGCCAGCTTCTCCAGGTTGGCGGCGTAGGGCAGCGGCACGTCCAGCCCGGTGACCCGCACCGGCGGCGCGTCGAGCCAGTCGAAGGCGTGCTCGATCACCTGCATCGCCACCTCCGCGCCGATGCCGGCGAACGGCCAGCCCTCCTCGACGCTGACCAGCCGGTTGGTCTTGCGCACGCTGTCGACGATGGTCGCGGTGTCGAGCGGGCGCAGCGAGCGCAGGTTGATCACCTCGGCCTCGATCCCCTGCCCGGCCAGGATCTCGGCCGCCTTCAGCGCCACGCCGACCATGATCGAGAAGGCGACGATGGTGACGTGGCTGCCGGCGCGCTCCACCTTGGCGCGTCCGATCGGCAGCACGAAGTCGGGGTCGGTCGGGCACTCGAAGCTCTGCCCGTACAGCAGCTCGTTCTCCAGCACGATGACCGGGTTGGGATCCTGGATCGCCGCACGCAGCAGGCCCTTGGCGTCGGCCGCCGAGTACGGCGCCACCACCTTCAGCCCCGGCACGTGCGCATACCAGCTGGCATAGCACTGGCTGTGCTGGGCTGCGACCCGCGAGGCGGCGCCGTTCGGGCCGCGGAACACGATCGGGCAGCCCATCTGGCCGCCGGACATGTAAAGCGTCTTGGCCGCCGAGTTGATCACCTGGTCGATCGCCTGCATGGCGAAGTTGAAGGTCATGAACTCGACGATCGGCTTCAGCCCGGTGAGCGCCGCCCCCACCGCCATGCCGGTGAAGCCGTGCTCGGTGATCGGCGTGTCGATAACGCGACGGGCGCCGAACTCCTCCAGCATGCCCTGGCTGACCTTGTAGGCGCCCTGATACTCGGCCACCTCCTCGCCGAGCAGGAACACGTCCGGGTCGGCACGCATCTCGGATGCCATCGCGTCGCGCAACGCCTCGCGCACCGTGACCGCGCGGGTCTCGCCCCAGTCCTGCTCCGGCGACACCCGCGCCAGCTGCGGCGTCTTGGCCGCCGAAGCGCGGTCGGCGATCTCCTTTGCCCCCGCCCCCTCGGCGGCCGGAGGCGACGGCGGCAGCGGTGCGGCGGCGGGTGCGGCGGCGGCGGGAGCGGCCTCCGGGGCGGAAGCGTGCTCGCCCTCTCCCTCGCCCAGCAGGATCGCGATCGGCGCGTTCACCGCGACGTTCTCGGTCCCCTCATCGACCAGCAGCCGGCCGATGGTGCCCTCGTCCACCGCCTCGACCTCCATGGTCGCCTTGTCGGTCTCGATCTCGGCGATCACGTCGCCCGCCGCCACCGCGTCGCCGACCTTCTTCAGCCAGCGCGACAGCTTGCCCTCGGTCATGGTGGGCGACAGCGCCGGCATCAGCACGGTGGTCGACATAACTCAGCTCTCCACCAGGATGTCGGTCCAGAGCTCGCTAGGGTCCGGCTCGGGACTGGACTGCGCGAACTCGGCGGCGTCGGCGACGATGCGCTTGATCTCGTCGTCGATCGCCTTCAGCGCGCCTTCCTCGGCACCCCGCTCCAGCAGCGTGTGCCGCACCCGCTCGATCGCGTCGCGTTCGCGGCGCATCAGCTCGACCTCGTCGCGGGTGCGATACTTCGCCGGATCGGACATCGAGTGGCCGCGGTAGCGGTAGGTCGTCATCTCCAGCAGGAACGGACCGTCGCCGGCGCGGCAATGCGCCACCGCCTGCTTCGCCGCGTCGTGCACCGCCTCCACGTCCATGCCGTCGACCTGCAGTCCGGGGATGCCCCAGGGGAGGCCGTTCTTCGACAGGTCGCGCGAGGCCGAAGCCCGCTCGACGCTGGTGCCCATGCCGTAGCGGTTGTTCTCGATCACGAAGATGCAGGGCAGCTTCTGCAGGGCGGCGATGTTGAAGCTCTCGAACACCTGGCCCTGGTTCGAGGCGCCCTCGCCGAAATAGCTCACCGCCACCTCGTCCGAGCCGCGATAGCGGTTGGCGAAGGCGAGACCGATGCCGATCGAGACCTGCGCACCGACGATGCCGTGGCCGCCGTAGAAGTTCTCCTTGCGCGAGAACATGTGCATCGAGCCGCCCTTGCCGCGCGAGTAGCCGGTGGCGCGTCCGGTGAGTTCCGCCATCACGCCGCGCGCCTCCATGCCGGTGGCAAGCATGTGGCCGTGGTCGCGATACGAGGTGACCACCTTGTCGCCCGGCCTGAGCGCCATCTGCACGCCGGTCACCACCGCTTCCTGGCCGATATACAGGTGGCAGAAGCCGCCGATCAGGCCCATGCCGTAGAGCTGTCCGGTACGCTCCTCGAAGCGGCGGATCAGCACCATGCCGCGATAGGCGCGGGTCAGCTCGTCCTGGGTCATCGCCGGGCTGTTGCGCAGCCCGCCATCTCCCGGGGTGCTGACGCGAGCACTGGGCTCGGGCTCGTTCTGCGCCGTCGGCAGCTTGTTCATGGGGACGCCCTTTCGCGCTTCGAACCTGGATCCGGCTCGCTGATATTGGTCCGGCCGCCCGATTTCGCCACGATCCGGATGGCGTCGATCCGCATGCCGCGATCGACCGCCTTGCACATGTCATACAATGTCAGGGCGGCGACGGTTGCAGCCGTCAGGGCCTCCATCTCCACCCCGGTGGGACCGGTGGTGCGGGCTCTCGCCTCGATCTCGATGCCCGCCCCGTCCTCGCCGGCTGCGAGCTCGACCGCGACCGAGGACAGGGCGAGCGGATGGCACAGCGGGATCAGCTCCGCGGTGCGCTTCGCCGCCATGATGCCGGCGATGCGCGCGACCGCCAGCACGTCTCCCTTCGGCACCGCGCCGGACAGGATCAGCCCGAGCGTCGCCGGCTGCATCGCGACGCGCCCGCGCGCCACCGCCTCGCGCCGCGTGTCCGCCTTGTCTGAGACGTCGACCATCGCCGCCCGTCCGGCCGCATCGAGGTGGGTCAGGCGTGGGACGTCGGGCGAGGCCGCCGCGACCTGCGCGGTGCCGGCCGAGTGGGACGATGCGGGCACGGTCAGGCCGGCCCGAGCAGGGCGGCGACGGCGGCGCCGCAATCGGTCTGACGCAACAGGCTCTCGCCGACCAGGAAGCAGCCGGCGCCGGCGGCCAGGAGGCGTCGCACGTCGTGGCGATCCGAGATCCCGCTCTCCGCAACCACGATGCGGTCCGCGGGAACCAGCGGCGCGAGTGCGATCGTCGTCGCAAGATCAGTGCGCAAGCTGCGGAGATTGCGGTTATTGATGCCGATCATCTCCGCCTGCGGCAGCGCCAGCGCACGATCCAGCTCCGCCTCGTCATGCACCTCGACCAGCACCTCGAGCCGCAGCGACGCCGCCAGCGCCGCGAGGTCGCGGGCTTCCGCGTCGTCGAGTGCCGCCATGATCAGCAGGATGCAGTCGGCGCCGATCAGCCGGCTCTCGTAGACCTGCCACGCGTCGAGGATGAAGTCCTTGCGCAGCACCGGCAGCTGCGAGGCCGCGCGCGCCGCGACCAGGTCGCCGACGCTGCCGCGGAAGGACGCCGCCTCGGTCAGCACGGACAGGCACGCCGCACCCGCGGCCTGATAGGCGCATGCAATCGCGGCAGGATCGAAATCGGCGCGGATCAGGCCCGCGGACGGCGAGGCGCGCTTGAGCTCGGCGATCAGCCCGACCCCGCCCGCATCGAGACGCAGGCGCAGCGCCTCCGCGAAGCCGCGCGACGTCGCGGGCAGGTCGGCCAGCCGCGCCCGGATCTCGCCGAGCGGCAGCCCCGCGGCACGCTGCGACACCTCCTCGCGGGTCGAGGCGCAGATGCGCGCCAGGGTGTCGGACGCGCCCGCCATCAGCTTTGACTTCCTCCCTGATCCGCCCGGTCGCTGCGCAGCGCCTCGAGCACGCGGTACGCCGATCCATCCTCCAGCACGCGCGCCGCCGCGGCGATCGCTTCGCGCAGGTCGGAGGCTTCCGGCCCGGGCGGGAACATGTTGCCTCCGCGTGCGACGCGCAAGGCCGCTGCCGCATTGAGCAGCACCGTGTCGCGATAGGCGCGTTGCCCGGCGTCCCGGCCGCCGCGCAGCAGGGCCTCGAGCGCCGCCGCGTTGACCGCCGCGTCGCCGCCGGCGATCTCCGAGACTGGCGCCGGCGCCAGTCCGAGCGAGGCCGCGTCCAGGGTGAAGCGGTGCAGCTGCCCCCGCTCCAGCGCCACCACGTGGTTCAGCCCGGCCAGGGTCAGCTCGTCGAGGCCCTGGCCGCCGGGCCGCGACGCATCGTCGCCGTGCACGGCCCAGACGCGTGCTGCACCCAGCCGGCGCAGCGTCAGCGCCACCGGCTCCAGCCAGGCCCGGTCGAACACGCCGATCAGCTGCAGCGACACCGACGCCGGGTTGCACAGCGGTCCGAGCAGGTTGAACAGGGTGCGCGTGCCGAGCTCGGCGCGCACCGGCGCCACGTGGCGCAGCGCCGGGTGATGCGCGGGTGCGGCCAGGAAGGCGATGTTGCGCCGCGCCAGCTGCCGCTGCAGCGCCGCCGGCTCGGTCAGCGGCGGCACGCCGAGGGCAGCGAGCACGAAGGCGACGGCGGTGGAGACGTTCAGGGTGCCGTGCGCGTCGCCGCCGGTGCCGCACACGTCGATCGCATCCGCGGGTGCCGTCACCGGCAGCATGCGCGCGCGCATCGCCCGCACCGCCCCGATCAGCTCGCCGGTGGTCTCGCCGCGCACCCGCAGCCCGATCAGCAGCGCGGCGATCTGGGCCGGTGTCGCCGTCCCCTCGAGCAGCAGGTCGAACGCCGCTTCCGCCTCGGTTTCGGACAGCCGCTCGCCGCGCGCGACGCGGTCGAGCATCGGGCGCAGGTCCGGCGCCGCGGCGGCGTGTGCGACCGGGCGCGCCACGGCCGCCGCGCCCGGCCTCAGGCGGCCCGGGAGTGGTCCCGGTGACGCACCCCGGCGATCGCCAGGAAGTTGGCCAGGATGCGGTGGCCATGCTGCGAGGCGATGCTCTCGGGGTGGAACTGCACGCCGAAGATCGGCAGGTCGCGGTGGCGCAGGCCCATCAGCACGCCGTCCCCGGTCCATGCGGTGGGCAGCAGCTGCGGCGGCAGGCTCTCCGGACGCACCATCAGGCTGTGGTAGCGGGTGGCCTCGAAGGGGCTCGGCAGCCCGTCGAACACGCCGCCGCCGCGGTGGTGCATCGGGCTCAGCTTGCCGTGCATCGGCACGGGCGCACGCACCACCTCGGCGCCGAAGGCTTGGCCGATCGCCTGGTGTCCGAGGCAGACTCCGAACACCGGCACCCCGCCGGCTGCCGCCGCCGCGATCAGCGCGCAGCAGATCCCGGCCTCGGCCGGCGTGCACGGCCCGGGCGACAGCACGATCGCCTCCGGGCGCAGCGCCAGCGCCGTCTCGACGTCGAGCGCGTCGTTGCGCCGCACGTCGCACGCGACACCGAGGTCGCCGAGATAGTGCACCAGGTTGAAGGTGAAGCTGTCGTAGTTGTCGATCAGCAGGATCATGCGCCGAGCATGGCGCGGCACCCGCATCGGGTCAAATCGCGCAGGGCCGCGCCGTTCAGGACGATGGCGTCTCCGGCGCCGGCCGCGACAGCGCCTCGAGCGCGGCGATGGCGGCGCGGCACACCTGCTCGTCCTGCTCCGGCCGGCCGCCCGACGAGCCCACGCCGCCGACCACCTGTCCCTGATGCAGCAGAGGCAGGCCGCCGGCGAGCGGCATGCGCCCGGGGAACGACAGCAGCGCCGGGTCGGCCTGCACCTGCTGCTCCAGCGCTGCGGTCGAAGTGCGCACGATCGCCGCGGTGCGTGCCTTCAGCCAGGCGGCCTCCGGCGTGTGCAGCCGCGCCCGGTCGAGCCGTTGCAGGGCCAGCAGCACGCCCGCTTCGTCCACCACCGCGACGCTGACCTCGAGCTCCAGCCGCTCCGCCTCGGCGCAGGCGGCCTGCATCAGGCGCCGCACGTCGGCGGCTTCGAGGGACGACCGGCTCTGCATGACGCGACCTCCTTCCGAACAGCGCCGCGTTCAGCCGGCAGGCGCCAGCCGCGTCGCTTCCGTGACCAGGTGGTAGAAGCGTCCGTCGAACAGCCGCATCACCTCCAGCGTCGCCGTATGCGATTCCGGACGGATCGGCGAGGCGAGGCAGGCCTCGATCGCCGCCATGTCGGGGAAATCCATCTCCAGGATCATCACCACGGGCGCCGCGTCGGCATCGGCCGAGCGGGTGCGCTGCACGCGCACGTCGGTGACGTGCGGAAAGCGCTGCCACAGCGGCTGCAGCTCCTCGCGCACGCGCCTGAAGAACTCCTCCTCCTGTCCCGCATGGATCGCGCCCTCGTAGATCGCCGTCCTGGTGAGCATCTGTTCCTCCATCGGTGGCGCCGCCCGACCCGGGCCTGCTGCGTGGCAACGGTGCGGCGCATCGAGGGTTTGCCGCGCGATGCACCGGCGCGCCGCAACGGTGCCCTCAGCCGCCGCCGGACGGGGCGTCGTGCTGCGCGAAGCGCACCGCCGCCTCGGCCGCGCGGATCAGCGCGCGCGCCTTCTGCCGGGTCTCCTCGAACTCGGCCGCCGGCACGCTGTCCGCGACCACGCCGCAGCCGGCCTGCACGTGCATCGTGCCGTTCCGCAGCACCGCCATGCGCAGGCCGATGCAGGTGTCCATGCTGCCGTCGGCAGCGAAGTAGCCGACGCAGCCGGCATAGGCGCCGCGCCGGGTGGGCTCCAGCTCGTCGATGATCTGCATCGCCCGGATCTTCGGCGCCCCCGTGAGCGTGCCGGCGGGAAAGCCGGCCACCAGCGCGTCCAGCGCGTCCAGCCCCGGCCGCAGGCGGCCCTGCACCGTGGACGAGATGTGCATCACGTGGCTGAAGCGCTCGATCGCGAAGCTCTGCGTCACCCGCACGCTGCCGAGCTCGGCGACGCGTCCCACGTCGTTGCGCCCGAGATCCACCAGCATCAGGTGCTCGGCCCGCTCCTTGGGGTCGGCGAGCAGCTCCTCGGCGAGCCGGCGATCCTGCTCCGCATCGGCGCCGCGCGGCCGGGTGCCGGCCAGCGGACGCACCGTGACCTCGTCGCCCTGCAGGCGCACCAGCACCTCCGGCGAGCTGCCGACCAGGCTGAACCCGTCCAGCTCGAGGAAGAAGAGGAACGGCGACGGGTTGATCCGGCGCAGCGCCCGATACAGCGTGAACGGCGGCAGCGTGAAGCCCATCGAGAAGCGCTGGCTCGGCACCACCTGGAACACGTCGCCGGCGGCGATGTATTCCTGGATCCGGCGCACCGCGTCCTCGAAGCCGTCGCGGGT
>CAXTNV010000149.1:7291-7785 GCA_964245755.1 uncultured Acetobacteraceae bacterium | reverse complement strand
CTCCGGCTCCCTCCAGGCCGGCGCCCGTCGTCATCACCGCGCCGCACCAGAAGCTGCCGAACAGCAACGTGCGCCGGGTGATCGCGCGCCGGCTGTCGGAGTCCAAGCAGTTCGTGCCGCATTTCTACGTCACCATCGACGTCGAGCTCGACCGGCTGCTCTCGCTGCGCACCGAGCTGAACGCGTCGGCGCCCAAGGAGGGGCCGGGCCAGTTCAAGCTGTCGGTCAACGACCTGCTGATCAAGGCGGCGGCAGTCACGCTGCGCCGGGTGCCCAAGGTGAACGCCTCCTACACCGACGAGGCGATCCTGCTGTACGACGACGTCGACATCGCCGTCGCGGTCTCCTTTCCGGACGGGCTGATCACCCCGATCGTGCGACGCGCCGACGCGAAGAGCCTGTCGCAGCTCAGCAACGAGGCCCGGGCGGCGGTCGCGGCCCCCCCCCCCGGCCCCCTCCACCCGGCCCGCGGAACGGGGGGGGGCGTGGGGACC
>CAXTNV010000149.1:5530-7281 GCA_964245755.1 uncultured Acetobacteraceae bacterium | reverse complement strand
GCTCAAGCCGGACGAGTTCCAGGGTGGCTCGTTCTCGATCTCGAACATGGGCATGTTCGGCGTGCGCGAGTTCTCCGCCATCATCAACCCGCCGCAGGGGGCGATCCTCGCGGTCAGCGCCAGCGAGCGGCGCCCCGTGGTGCGCGCCGGCGACCGCATCGAGGTCGCGAGCGTGATGACCTGCACGCTCTCGGTCGATCACCGGGTCATCGACGGCGCGCTGGCCGCGCAGTGGATGTCGGTGTTCAAGTCCGTGGTCGAAGCGCCGATGAGCCTGGTGGTCTGAACGAAATGGCCGAGACCCAGTTCGACCTCGTCGTCATCGGCGGCGGCCCGGGCGGCTACGTCGCCGCGATACGAGCAGCCCAGCTCGGCATGAAGGCCGCGGTGGTGGAGCGCGAGCATCTCGGCGGGATCTGCCTGAACTGGGGCTGCATCCCGACCAAGGCGCTGCTGCGCTCGTCGGAGATCAACCACCTGCTGCGCCACCTCGACGAGTTCGGCTTCGCCGCGGACAACATCCGCTTCGACCTCGCCCGGGTGGTGAAGCGCTCGCGCAAGATCGCGGGTCAGCTCGCCTCCGGAGTCGGCCACCTGCTGCGCAAGAACAAGATCCCGGTGTTCACCGGCAGCGGCCGCCTCGACGGCACCCAGCAGGGCGAGGGCGGTGAACTGGGCCGGGTCATGGTCGGCAGCTACGAGGCGCCGGTGGCAGAGTTTACCGAACGGCACTTTATCGTGGCCACCGGCGCGCGCGCCCGGGTGTTGCCCGGGCTGGAGCCGGACGGGACGCTGATCTGGTCCTACCGCGAGGCGATGGTCCCCGAGGCGATGCCGCGTCGGCTGCTGGTGGTGGGGTCGGGCGCCATCGGCATCGAGTTCGCCTCGTTCTACCGCAACATGGGAGCCGAGGTGACGGTGGTCGAGGTCGCCGACCGCATCCTGCCGGTCGAGGACGAGGAGATCGGCGCCTTCGCCCGCCGCGCCTTCGAGGGTCAGGGCATGCGCATCCTGACCAGCGCCAGGCTCGGCACCCTGCGCAAGCAGGAGGGCACGGTGGTGGTGCCGGTGGAGACGGAGACTGGCCAGGAGGAGATCACCGTGGACCGCGTGATCTCGGCGGTCGGGATCGTCGGCAACGTCGAGGGGATCGGGCTGGAGGGCACCAGGGTCGAGATCGAGCGCACGCACGTGCGGATCGACCCGTTCTGCGCCACTGGCGAACCCGGCGTCTACGCGATCGGCGACCTGGCGGGAGCGCCCTGGCTCGCGCACAAGGCGAGCCACGAGGGGGTGATCTGCGTCGAGAAGATCGCGGGACTGGAGCCGCATCCGATCGACTGGAGCAACATCCCCGGCTGCACCTACTGCCGGCCGCAGGTGGCCTCGGTCGGTCTGACCGAGGCACGCGCGCGGGAAGCCGGGCGCGAGATACGGGTGGGGCATTTCCCGTTCGTCGGCAACGGCAAGGCGATCGCGATGGGCGAGCCGGAGGGCATGGTCAAGACCGTGTTCGACGCGGGCACCGGCGAGTTGCTCGGCGCGCACATGGTCGGCGCGGAGGTGACCGAGATGATCCAGGGCTACGCCATCGCCCGCACCCTGGAGACGACCGAGCAGGAGCTGATGCACACCGTGTTCCCGCACCCGACCGTCAGCGAGACCATGCACGAGTCCGTGCTGGATGCGTACGGGCAGGTGATCCACTATTGAGACGGCGCGCCTCGACTGTCCGCCTTGACCGGCCGCCT
>CAXTNV010000149.1:0-5430 GCA_964245755.1 uncultured Acetobacteraceae bacterium | reverse complement strand
AGGTGATCCACTATTGAGACGGCGCGCCTCGACTGTCCGCCTTGACCGGCCGCCTGGACTGGCCGCCTCGACTGGGGCCGTAGCCTTGCCGGTCCGCCTTGCCGGGTCCATCTGTCACCCATGACGCCAAGGTTCCCCGCATGTCCACCCGGCTGCTGATCGATCATCGTGCCATGCGCCATCCCGAGAAGGCGCACCGGCCCGACAACCCGATCCAGCGCAAGCCGGACTGGATCCGCGTGCGCGCGCCCACCGGGCTCGGCTACCAGCAGACCCGCGCGCTGATGCGCGAGCACGGGCTGGTCACCGTCTGCGAGGAGGCCGCCTGCCCGAACATCGGCGAATGCTGGTCGCAGAAGCACGCGACGATGATGATCATGGGCGAGACCTGCACTCGCGCCTGCTCATTCTGCAACGTGCGCACCGGTCAGCCGGACGCCCTGGATGGCGGAGAGCCGGCGCGGGTTGCGCACGCGGTGGCGACGCTTGGGCTGCGCCACGTCGTGATCACCTCGGTGGACCGGGACGATCTCGCGGATGGCGGTGCCGACCACTTCGCCCGGGTGATCCGCGCGATCCGCGAGCAGGCGCCCGGCACCACGATCGAGATCCTGACCCCGGACTTCCTGCGCAAGCCGGCGGCTCTGGAGATCGTAGTCGACGCGCGCCCGGACGTGTTCAACCACAACCTGGAGACCGTGCCGCGGCTGTACCCGACGATCCGGCCGGGGGCGCGCTACTTCCAGTCGCTGCGGCTGCTCGACCAGGTCAAGCAGCACGATCCGGGCATCTTCACCAAGTCGGGACTGATGGTCGGACTGGGCGAGCAACGCCTCGAGATCCTGCAGGTGATGGACGATCTGCGCGTGGCCGACGTCGATTTCCTCACCCTCGGCCAGTACCTGCAGCCCAGCGTGAAGCACGCGGCGGTGGATCGCTTCGTCACCCCGGAGGAGTTCGCCGACTACGCCGCGATGGCGCGTGCCAAGGGCTTCCTGCAGGTAAGCGCCACGCCGCTGACGCGGTCCTCGTACCACGCCGACTCCGACTTCGCAGCCATGGTCGCGACGCGCCAGAAGCGTCTGCTGGTGTCCGCCTGATGCCGACCCATGCGGAGCGTCGGCTGATCAACTACACGCCGGAGCAGCTCTTCGACCTGGTCGCCGACGTCGACCGCTATCCCGAGTTCCTGCCCTGGTGCGTGGGCGCGCGGGTGCGCAGCCATAACCAGACCGAGCTGCTCGCCGACCTGACGATCGGCTTCGGACCGTTCCGGGAGAGCTTCACCAGCCGGGTCGAGCTCGACCGTCCGAACTACGCGCATGTCCGTTACGAGAAGGGCCCGTTCCGCTACCTGAACAACAAGTGGACGTTCACGCAGCACCCGGACGGCTGCCTGGTGGACTTCTTCGTCGAGTTCGAGTTCCGCTCGCGGCTGCTGCAGGGGGCGATCGGCGCGGTGTTCGACAAGGCGGTCCACCTGATGGTCGGCGCGTTCCTCAAGCGCGCGCGGCAGGTGTACGGGCCGCCGGCGACGACGATGGCGCCGGCAAGCGCCTAGGGCCGGCCGACCGCAGAGCCTGACGAGCCTGACGAGCATCTGGAATTCGGCCCGCGTCGCTTTTTCCAGGCGGATCGTCGGCCTTCAGGGCGTAGTGGCCGCGGCACGGGAAGCATGGTTCCGTTCCGGCAGCACGATTCCTGCCATCGTTGCGGAACCGCCACGCCTTTTCCTCGTTGGTTCGACGCGCGGCTACAGCGGTTCGTCCGGGATTGCAACCTGTTCCAGTTTCAGCCAACCCTGTTCTGGCCAACAGGCAGAGAAGGAAGATCAAATGAAATCAACACTGAAAGCGGCGATCTGCGTAGCGGCGATGAGCTTCGCGGTTCCGGCTTTGGCCGCCACCGATGACGCCACCGTGCATCACCACCATAGGATGCATGGCAAGCACGGCATGATGAAGAAGGGTGCGCGGTCCGGCGACGCGGAGACGGCGAAGCTGAACGAGCAGAGCCTGCAGAACGCCAAGGCAGGCGTCACACCGGCGAGCGCCACCCCGGCGTCTTCCTCGGGCGCAATGAGCGCGCCTCCTGGCAACGCCATGGCGCCCCCCTCGGGCAGCGCGCCGACGACTGCTCCGGGGACGGGAATGTCGGCGCCTTCCTCCGGCGCCATGGGCACTACCGCCCCGAACGTGCCCTCCGCGACCCCGGCAACCCCTCCGGCCGCTGGTACAGCACCTCCGGCAGGGGGAACGACGACGCCTCCCTCCGGTCAGTAATTTATCCTCTTCCTGGCCGGGGGGATTCACAGCCCGGTAACGAACTCGTGTTCTTATATGGACATCCGGGGCAGCGTGCCTCGGGTGTTCATGTTCGTGGGGTGATCCGGTTCGGACCCTCGCGCGTATACGAGGGAAGTTCGATGCGCCTGATCTGGAATGCTGGAGCGGCCACTGCCGTCACCGTGATGCTCACCCTGGTTGCCTCCGTCGCATCCGGTCCCGGTCATGCGGCGCGCGCGATGCCGGTGGAGATGCAGCTCGCGCCGAGCCCCGAACAGCCGCACCGCCACTACGCGAGCCTCGCCGAGCACTTCGTGGCGGCGAACACCAGCCACGACGGCAAGCTGACCATCGACCAGGCCGCCCGCGCCGGCTGGGCGCGGATCGCGCGGCACTTCGACGAGATCGACGCCGCCCACGCCGGCTTCGTCACCGTCGACCAGATCCACGTCTACAACCTCGGCCAGCGGCACGGCCACAAGGCGCCCAGCGACGCATGACGCCCACCTATGTATGAGGCTCACCTATGCAAGAGGCCCGGCGACGCATGATGCATCGCCTGGCCCCTCAGCCGGCGAGCGACCTCAACAGCGTCAGCGCCACCTCGACCGCCTGACGTCTCACCTCCGCCCGCGTGCCGGCGAAGACGTGGCGGCTGGTCCGCACCGGAGCTCCGAACCGCGCCAGGGCGAACCAGACCAAGCCAACCGGCTTTTCCGCAGTGCCGCCGCCGGGGCCCGCGATGCCCGTGACCGACACCGCGCCGCCGGCCATGCCACGGCGCAACGCGCCATCCGCCATCGCCGCGGCCACTTCCTCGCTGACCGCGCCGGCCCGGTCGATCAGCGCTGTCTCGACCCCGAGCAGGCGGTGCTTCATCTCGTTGGAGTAGGTGACGAACCCTCCCAGCACCACGTCCGAGCTGCCGGCATGGTGGGTCAGGCTGGCTGCGATCAGGCCGCCGGTGCAGCTTTCCGCGGTGGCCACGGTCAGCCGCGCGCTGCGCAGCAGCTCCAGGGTATGGGCGGCCTGCGTGAGGGTCGCCTCATCCAGCATCCCCGGCTCCGTCGTAGCTGCCTGCGCGGTGTTGCACGAGAGCTCCTTCCGCACGCGCGGCCTGGACACGACCGTGCGTCTGACGATCCCATAGCGCGGTCACTCCGATCAGGCGAGAGCGTTCCGGCCGCGGGTCAGGTTGCGTTCCAGTGCAGCACCAGGCGGGCCGCGCCGAGCAGCAACGCGCCCAGCAGGCCCGCGGCGACGTCGTCCGCCATCACGCCGAACGCGTCGTGGCGGCGGTCGAGGACACCGATCGGGCCCGGCTTGACGATGTCGAGCAGCCGGAACATCAGGAACGCGGCGGCGAGCCAGGCCGCGCCCGACCAGTCGATGATCCATGCCGGGGCGCCGGGCCGCAACGGCCGCTCCAGCGCGGGCAAGCCGAGCAGCGTGATCCACTGGCCGACCACCTCGTCGATCACCACCCAGCCGTGGTCGGCGCCCCCCGAAGCGCGCGGGATGGCCCATAGGCCCGCAACACACGCGCAGACGATGCAGGGAAGCAGCAGTGCGAGGTGCGCGCTCAGCAGGATGCCGGGCAGCAGCGCCGCGAGCGAGCCCACCGTGCCGGGTGCCACCCGGCTGAAGCCGCTGCCGAGGCCGCTCGCGATCAGCACGGGCAATCGCAAGCGCCCGCGCCCGGTCGGCCGGGTGTCGATCCGGGTCAGGGCCTGGCTCGCGACGTCATCGCCATCGAGGCGAGCCGGCCGCCTGCCGCGTCGGCAGCTCCGCCGGACGCGCGGAGCCGGTAGAGCGTCCGGTTCTCCATCACCCGCTGCACGTAGTTTCGCGTCTCCGAGAACGGTATCAGCTCGATCCAGTCGATCATGGCATCCGACGCATCGTCTCGCCCGCCCGAGCCGGCGGGATCGCCGTTCCGCGTCAGCCATTTCTGCACCCGGCCGGGACCGGCATTGTAGGCGGCGACGGCGTAGGGGAGGCGGCCGCCGAACCGCGTGAGCAGTGCCGCCAGGTAGCTGGTGCCCAGCGTCATGTTGGTGGCGGGATCCGACAGCGCCGCCACGTCGATCCGCCCGGACGACAGCGTCCGCGCGGTCGCCGGCATCAGCTGCATCAGACCATATGCGCCGGCAGGGCTGACCACCGCCGGATCGAAGCTGCTTTCCTGGCGCATGATCGCCAGCGCCAGCCCCGGCGGCAGAGCGGGCTGGGCCGGCGGCGCGTAAGGCACCGGCCAGCCGCTCTGCGCCAGCACCAGCCCGCTGCGGCCGGCGCTGCGGGCGATCGCCACCGCGACGTCGGGCAGCTGCAGCCGGTCCGCGAAGCTGGCGCCGAGGGCGTGCTCGAGGTCGGTGCCGGCCAGCTGGTCGAGGCGCAGCAGGAAGGCGCGTGCCTCCGCGGGGTCGTTCCAGGCGACCAGCAGCGTCGCCGCGCGGGCCAGTTCCAGTCCGGCGAAGCGGATCGCCTGCTCGCGCGTCCAGCCGGGGTCGTGCAGTGCCGCCAGGCGATCGGAGAGCGCCCGGTCATCGCCCGCGTACAGCAGCCGGATCGCCGCCTGGCCGTAGAAGCTGGTGGGCCGCGAGGCCGCCTGGGCAAAGGCCAACCGCGCCGCCGCGTTGCTGCCGGCCTCGGACAGGGCGCGACCGAGCCAGTAGAAACCGCGGGTTGCGGTGATGACGGCGTGCGAGCCGGTCAGGTCCATGAAACAGGGGACAGCCCGCGGCGCCGCATGCAGGCGGCGCAGCAGAATCCAGCCGGCGAGGAAGGCGGTGCCCGACCGCGCGGCAGGATCGGTCTGCAGCGTATCGGTCGCCAGGAACAGCGCGTCGGCATCGCGCCCGGCGCCCAGCATCTCGCGCGCCAGCGCGTCCCGCTCGTTCCAGAAGGCGGGCGCGCGCGCCGTCACGGCAGCGCCCTCCGCGGCAAGCGCCGCTCCGCGCCACAGCGCCAGCGCCGCGTCGAGCTGCTCGTGCCTGCGCTGCCAGCGGGCGAGGTCGAGCAGCATCCCGCCATCGCTCGCCGCGGCGCCCTGCAGGGCGGCGGCCAGCCGGTCCGCCCCGGCGTCGCCGCGGCGCAGCGCCAGCCGGGCGATGCCGAGCGGCATGGCGGCAGCCGGCAGCCCGAC
>CAXTNV010000148.1:0-7789 GCA_964245755.1 uncultured Acetobacteraceae bacterium | reverse complement strand
TCGTTGATGCTCGCCTCGCGACGGCGCATCAGGCCGCTGGGCGCGAACTCCCACTGCTCGTTGCCGTAGGCGCGAAACCAGGCACCCGCCGGCGTGCGATACTCGTACTGGAAGCGCACCGCGATGCGCTCGTCGAGCACCGCCCAGAGCTGCTTGATCAGGCGATATTCCTGCTCGGCCTGCCACTTGCGGGTCAGGAAGGCGATGATCGCCTCGCGCCCAGTGACGAACTCGGAGCGGTTGCGCCAGCGGCTGTCGGCGGTATAGGCGCCGGCGACCCGCGCCGGATCGCGCGAGTTCCAGGCATCCTCGGCGGCACGCACCTTGCGGACCGCGCTTTCGGCGGTGAACGGCGGCAGCGGCGGGCGGGTCTCGGTCATCGGCCGGCTCCTGCGGCGGTGCAACCTACCAGATCTTCACCCGGTCCTGCGGCGCCAGGTAGAGGCTGTCGCCCGGCTTGATGCCCCAGGCCGCATACCAGGCGTCGATGTTGTGCATCGGGCCGTTGACGCGAGCGCTCGGCGGCGAGTGCGGGTCGGTGACCAGCCGCTCGCGTTCGGCGTCGTCGCGCAGCTTGCCGCGCCACACCTGCGCCCACCCCAGGAACACGCGCTGGTCCCCGGACATCCCGTCGAGCACGGGCGCCGGAGCACCGTGCAGCGAGGCATGGTAGGCATCCAGCGCCAGGGTCAGTCCGCCCAGGTCGGCGATGTTCTCGCCCATCGTCAGCTTGCCGTTGATGTGCGCGCCGGGCAGCGGCTGCATCGCGTCGAACTGCGCGCCGAGGCGGGCGGCGCGCGCATCGAAGCGCTGCGCGTCCTGCTTGCTCCACCAGTCGACCAGCCTGCCATGCTCGTCGAACTTGCGGCCCTGGTCATCGAAGGAGTGCGTCATCTCGTGGCCGATGACGGCGCCGATGGCGCCGTAATTGACCGCGGGGTCCGCGGCGGGGTCGAAGAACGGCGGCTGCAGGATCGCGGCCGGGAACACCACCTCGTCGAACGGCGGATTGTTGTAGGCGTTCACCGTCTGCGGCGTCATGTCCCACTCGTCGCGGTCCACGGTGCGGCCGAGATGGCCGAGCCAGTAGTGCCAGCCGAACGCGATCGCGCGCTCGCTGTTGCCGTAGAGATCGTCCGGCCGCACCACCAGCGACGTGTAGTCACGCCACTCGTTGGGATAGCCGATCTGGACCTCGAAATGATCCAGCTTGCGCAGCGCCACCGCCTTGGTGGCGTCGCTCATCCAGCTGTTGTGCTGCAGGCGGACGCGGAACGCAGCCTTAAGCGCGTCGGTCAGGTGGCGCATGGTGTCGCGTGCGTCGGGCGGGAAATAGCGTGCGACGTAGACCTTGCCGATCGCCATGCCCATCGCGGTACCGGTGGCGCCAACCGCATGCTTCCAGCGCGGCTCGTCCTGCGGCTGCCCTCCCAGGGTGTGTCCGTTGAATTCGAACGAGGCGGCGACGAAGCGCTGCGGCAGCACGTCGGCGGCGTTGTCCGCGAGGTGGAACGCAAGCCAGGCGCGCAGCGTGTCGAGGTCGGTGCCGCGTGCGATCGCCGCCTCGGCGACGATCGCGGACGTCTCCTGCAGCACCAGCAGGTCGGCGTGCGCCAGCCCGGCGGCGCTCAGGTATGCGCTCCAGTCGAACCCCGGCGCCAGGGTGCGGAGCGCGGCGACCCGGGTCGGGTTGTAGGTCTTCACCGGGTCGCGCCGAGCCGCGCGGGACCATTGCGCCCGCGCCAGCCGGGTCTCGAAGGCGACGATCGCGCTCGCCCGGGCGGTGCCGTCGGGCCAGCCGACCAGGTCGAGCATGCGCGCGACGTAGAGCTGGTAGGCGCGCTTCTTCGCCGCGAAGGCCGGCTGGAAGTAGTAGTCGCGATCCGGCAGGCCGGTCCCGGCCTGGCTCAGCGAGATCGAGTAGCGGGTCGGATCCTTGGCGTCGGGATCGATCGAGAGGCCGAACAGCGAGTACTGGAAGCCGCTCTGCGCCTGTCCGAGCAGGCCCGCGAAGTCACGACGGTCGCGGACCGCGCGGATCGCGTCGAGATCGGGTGCCAGCGGCGCCGCGCCGCGCCGCTCCACCGCCTGCTGGTCCATGAAGGCGGCGTAGAAGGCGCCGAGCTTCTCCTCGACGCTGCGCGGCTGCGCCGCCGGATGCGCCGAGACCTCCTGCAGGATCGCCTGCACCCGCGTGCGCGACAGCTCGGCGAGCATGTTGAACGCCCCCCACGAGGTGCGGTCGGCCGGGATCACCAGGTTCTTCAGGTAGGTGCCGTTGGCGTAGTCGAAGAAATCCTGGCCGGGCGAGGTGGCGGTGTCGCGCCCCGCGAGGTCGAAGCCCCAGGTGCTGGACGAGGCGGGGCGGCCACTTCCGGAGGGCGAGGCGGCGCCGGCGGTGCCGCTCGCGAGCAGGGCGGCCGACGCCGCCAGCGCCACGCCAAGCCGGCTCGTCGAGCCGCGTCGCGTCCTGTCCAAGCCGCCTCCTCCGTCCCACGATGCAGCGAACAAGGGGAAGAAGCGGAGCCGCGCTGTCAACCGCCGCGAAGCCGGCGCGGGGGCGGCCCTGCCCTACTCCGCGGCCTGCGCCAGGCCGGAGGTCGGGACCGCGGGGGCCGCAGCATGGTGGCGCGCGCTCACGGCCACGAACTTGCGTCGCCGGCGCTGCAACGCCGCGAATGCCAGCCCGGCGGCGAGGCGGCCGATGCGGCCGTGCGGGGTGAAGCCGATCGTCTTGAAGATCATGCCGACCGCGCGGTCGAGGTGCGGCCGGCGGTAGAACCCCATCGCACGCGACATGTAGGCGGCGATGCAGCGCTCGTGGTCGTAGGCCAGCCCGGACGGCTCGTTGGTGCAGTGAAAGGCGAAGGCAAGCTCGTCGTCCTCGGTTTCGGTGACCCGGCCGAGCGCGATCCGGGTGCGGCGCAGCACGCCGATCCGCTCGCGACGCAGGTAGCGGTGCATGTGGTCGTAGAACAGCTTGAAGTGGCGGTACTCGTCGGCGGCGATCTGCTTGCAGATCGCCTTGAGCACGGGCTCGTCGGTGGCGTCGGCGAGGGCGGTGTAGAACGACGAGGTGCCGGTCTCGACCATGCAGCGCGCGATCAGCTCGCCGGTGCGCGAGCCGCGCACCGACGCGTCGACCTCGATCGGCACCTGATACGAGGCGCGGTAGCGCTCGAACGCGCTCGGGTAGTCCCACGACGGCTCGGCCAGCATCGCCCAGCGGCCGAGAGCGTCGCCATGCTGCACCTCCTCCACCGCCCAGTTGTCGGCGGCCAGCCGGAACGCCGGATCGTCGGTGAACACGTTCTTCAGGTAGGCGGCGTAGTCGGTGCCGTTGCGCTCGACCACCGCGGCCGCCTTGACCAGCAGCAGCACCTCGGGGTCGACCCGGCTCGGCTCGAAGCGGTCCCAGGCCAGGGCGTCGATCCGCCAATGCTTCATCGTATGGTCTTCCTCCTGGACGCAGGGGCGCCGCGGGACCGCAGGATGCCATCGCTCACCGGCCAGAGGAACGGCCGCACGGGACGGATGTGACGAGGCTGTTGCGGCCCGGCCACAGCTTCTGCCGTGCATGGGCCCTGGTGACTCGGGCGGCGAGGGATGCGATCTTGCCGCGGCACCGCTCCGGCGGTCCCCTACACCTGGCCAAGCGGAAGGAACCACCGCGGCATGAACATCCACGAATACCAGGCCAAGACCCTGCTCAAGGGCTTCGGCATGCCGGTGCTGGAGGGGCGCGTGGCGCGCTCGCCGGAGGAGGCGCTGGTCGCGGCGCGAACCCTGCCCGGCCCGGTGATCGTGGTGAAGTCGCAGATCCACGCCGGCGGCCGCGGCGCCGGACGCTTCCAGGACGACCCGAACGGCAAGGGCGGGGTGCGGCTGGTGAAGTCGCCGGACGAGGCCGAGGAGGCGGCGCGGGCGATGCTGAACCACACGCTGGTCACCAAGCAGACCGGTCCTTCGGGGCGCGTGGTGCGCCGGCTGTATGTCGAGGCCGGCTGCGACATCGCGCGCGAGCTCTACCTCTCGCTGCTGGTCGATCGCGGCACCGGGCGGGTGACCATCGTCGCCAGCCAGGAGGGCGGCATGGAGATCGAGGAGGTCGCAGCCCACAGCCCCGAGAAGATCCTGCACCAGAGCATCGATCCGGCGATCGGCTTCTCGCCCTATGTCGGCCGCAAGATCGCGGTGCGGCTCGGGCTGAAGGGCAAGACCGCGAGCGCGTTCGTCAAGGTGGTGGGTGCTGCCTACGAAGCGTTCGTCAAGCTCGACTGCGCCATCATCGAGATCAACCCGCTGGTGGTCACCGGCGCCGGCACGCTGGTCGCACTCGATGCCAAGCTCAGCTTCGACGACAACGCGCTGTTCCGCCATCCGGAGCTGGAGGAGCTGCGCGACGAGGCGGAGGAGGACCCCAAGGAGCTGGAGGCGGCCCGGCACGGGCTGAGCTACATCGCGCTCGAGGGCAATATCGGCTGCATGGTCAACGGCGCCGGGCTCGCGATGGCAACCATGGACATCATCAAGCTGGAGGGTGCCGAGCCCGCCAACTTCCTCGATGTCGGCGGCGGCGCGACCAAGGAGCGGGTGGTCGCGGCGTTCAAGATCCTGCTGTCGGATCCCAACGTCGAGGGGATCCTGGTCAACATCTTCGGCGGCATCATGCGCTGCGACATCATAGCAGGGGCGGTGATCGAGGCCTCGCGCGAGGTCAGGCTGCACGTGCCGCTGGTGGTGCGTCTGGAAGGCACCAACGTGGAACTGGGGCAGAAGCTGATCGACGAGAGCGGCCTGCCGATCATCAACGCCGACGACTTGTCGGACGCCGCGCGCAAGATCGTCGCGGCGGTGAAGAAGGCGCACGCGTAATGGCGATCCTCGTGGGCGCGGAGACACGCGTCATCACCCAGGGCTTCACCGGCGCCCAGGGCACCTTCCATGCCGAGCAGGCGATCGCCTACGGCACACGCATGGTCGGCGGCACGACACCGGGCAAGGGCGGGCAGACTCATCTCGGCCTGCCGGTGTTCGACACCGTGATCGAGGCGCGCGAGGCCACCGGCGCGGACGCCTCGGTGATCTACGTGCCGCCGCCGTTCGCCGCCGACGCCATCCTGGAGGCGATCGACGCCGGCATGCCGCTGATCGTGTGCATCACCGAGGGCATTCCGGTGCTCGACATGATCGAGGTGAGCCGCGCCCTGGTCGGCTCGAACAGCCTGCTGGTCGGACCGAACTGCCCGGGCGTGATCACGCCGGACGCTTGCAAGATCGGCATCATGCCCGGACACATCCACCGGCGCGGCAAGGTTGGCATCGTCTCGCGCTCCGGCACGCTGACCTACGAAGCGGTGGCGCAGACCACGGCGGTGGGGCTGGGCCAGAGCACCTGCGTCGGCATCGGCGGCGATCCGGTGAAGGGGATGGACTTCATCGACGTGCTGGAGATGTTCCTGCGCGATACGGAGACGGAGTCGATCGTCATGATCGGCGAGATCGGGGGCGCCTCGGAGATCGACGCGGCGACGTTCCTCAAGGAGAACAAGGTCAAGAAGCCGACCATCGGCTTCATCGCCGGCGCCACGGCGCCGCCGGGACGGCGCATGGGGCACGCGGGTGCGGTGATCACCGGCGGCAACGACACGGCGGGTGCCAAGATCGAGGCGCTGCAGTCGGCGGGCGTCAGGGTGGCACCCAGCCCGGCGGTGCTGGGACCGACCCTGCTGGAGGTGATCCGGGGCTGAGCCGCCCGAGGCCGTCAGGCGGCCTGCGTCCAGGCCCGGACCGTGGGCACCGTGTCGGCGAATGCGGCCTGCGCCTCCTGCGGAAGGTTATGGCCGGCATCCACCACCTGGTGCTGGTGACGCGCGGTGAACAAGGCCGCCTGATCCGCGGTGCCGCCGGGCTTCAGCGTGTCGGCCGCACCATCCGGGGTCACCGCCGGCACCGCGATCTTCGCCCGCTCGACGAGGCGCCGTTCCAGGTACGCGTCTGCCGGACCGCCCGAAGGTCGCGTCGTCGAGTTGCAGGGCGTCGAGAGGCGCGAACAGGTCCGAGCCGAGGGCCGCCTGCCGGCCGTTGCGCGGCGTGTGCGCGGAGAGGAAGCGCGTCGGGCCGAAGCCGCGCAGGTAGGACCGCGCGGCACGCGCCGCGCGCCATGAGCCGCGGCACCACCTCGTCGTAGCCATGCGCGTCGAACGGGAAGCCGTGCGACAGGACGACCGGCCAGCCATCGGTCGGCTTGGCCTCGAGACAAGCCATCGCGACAACGCCTGCGGCGATGCTGTTCATGCCATGCTCCCGTGCGCCGCCGCCCGGCGCTGCAGCTTCAAGCCTGCATGGTCCCCGTCTCGCTCGGATGCACGCCGCCGTGCGGGTCGCTGCCGGCTTCCGCCGCGTCGCCCACCGCCGCTTGCGGATGCCTCGCGAAATACGCCATCGCGTCGTGCAGGTCGGCGAGCAGGGTGTCGGCCATGTCGCGGGAGAAGCCGTGCCGGACCAGGGCGCGCATCACCGTCACCTGCTGCAGCTCGGGCACCAGCGTGTATGCCGCCACCTGCCAGCCGCGCGTGCGCAGCCGGTCCGACAGGTCGAACAGCGTGAAGCGGACATCCGCGTCCTGCCTGATGCTCCAGCACACCGCCGGGATGCCACGGCCGCTGTCGCCGTCGTGCAGGATCTCGAACGGGCCGATGCTGCGTAGGCTCGAGGCGAGGTGCCCTGCGACGTCGTAGCAGCTCCGCTGCACCGCGCGATATCCCTCCCGGCCGAGGCGCATCAGCAGGTAGTACTGGGCGATCACCTGACCGCCCGGACGAGAGAAGTTCAGCGCGAAGTCCGGCATGTTGCCGCCGAGATAGTTCACCCAGAACACCAGCTCGTCGGGCAGCGACGCCTTGTCGCGCCACATCACCCAGCCCACGCCGAGCGGGGCGAGGCCGAACTTGTGCCCCGACGCGTTGATCGAGAGCACCCGCGGCAGCCGGAAATCCCACTGCAGCCCGGGCTCGGCGAACGGGGCGAGGAAGCCGCCGGAAGCGGCGTCGACGTGGATCGGCACGTCGAGCCCGCGCTCGCGCTCGATCGCGTCGAGCCCGGCGGCGATCGCGGCGACCGGCTCGTACAGGCCGGTGAAGGTGACGCCGAGCGTCGGCACCACGCCGATCGTGTTCTCGTCGATGCGTGCCGCCACCTCGTCGGCGGTCATGCCGAGCCGCCCAGGCGCCATCGGGATCTCGCGCAGCTCGACGTCGAAGTAGCGGGCGAACTTGTGCCAGCACACCTGCACCGGGCCGGTGATCAGGTTGGGGCGCTCGGTCGGCCTGCCCGCGGCTCGCCGCTTCGCCTCCCAGCGCCGCTTCATCGCCAGGCCGCCGAGCATCGCCGCCTCGCTCGATCCGACCGTCGAGCAGCCGACCGCCTGCGTCGCCTCCGGCACGTGCCAGAGATCGGCGATGATGTGCACGCAGCGGCGTTCGATCTCGGCGGTGGCGGGATACTCGTCGCGATCGACCATGTTCTTGTCGATCGACTGGTCCATCAGCCGGTGCACCTCGTCCTCGAGCCAGGTCTGGCAGAAGGTCGCGAGGTTCTGGCGCGCGTTGCCGTCGAAGGACAGCTCGTCGCGCACCAGGTTGAGGGCCGCGTCCGGACGCATGCCCTGCTCGGGCATGCGCAGCTTGGGCACCGCACGGCCCGCCGCACGGGTCGCGTAGATGTCGGCGTCGAGCGCCTCGCGTGCGCTTTGAGTGCGGTGCAGCGGCATGCTCGGTCACTCCGGGGT
>CAXTNV010000147.1:0-7848 GCA_964245755.1 uncultured Acetobacteraceae bacterium | reverse complement strand
GGCGACACCCGGCACAGCCTGCTCGCTGCCGTCTCGCACACCCTGACCGCCGCCGGCGGCCGCAGCCTGGCCGGATGGATCGCAGCCCCGCTCACCGACATCGCCCGCATCGGTGCGCGGCAGGAAGGCTGGGCCTGGCTCGCCGCGGAACCCGCCGCCGCTACCGCGTTGCGGGCGGCGCTGCGCGGCGCCCCCGACATCAACCGGGCGCTTGGCCGGCTGTCGCTCGGCCGCCGCCAGCCGCGCGACCTCGCCGCCCAGCGCGGCGGCTTCGCCTGCGCCCGCGAGGCTGCCGCCGCGCTGGCCGCGGCGGATGCCCCGGCACCCGGCATCATCGCGCGCGCCCTGCGACGGCTGCACCCGGCGGAAGCCCTGAGGGCGCAGCTCGACCGTGCCCTGGCGCTCGACCTGCCGGCAAGGCTGGAGGATGGCGGGGTGATCGCCGCCGGCTTCGACACGGCGCTCGACGCCGAGCGTGCGCTGCGCGACGACAGCCGGCGGGTGATCGCCGCCCTGCAGCAGCGATACGCGCTGCATTTCGGGCTCGCCGGCCTGAAGATCCGGCACCATGCCCAGCTCGGCTACGTGATCGAGGCTCCGTCCTCGGCGACCCAGGCCCTGTCGGCGCACGGGCTTGCGGCCACGGTCGGGCTGACCCTGCGCCAGGGCACCGCGAGCCTCGCCCGCTTCGGCACCGACGAGCTGGCCGAGCTCGACCGCCGCATCACCGAGGCAGCTGAGCGGGCGGCGACGCGCGAGCGGCAGCTGTGGGACGAGCTGGTGCACGCGGCGGTGGCGGAGGCGGCGCTGCCGGCGCTCGCCGAGGCGCTGTCGCTGCTCGACGTGATGCAGTCGGCGGCGAGGTTGGCCGCCGGCGGCGGCTGGTGCCGCGCCGAGCTGTGCGACGGCACCGAGTTCTGCCTGCGCGACTGCCGCCACCCGGTGGTGCAGGCGGCGCTGCCGCGTGCCCAGGGCTTCACTCCGAACGGCTGCGACCTCTCGCCAGAGCGCCGGGTGATGCTGCTGACCGGGCCGAACATGGCCGGCAAGTCGACCTTCCTGCGCCAGACCGCGCTCGCGGTGATCCTGGCCCAGGCCGGGCTGCCGGTGCGGGCGGCGGCGGGGGGTTGCGGGGTGGTCGACGGGCTGTTCAGGCGCGGGGGCGCCGCCGACGACCTAGCCCGTGGCCGCTCCACCTTCATGGTCGAGATGATCGAGACCGCCGCCATCCTGCATCGCGCCGGGCCGCGCTCGCTGGTGGTGGTGGACGAGATCGGTCGCGGCACCGCCACCCTGGACGGCCTCGCCATCGCCTGGGCGGTGCTGGAGGCGCTGCATTCCAGCACGCGCTGCCGGGCGATCTTCGCCACCCACTTCCACGAGCTGGCGCAGCTCGCCGAGAGCCTGCCGCGGCTGCGGCCGCACACCATGCGGGTGCGCGAGTGGAAGGGCCAGGTGGTGTTCCAGCACGAGGTGACGGAGGGAGCGGCGCGTCGCAGCTGGGGCGTGCACGTGGCGCGGCTGGCCGGGGTGCCGGAAGCGGTGGTGGCACGCGCCGGCCGCCTGCTCGCCACCCTGGAGCGCGACCGGGCCCACGCGGCGCCGCAGCTGCCGCTGTTCGCCGGGCTCGACGAGCCGCAGCCGGACTCGCCCTTACCGGGCACCGGGCCGGAGCCAGCGGCGACGCTGGTGGCGATGCTGGACGGTGTTGAGCTGGACCGCGTGTCGCCGCGCGAGGCGCTGGAGCTGCTGTACCGGATGCGCGCGCGCCTGGACGGTGCCGATGCCGCACTGCATGATGTTTCTGTCGCGCAAGGCGGTAAAGCGCTAGGGTAGTCGGGCATGCCGAATCCCTCCTCTCCCTCCGCGGCCGGCCAGGCATACCGGGACCAGCAAATTTCGACGCAGGATCTTCAGGAGGCGACGCGCCAGCTGGCGGCCTCTCTGGCCCTGCCTGCGGGTGCCGCGGTGCCGCGGGACGTGGCGGTCGGCCTGTGTCGCCGCCATCTTGCCCGCATCCAGCAGACCGTGCGCGACGCCTTCGAGCGGCACGAGCTGTCCGGCACCCAGGCGGCGCAGCGGCTGGCCACGCTGGTAGACGGGCTGATCGCCACCCTGCACGACTACACCCTGCGCGGTGCCCGGCCTGAAGGCGCTGCCGGCGTCCCCATCGGCGTGCTCGCCGAGGCCGCGTCCGGACAGAAGCTGACGATCGCGGCCACCGGCGGATACGGGCGCGGCCTGCTGGCGCCGTTCAGCGACATCGACCTGCTGTTCCTGACCGAGGACCGGCCGCGGCCGGAGATCCTGACCGCGATCGAGTTCATCCTCTACTTCCTGTGGGACCTCGGGCTGAAGGTCGGGCACGCGACGCGCTCGGTGTCGCAGTGCCTCGAGGCGGCCGCGGGCGACACCACGATACGCACCACCCTGCTCGATGCCCGCCGCATCGTCGGCGACGACGGGCTGTTCGCGATGTTTGAGGCCCGCTCCATCGTCGCCTGCATGCAGGCGGGTGCCGCGGGCTTCATCGCCGCCAAGCAGCACGAGCGCGCGCTGCGCCACCAGCGCTACGGCGAGAGCCCGTTCCTGGTGGAGCCGAACATCAAGGAGGGCCGCGGCGGGCTGCGCGACATGCAGACGCTGTACTGGCTGTGCCGCTACGCCTTCGGCCGCGGCGAGGCGCGCGATCTGGTCGGGCCGAACGCGCCCAACGGCGGCCTGCTGACCGAGCAAGAGGCCAAGCGCGCGCGCCGCTCCTGGGACTTCCTGTGGACGGTGCGGCTGCACCTGCACTACGTCGCGGGCCGGGCCGAGGAGCGCCTGACCTTCGACATGCAGCCGGTGGTGGGCGCGCGCATGGGCTATACCCGGCACGGCCGGCAGGTCGGCGTCGAGCGCTTCATGCGGCACTACTTCCTCACCGCGCGCGAGGTGATGCGTCTGACCCACGTGCTGGAGCCCGCGGTGCTGCGTCAGGCGCTGGGACCGCCGGCGCACTCGGCGGAGACCGATGCGGCCATGCGCGAAGCCGGCTTCATGCTGTCGGACGGCCAGATCCTGCAGGCGCCCGGCGTCGATTTCGATCGCGAGCCGATCCGGATGATGCGGCTGCTCGCCTTTGCCCGTGCCCGCAACCGCCCGATCCACCCGCTGGCCATGCACGAGCTGATCCGCTGCGAGCGACGCGCCGCCGCGTTGCGCGGCGATGCGGAGGCGAACGCGATCCTGCTCGATCTGATCTGCGGCGAGCGGCCGCAGCATCGGGAGGCGCCGCTGGCTCTTGAAGGCGGGGGGCATCGGGAAGGCGCGCGCTGGCTGCACATCCTCAACGAGACCGGCCTGCTCGGCCGGCTGATCCCGCCCTGGTCGCGCATCGTGGGCCAGATGCAGTTCGACACCTACCACGTCTTCACCGTCGACGAGCACACCATCGAGGCGGTGCGCATCCTCGGCACGCTGGAGGCGGGCGCGCTCGCCGCCGAGGCACCGGTGGCGCACGGGCTGGCCCAGGACCTGCAGTCGCGTCGCGCGCTTTACGTGGCGACCCTGCTGCACGACGTCGCCAAGGGACGCGGCGGCGACCATTCGGAGCTCGGCTCGGAGATCGCGCTGGAGGTCTGCCCGATGCTCGGCCTGTCGGCGGAGGAAACCGAGACCGTCTCCTGGCTGGTGCTGCACCACCTGCTGCTGAGCCAGACCGCCTTCCGCCGCGACATCGACGACCCCAAGACCATCCTCGACGTCGCCGACACCATCCAGTCGCCGGAACGGCTGAAGCTGCTGCTGCTGCTCACCATCGTCGACATGCGCGCGGTCAGCTCGAAGGTCTGGAACGCGTGGAAGGCGGCGCTGCTGCGCGAGCTCTACACGCGCGTGGCCGAGGTGCTGGCCGGAGGACTGTCGACCACCGAGCGCGACATACGGGTGTCGCGCGCCAAGCAGGAGGCGCGCCTGCTGCTGCAGGAGGAGGAGTTCGCCGAGCGCGAGAGCGAGCGCTTCCTGGGGCTCGGCTACGCGGGCTACTGGCTGTCGTTCGACAGCGAGACCCACCTGCGGCACGCGCGCATGATACGCGACGCCGAGCTGCGCGCCGCCGCCCTGACGGTGGAGACGCAGCCGCTGCCGGCACGCGCCGTCACCGAGGTCACCGTGTACACCAACGACCATGCCGGGCTGTTCTCCGCCATAGCCGGCGCCCTCGCGGTGGCCGGCGCCTCGATCGTCGATGCGCGCATCCACACCATGACCAACGGCATGGCGCTTGACACGTTCTGGATCCAGGACGCGGCGGACGGCATCTTCGATGCGCCGCACCGCCTGGCGCGGCTGTCCGGCCTGGTCGAGCAGGCGCTGGCCGGACGGCTCGACATGACAGCCGAGATCGCGCGGGTGTCGCGCGCGGTGATGGGGCGCCGGATGCGCGCGATCCACGTGCCGCCGCGCGTGGTGGTCGACAACCGCGCCTCGAACAGCCACACCGTGATCGAGATCAACGGCCGCGACCGCCCCGGCCTGCTGCACGACGTCACCGACGCGATCAGCGGCCAGGGCATGCAGATCGCCTCGGCGCACATCACCACCTACGGCGTGCGCGCGGTCGACGTGTTCTACGTCAAGGACATCTTCGGGCTGAAGGTGAGCAACGAGCGCAAGCTCGCCGAGCTGCGCGAGGCGCTGCTGCTGGTGCTGACGCGGGCCGAGGAGGCAGTGATCATGCCGCCCTCGGGCTCGTCGCGGCGCCCGAGCACGATCGAGGCCGCCTAGCCCGCGCCGCATCCGCGGAGGTGGTGCAGGACCCGCACGCACCTGCCCTTCCTGAGCGGCGTCACGGATCGCCTCAAGCTCGCGCTCGGCAGATCGCCTGCGTGCTGCGTGTCGAGGATGACCTCGACCTGTTCACGGAGAGGGTCGCGTCCTCGGCGCGGCTGAACCGGGGAAGCACGGCCGATGGCATGCTGTCCCACCCGATCGGCCTTACGGTCGCCGACACGAGCATTCCCGACGACCTCCTGGTGGTGCCGCGTCGGCGGGCCGGGCACCTGTTCTCGGACATCTTCCACTGGACCAAGCAGGAGGTCGGGGCCACTTGGCGGCCTCCGAGCTGCGCGTGGTGGCCCGGGGTCTGCGCGGGTGCGCGACGCCGCCGGCGCCGGCACGCGGGAGATGATCAGGCCGGCGTCCGCCCACCCGCTCGCTCGCGGCTACCGTCTGGGGTCCGAAGCGGCCTATGCTCGGCATCATGCCATCGGAACCCCGCAGACCGGATCCGGACGCGCTGGCCGCGGCGGCGGTACGCGAGGGCCGCTCGTCGCTGAAGATCTTCCTCGGCGCCGCCCCCGGGGTCGGCAAGACGTTCGCGATGCTGACCCAGGCGCGCAGGCTCCGGCAGGAAGGCGTGGACGTCCTCGCCGGCATCATAGAGACGCACGGACGGCCCGAGACCGAGCAGCAGATCGGCGACCTGCCGATGCTGCCGCGACGGATGGTGCGCCATGACGGCCCGAACGCTGCCGCGATGCTGGACGAGTTCGACCTCGACGCGGCGATGGCGCGGCGGCCGGCGCTGCTGCTGGTCGACGAGCTGGCCCACACCAACATGTCGGGCAGCCGCCACCGCAAGCGCTGGGAGGACGTGGCCGAGCTGCTCGCCGCCGGCATCCCGGTGTGGGCGACGCTCAACGTGCAGCACCTGGAGAGCCTGAACGACGCGGTCGCCCGCATCACCGGCATCCGGGTGAGCGAGACCCTGCCCGACAGCGTGCTGGAGCTCGCCGACGAGATCGAGCTGATCGACGTGCCGCCGAAGGAGCTGCGCGCCCGCCTGCGCGAGGGGCGAGTCTACCGCGGCGATCTGGCCACCCGGGCGCTCGAGGGCTTCTTCCGCGAGGGCAACCTCACCGCGCTGCGCGAGATCGCGCTGCGCCGGGCGGCGCAGCACGTCGACGCCAACGTGCTCGACTATATGCGCCAGCACGCCATCGCCGGTCCGTGGCCCGCCGGCGAGCGGGTGCTGGCGCTGGTCGGGCCCGCTTCGGGTGAGGCGGTGGTGCGTCACGCCAAGCAACTCGCCGACGCGCTGCACGCGCCGCTGCTGGTGCTGCACGTCGAGGCGCCCGGTGCTCGCGACGGCAGCACCGCCGCGGCGTTGGCGCTTGCCTCCGACCTCGGAGCCGCGATCGAGAGCCGGGCGGCCCCGGAGATCGTCTCCGCCGTGCTGGAGCTGGCGCGGGCACGGAACGTGACCCAGATCGTGATCGGCCGCGGCGTCGGCCGCAGGGCCTGGCTGCGCCGGGTGAGCGGGCGTTCGCTGGCGATGACGCTGCTGCGCCGCGCCCCCGAGTTCGCGCTGCACGTGGTGCCGACCTCGCGCGGCGGCGCCCGGCCGAGTTTGGCGGCGGACCAACCGCAGCTCCGCCCGGAGCCGATCGCCGTCCTGGTGCCGTGCCTGCTGGTCGGCGCAGTGGTCGGCATCGGCGAGGCGCTGCCGCACTGGCTCGGGCACGAGACGCTGGGCATGCTGTTCCTCGCCGCCGCGGTGGCGTCGGCGACGCTGTTCGGACTGGGAGCCGCGCTGCTCAACGCCGGGCTCGGCTTCCTGTGCTGGAATTTCTTCTTCATCCCGCCGCTGTACCGCATCGCCATCCGCGAACCGCGCGACGTCGTCGCCCTGCTGGTGTTCGCCGGCGTCTCCGTCAGCACCGGGCTGATGGCCAGCCGCCTGCACGAGGCGGCGCGCGCCGCGCAGTCGCGCATCGAGGGTCTGCGACGGGTCGGCGCCTTCAGCCGCGCGCTGGGCGGGCCGGCGACGGAGGCGGCCCTGTTCGAGGAGATCGTCCGCCACGCGGCGCCGATCGCGGGCGAGGCGATGCTGCTGACCGGCGGCGAGGACACGCTCGACATACGCGCCGCCGAGCCCGCCGCCGACACGCTCGACGAGGGCAGCTGGGCTGCCGCCTACTGGGCGTACCGGCGCGGCGAGCCGGCCGGCAGCTTCACCGCCACCCTGCCCTCCTCGCCCTGGCGCTTCCTGCCGATGCGGATCGCCCGCAGCGGCGACGCGGCGACGCGTCGGCTCGGCCTGCTCGGCGTGCGCAGCCGCCAGGCGCTGCCCGCACCGGCGCTGCAGGCGCTCGAGGCCCTGGCCGACCAGGCGGCGGTGGCGCTGGAGCGCGTGCACCTCGCGACCGCCGCGGCGCGCGATGCGGCGATGATGGAGACCCAGAGCTTGCGGGTGGCGCTGCTCAACTCGCTCGGGCACGACCTGCGCACGCCGCTGACCGGCATTCGCGGCTCGGCGGAGACGCTGCGCACCGCCTGGTCGGCGCTGGCGCCCGAGACGCGCGGCGACCTGCTCGCGGCGATCGAGGACGACACCGCGCGGATGACGCGCTTCCTCGACAACATCACCGACATGACGCGACTGGAGAGCGGCGAGATCGTGCCCACGCTGGCCAGCGTGGGCCTGGCCGAGATCGTGGCGAGTGCGGTGTCGCGGCTGCGTCGCCCCGCCGAGATCCTGACGACGCTGCCCGACGACCTGCCGCCGGTATCGAGCGATGCGGCGCTGCTCGAGCAGGCGCTGTTCAACGTGCTCGACAACGCGGTGAAGTATGCGCGCGAGCTGCCGCGCATCCGCATCGCGGCCGCACGGCGCGACACTCGCGTCCTGCTGCGCATCGAGGATCGCGGCATCGGCATCGCCGCGGCCGATCTGCCGCATGTGTTCGACAGCTTCTACCGCTCGCGCTTCGGCGACCGCATCGCCGCCGGGACCGGCCTCGGGCTCGCCATCGCGCGCGGGCTGATCGGGGCGATGGGAGGTCGCATCAGCGCCGCCAGCCCGCG
>CAXTNV010000146.1:0-7948 GCA_964245755.1 uncultured Acetobacteraceae bacterium | reverse complement strand
CTACACGCTGGCCGACGAGACGCGGCTGATGCAGGTGTGGCGCAGCGCCCATCCGCGCGCCGGCAAGGTGTCGGCGACCCCCTCCGGGCCCGGCGAAGGCTGACCCTCGCCGGACCTGAAACAGCACCTTGGCCCCGGGACCCTGCATGCCGGCTGATCTTGCCCCGCGCGGCTTCTATCCGCCGATCGAGCCGTATTCGCACGGCATGCTCGAGGTCGGCGACGGCCACGGCGTGTACTGGGAACTTTGCGGCAATCCCGCCGGCGTACCGGTGGTGTTCCTGCATGGCGGGCCGGGCGGCGGCTGTTCGGCCATGCAGCGGCGGCTGTTCGATCCGGCCCGCTACCGCATCCTGCTGTTCGACCAGCGCGGCTGCGGACGCTCGGTGCCGCATGCAGCGCTCGAGCACAACACCACCTGGGATCTGGTCGACGACATCGAGCGGCTGCGCGAGATGACCGGCACGCAACGCTGGCTGGTGTTCGGCGGCTCCTGGGGCAGCACCCTGGCGCTGGCCTACGCGCAGGCGCATCCGGAGCGCGTCACCGGCCTGATCCTGCGCGGCATCTTCATGCTGCGCCGCGCCGAGCTGCTCTGGTACTACCAGGAGGGTGCCTCCTGGCTGTTCCCGGACAAATGGGAGCGCTTCCTGGCGCCGATCCCGGAGGCCGAGCGCGGCGACCTGATCGGCGCCTACCGGGCGCGCCTGACCTCGGACGATCGGGAGGCGCGGCTCGAGGCGGCGCGGGCCTGGAGCCTGTGGGAAGGAGAGACGCTGACGCTGCGGCCCAGCGCCGAGATCGCCTCGCAGCACGGCGAGGACCGCTACGCCCTGGCCTTCGCGCGTATCGAGAACCACTACTTCGTGCACGGCGCCTGGCTCGAGGAGGGGCAGCTGCTGCATCAGGTGCACCGCATCGCGCACCTCCCCGGGGTGATCGTGCAGGGGCGCTACGATGTCGCCACACCCGTGCGCAGCGCCTGGGACCTGCACCGTGCCTGGCCGCAGGCCGAGTTCCACCTGATCGAGGATGCCGGCCACGCCACCACCGAGCCCGGCATCCTGTCGGCGCTGATCGACGCCACCGACCGGTTCCTCGACCCGAGAGCGTGAGGGCGGCCGGGCGCCGCGCGCGCGCCGGCGCGTTCGGACTGGCCGGGCTGCTCTGGCCGGTCTGCCTGCTCGCGGCCGAACGTGCCCCGCCCGGCGGCTGTCGCCGCGAACGGGTGGCAACCGTGCCGTTGCGCGACGATGGCGGCTTCCTGTCGATCCCCGCCAGCAGCCGCGGCCGGCCGATCCGGCTGATGCTCGACACCGGCTCCGATGCCGGGCTGATCGTGCCGCAGGCGGTTCAGGCACTCGGGCTACCCGTGGATGCGGAGCTGCGTATCCGGCTGCAGGGCACCGGCGGCACCGGCGGATCCACCGGGGTTGCGCGCCTGCCGGAGCTCGCCATCGGAAGCCTGACGCTCGGCGACATCTCCATCCCGGTGGGTGAGCTGCCGGCGGCGCCGCGGCTCGATCCGCCGGTGGCGGGCTTCCTCGGCGGCGACGTGCTGTCGCAGTTCGACCTAGACCTCGACGTCCCCGCAGGCGCCCTGTCGCTGTACCGGATCGATCTGCCCTCGTTCGCCTGTGCCCCGCCGCCGACCTGGAGCGGGCCGTTCGAGACCATCGCGCTCGACGCCCACGGGGTGCGCCTGTCGCTGCCGGCCATGCTCGACGGCCAGCCGATCAGCGCGCTGTTCGACACCGGTGCCCGCTCGCACCTGCTGTCGCGGGCAGCGGCGCAGCGTCTCGGCGTGTCGTCGGAGACGCTCGCCGCCGATCCCGGGGGCATCACCAGCGGCGTGGACCTGCGCGAGCAGCCCTATCACTGGCACCGCTTCTCCAGCCTTCGCATCGGCGACGAGACGGAGCCCTCGCCGGTGCTGACGGTGGCGCCGCTTTCGGAGCCGTTCGACATGCTGCTGGGCAGCGACTGGCTGGCCGGGCGCGAGGTGTGGCTCTCCTACGCAACCCGCCGGCTGTTCGTCAGGCGCCCGAACCGCTAGCGACGGCGCAGCGCCTGACCACCGCCCTCAGTTGATGCGCTCGCCGTGCAGCGTCATGTCCAGCCCCTCGGTCTCCTCGTCGTGCGTGACCCGCAAGCCGATGGTGAGGTCGATGATCTTGAGCAGCACGAACGACAGCAGCCCGCTCCAGATCAGCGTAACGCACACCGCCTTGGCCTGGATGATCAGCTGCGCGAACGATCCCACGGTGCCGGCCGGCGACGAGTCCGTCGCCGAAAGCGGTCCATAGGCGAACACCCCGGTGAGCAGCGCGCCGACGATGCCGCCGATGCCGTGCACGCCGAAGCAGTCGAGGCTGTCGTCGTAGCCGAGCATGTGCTTCATGTAGGTGGCGGTCCAGAAGCAGATCACGCCGGCGGCCACGCCGATGACGATCGAGGCGCCGGGCAGCACGTAGCCGGAAGCCGGCGTGATCGCGACCAGGCCGGCGACCGCGCCGGAGATCACGCCAAGCACCGTGGGCTTACCCTTGGCGATCCACTCGGCGAACATCCAGCCCAGCGCGGCGGCGGCGGTGGCGATCTGCGTCGCCGCCATCGCCATGCCGGCGCGGCCGTTCGATCCCACCGCGGAGCCGGCATTGAAGCCGAACCAGCCGACCCAGAGCAGCGAGGCGCCGATCACCGCGTAGGTGAGGTTGAACGGCGCCATGTCGTCGTGGCCGTAGCCCTGACGCTTGCCGAGCACCAGCGCGCACATGAGCCCGGCGATGCCGGCGTTGATGTGCACCACCGTGCCGCCGGCGAAGTCGATCGCGCCGAAAGCGCCCACCCAGCCGATCGGGCTCCAGACCCAGTGCGCGATCGGCGCGTAGACGACAAGCGACCACAGCACCATGAAGATGCACATGGCGCTGAACTTCATGCGGTCGGCGAAGGCGCCGGCGATCAGCGCGGGGGTGATGATCGCGAACGTCATCTGGAACATCATGTAGACGGTCTCGGGGATCGTCATCACGGTCGCGTTCGAGCTGCCCGCACCCAGCGTGAAGGCGATGTCGCTGCCCTTGGAGATGTTGGCGCCGATGCCGTGCAGCATGAAGCGCGACAGGTCGCCGATATAGGGCGAGCCGGTGGTGAAGGTCAGGCTGTAGCCGGCCACGACCCAGGTGATGGTGACCAGGCAGCAGACGGTGAAGGCCTGCATCAGGGTCGCCAGCACGTTCTTCTTGCGCACCATCCCGGCATAGAAAAGGGCAAGCCCCGGCACCGTCATCATCAGCACCAGCGCGGTGCTGGTCAGCATCCAGGCGGTATCGCCGGTGTCGATCTTCGGCGGCGGCGGCGGCGGCGCGGCGGCGAGTGCCGGATGCGCCGCCAGGGTGGCGGCGAGCGCCGCGCCGAGCAGGGTGCCGGCGCCGATGGCGGCGTGCCGCCGCAGGTCACGTGGGTGGGCAGTGGCCAGGGCTGTCACAGCGCGTCATCTCCGGTTTCACGGGTGCGGATTCGGATGGCGCGCTGGATCTCGGTCACGAAGATCTTGCCGTCGCCGATCTTGCCGGTGTGGGCCGACTGCAGGATCGCATCGACCACCTGATCGAGCATGTCGTCGGTGACGGCGACCTCGATCTTGACCTTGGGCAGGAAGCTCACGTGATACTCCGCACCGCGATAGATCTCGGTCTGCCCCTTCTGCCGGCCGAACCCCTTCACCTCCGACACGGTCAGGCCCTGCACGCCCAGCGGCGTCAGCGCCTCACGCACGTCGTCCAGCTTGAAGGGCTTGATGACTGCTGTGACGAGCTTCATCACACCTCTCTCTCGGCTGTTCCCACCTGGCCACCATCGGACAGGTCCCCACCGAGCCGAACGTCTCGATCCGGTTTGGCATTCACCCGTTCCAAAAACCGTGCCAGGACCACGGGCTGAGGCGGGCCCGGGTTGACGCCGCGGCCGCAGGCGCCACCTCTGCCATCCGGGCAGGCGCACCGGCCTGTTTGGCGACCAGTCCGGCGCGCGCCAGTGCCCGCAAACAAGGCAGATCGATACTTATGTCCGCGCCACCCTCACGATCCGCCGCGCTCGCCGGCGACGCCGATGCCACCCAGGTTGATGCCAGAGAATTCGATGCCAACGACTTCGATGCCAACGACTTCGATGTCTGCGTCGTCGGCGCCGGGCCGGTCGGCGCCACCCTCGCCTGCCGCCTCGCCGCCGGCGGCGTGCGGGTGGCGGTGATCGATCGCGCCGGCCTGCCGCCGATGGAGCATCCGGATTTCGATGGGCGGGCCTACGCCATCGCCGCCAGCTCGCGCCGCCTGCTGGAAACGGCGGGGGTATGGCAGCGGCTTCCCCTGCCCTCCTGTCCGATCCTCGGCATCCGGGTGTCGGACGGACGGCCGGGGCGACCGGCGTCGCCGCTGTTCCTGCATTTCGACCACCGCGAGGTCGGGGAACCGTTCGGCTGGATGACCGAGGCGCGCAGCCTGCGCGTGGCGCTCAACGCCGCGCTGCACGGCTCGCCGCTGATCCGCCTGTTCGCGCCCGACGAGGCGTCGGTGGTGCGGGACGGCGCCGCGGCGATGCGCATCGAGACACGTGGCGGTGCCCGGTTGCGCGCGCGCCTGGTGATCGCGGCGGAAGGCCGGCAGAGCCCGCTTCGACGCCAGGCCGGGATCGCGGTGACGCGCTACGCCTATCGCCAGACCGGCATCGTCAGCGCGGTGTCGCATGAGCGGCCGCACGACAACCTGGCGCTGGAGCATTTCCTGCCCGGCGGACCCTTCGCGCAGCTGCCGATGGCCGCGGGCGAGGCCGGGGAGCACCTGTCGGCGATCGTCTGGACGGAACGCGAGCCGCTCGCGAGCCGGCTCGCCGCACTCGACGACGCCGCCTTCACCCGCGAGCTGCAGCGCCGGCTGGGAAGCCACCTGGGCGCTGTGCGGCCGGTGGGGAGGCGCTGGACCTACGCCCTGGGCGCTCTGCATGCGCACAGCTATGCCGCCGAGCGCCTGGCGCTGGTGGGCGACGCCGCGCACGGCATCCATCCGATCGCCGGCCAGGGGCTTAATCTCGGCTTCCGCGACATCACGGCGCTCTCGGAACTGGTGATCGAGGCGGTGGCGCAGCGGCGCGATCCCGGAGCGGCGTCGCTGCTGGCGCGCTATCAGGCGCGACGCCGACCGGACAACCTCGCCATGCTGGCGGCGACCGACCTGCTCGACCGGCTGTTCAGCAGCGACAATCCGGCGCTGCGGCTGGCGCGCGATCTCGGTATCGGCGCCGTGCACCGCATGCCGCGGCTGAAGCGCGCCTTCATGGTGCAGGCGATGGGACTCGGCTGAGAAATCGACTATGACAGCCGGGACAGCTCGGGCCCGCACCCTGCGCGCCCGATCGCGCTCGGGCCCGCACCGCACGCGATCAAAGCGTCCTGAGGGCGCCACCGCCGGGAAGACCGAGATGGACATCGCCACCACCGCGCCGATCGTGCTCGACCAGCTCTGGCAGCGGCTGCGCAGCGAGGCCGGCGACTGCCCCGACCCGATCATGGCGGCGGTGCTGGAGCTCAACCTGCGCATCCATCGCGGCTTCGCGCCGGCACTGGCGGCGCTGCTCGGCCGCAAGCTGGCGGACTCCGCGGTGCCCGCCCGCGCCCTGACCGAGCTGGTGGCCGAGGCGTATCGCGCCGAAGCCGAGATCATCGCCGCCGCCGCCGCCGATCTGGTGGCGATCAAGGAGCGCGACCCGGCCTGCCCGGACCTGATCACCCCGTTCCTGTTCTTCAAGGGCTTCCAGTCGCTGCAGGCATACCGGGTGGCGCACTGGCTGTGGGGGCACGGCAGGCGTCACCTGGCGCGGCACCTGCAGAGCCGCATGTCCGAAGCATTCGGCCTCGACATCCACCCGGCGGCGGAACTCGGCCGGCGCATCCTGATCGACCACGGCAGCGGCATCGTGATCGGCGAGACCTCGGTGCTGGAGGACGACGTCTCGATGCTGCAGGGCGTGACCCTCGGCGGCACCGGCAAGAACGAGGGCGACCGGCATCCCAAGATCCGGCGCGGCGTGCTGCTCGGTGCGGGCTGCACGGTGCTCGGCAACATCGAGATCGGCGAGGGTGCGAAGATCGGCGCCGGGAGCATCGTGCTCGAGGCGGTGCCGCCCTACACCACCGTGGTCGGCAACCCGGCGCGCCGCATCGGCACCCGGCACTCCTCGATGCCGGCCTTCACCATGGACCAGACGCTGCCGCCGATCGACTACGCGATCTGACGCCGGCGGCTCCGCTGCGCTAGCGGCGGACGATCTCGTACAGCGCCACCGCGGCAGCGTTGGAGACGTTCAGGCTTTCCATCGCGCCCGGCATGCGCAGCCCGGCGACCTCGTCGCAGGTCTCCCGGGTGAGCCGGCGCAGGCCCTCGCCCTCGGCGCCGAGCACCAGGGCGACGCGCCGGCCCTGGAAGGCGGCGCCATCCAGGGCGGCGGCGCCGGCAGCGAGGCCGACCGTCCACAGGCCCGCCGCCTTCAGCGCCACCAGCGTGCGCGACAGGTTGACCGCGCGCAACAGCGGCATCGTCTCCAGCGCGCCGGAGGCGGCCTTGGCCAGGGTGCCCGTCTCGTCGGGAGCGTGGCGGTCCTGCACGATCACCGCCGCGGCGCCGAACGCGGCGGCGGAACGCAGGATGGCGCCGACGTTGCGCGGGTCGCTGACCTGATCGAGCACCAGCACCGGCCCCGGATGGCGCAGCGTCTGCTCGAGCGAAGGCGGCGCCAGCGCGTCGGCGAGCAGCGCGGCGCCCTGATGCACCGCGTCACGTCCGACCATCCCGTCGAGCTGCGCGCGCTCGGCACGCTCGACCGCGAGCGGCCAGGCGGCGCCGATGCGGCCGGCCAGCGCCGCCTCCGCCTCCGCGGTCAGCAGCAGCCGGCGCAGCCTGCGCTGCGGGTTGCGCAGCGCCGCCGCCACCGTATGCAGCCCGTAGAGCCACAGGCCGCCGCCGGCGGGTGTTGCGGGCCGCGCCCGGCCGGCCGGCTGTGCCGCCCGACCTGCGGCGGCGGGGCGGGCGGGAGGTCGACCGGAAGGTTGGGCGGGAGGTCTGGATCGCATCGGCCGGTTATAGGCGGCGGATCGCGCACCGTCACGACGGTCGCCGGCACGGCCGCGCGCGAGCGTTGACAGCGTGCCCGAACCGCCTTAGGTCGCTGCCGCACGGAGGGGTGCCCGAGTGGCTAAAGGGGGCGGACTGTAAATCCGCTGGCTTTGCCTACGTTGGTTCGAATCCAACCCCCTCCACCACGCCGTGCCGCATCACCGCCTGCATCGATGAGGGTCATGACGAGCTTGCGAACCGCCGGTGTCGCGACCTTGCTGGCCTTGCCGCTCGCCCTGTGCGGATGCGCTTCCGAGGCGGCGCGCGACCCGAGCCCGTTCTACGTCGCGCCACGCCAGGAAGGGCCGGCTCCAGCCTCCACCGCGCCGGCGCTGCACGGCGGCGGGCGGATGCATGGCAGCTCGCCCTCGCTCCAGGACGGCTCCGGCGCGGATGCCGCGGACCCCGGCGATACCCTCCCCGGCAGCACCGGGTCGCGTGCCGGCGGATCGATGTCGGTGGGCGGCGGCGGCTCCTAGACGGCGCCTCTAGAACGCGCCTCCCGGGCGATCAGACGACGATGCTGCCGCCCGGGTCGGTCACGCCGGTGAGCTGGATCCTGGTGCCGTCATCGAGCAGCAGCAGCGTCGAGCCGGAGATGCCGACCGCCTGCAGTTCCGAGGGCTGGTAGCCGTAGAGCCTGATCGCATCCGCTCCCGGCTTGAAGCCTGCAAGCACCGCCATCCCGCCCGCCGCACCGTTTTTTTTTTCTTAGAGGGCGTGGCCCGAGCCCTCCACGACGCTGGCGCTGCCGGAGCGGATCACCATCTCCAGCGAGC
>CAXTNV010000145.1:0-8101 GCA_964245755.1 uncultured Acetobacteraceae bacterium | reverse complement strand
CCAGCAGCTTGCGGAACATCTCGACGCCGGTGACGATGGTCTTCACCGTGTTCTTCAGCCCGACGATCTCGATCTCGTCGCCGACATTGACGATGCCGCGCTCGACGCGGCCGGTGACCACGGTGCCGCGTCCCGAGATCGAGAACACGTCCTCAATCGGCATCAGGAACGGACGGTCGATCGGACGGTCGGGCTGCGGGATGTAGGAGTCCACCGCGGCCATCAGCTCAAGCACGGCGTTCTCACCCAGCGTCACGTCGCCGCTCTCCAGGGTCACCAGGGCAGAGCCCTTGATCACCGGGATATCGTCGCCAGGGAACTGGTAGGAGGAGAGCAGCTCGCGCACCTCCATCTCCACCAGTTCGAGCAGCTCGGGGTCGTCGACCATGTCGACCTTGTTGAGGAACACCACCAGCGCCGGCACGCCGACCTGGCGCGCCAGCAGGATGTGCTCGCGGGTCTGCGGCATCGGCCCATCGGCCGCCGAAACCACCAGGATCGCGCCGTCCATCTGCGCCGCACCGGTGATCATGTTCTTCACGTAATCGGCGTGGCCGGGGCAGTCGACGTGGGCGTAGTGACGGTTCTTGGTCTCGTACTCAACATGCGCCGTCGAGATGGTGATGCCACGGGCCCGCTCTTCCGGCGCCTTGTCGATCTGATCGTAGGCGGTGTAGACGGCGCCGCCCGACTTCGCGAGCGTCTTGGTGATCGCAGCCGTCAGCGACGTCTTGCCATGATCGACGTGGCCGATCGTGCCGATGTTGCAGTGCGGCTTGTTGCGCTCGAATTTAGCCTTACCCATCGTCGTCTCTCCGTTACCGCTGCGTATCGCCCAAGCCTGGCGCCGGGTATCTCGGGTTGAAAAGGATCACCAACGGTAATGGCTGAAGGCCTTGTTCGCCTCCGCCATCCGGTGCGTGTCTTCGCGCTTCTTCACAGCCGAGCCGCGGTTGTTCACGGCATCCAGCAGCTCGTTGGAGAGCCGCTCCTGCATGGTGTGCTCGCCGCGCTTGCGCGAGCTGTCGATCAGCCAGCGTATCGCCAGCGCCTGGCGACGCTCGATGCGCACCTCGACCGGCACCTGGTAGGTGGCGCCGCCGACACGGCGCGAGCGCACCTCGACCGCCGGCTTCACGTTGTCCAGCGCCTCGTGGAACATGCGCACCGGATCGGCGGCGGCACCGCCGCGACGGCGCATGGATTCCAGGGCCCCGTAGACGATGCCCTCGGCGGTGGACTTCTTGCCGTCATACATCAGCGCGTTCATGAAACGGGTGACGACGACGTCCCCGAACTTCGGGTCCGGCAGGATCTCGCGCTTGACGGCGCGGCGGCGGCGACTCATGCGGTGATATCCTCTTACTTCGGACGCTTGGCGCCGTAGAGCGAACGGCGCTGACGGCGCTTGGCGATGCCCTGGGTGTCGAGCACGCCGCGCAGGATGTGGTAGCGCACGCCCGGAAGGTCCTTCACGCGGCCGCCGCGGATCAGCACCACGCTGTGCTCCTGCAGGTTGTGGCCTTCGCCGGGAATGTAGCTCACGACCTCGTAGCCATTGGTCAGGCGCACCTTGGCGACCTTGCGGAGTGCCGAGTTCGGCTTCTTCGGGGTGGTCGTGTAGACGCGCGTGCACACGCCGCGCTTCTGAGGGCAGCCCTGCAGGGCCGGCACCTTGTTGCGCTTGGCGGCGGGCTCGCGACCCTTGGCAATGAGCTGGTTGATGGTGGGCATACGCCTCTGTCCCGATCCTCTCTGAGCCGGCCCCCTCGCCTCCGTCCCCGCGACCGCCGCCGGATCACAGCAAAAGACCGCACTCGGAGGGACATCCCTTCCGCGCGGTGGTCCTTATCACGTCCGGCCTGGGTTCCCCGGTGCCGGGGAGCGGCGCCGCACGCTTCGATGCTGCATTCGACGGCTGTCGCAGACCCGAAGTCGCGTTCAGCCGAGGGCGCGGAACCTACGAAGCCGACCGACCCGAGTCAAGCGGCAGCCGGCACCCGAAGCATCACTTGTTGCAACTCGCGGGCCAGGGTGCTCAGGCCAGCTGCAGGAAACCCGCCGCCGCCTCCGCCGGGACCAGGGCGTGGTTCCAGGCGTCGGCGAGCACGTCCACTCGTGCCTGCCGCCGCAGCGGCGCGTCAAGGCGGAGCGGCACGTTCGCATAACCCTCCTCGGCGAGGAAGCGGTTCAGCGTCGCGGTGTCGGCGTGCGGCAGCACCTCGACGAACAGCAGCGGACGCGATCGCGCGATGGTGCGTCGCGCTCCTTCCAGCACCGCCGCGTCGTGCCCCTCGACATCCACCTTGATCAGGGTGACGCGGTCGCGACCGCGCGGATGCCCGGCCAGGAACCCGTCCAGGGTCATTGCACGGACTTGCTGCGCCGCGCTGTGCACCGCCTTGAAGGAAGCTTCGAGCGAGCTGCTGGTCTCCATCAGCCCGTGCTCCTGGGTCGGCACGTAGAGCGTGGCCATTCCCTCCGCACGGCTCAGCGCGAGCGGCACCGCCTCGATCCGGCGGCCGCAGGCGTTGTCGGCGATGTTGCGCGCCAGTACTTCGAACACCGGGGCGTATGGCTCGAAGGCCAGCACCTGCGCGTCCGTCGAGGCGCATGCGGCGAGCAGGGCGTAGAAGCCGGTGTTGGCGCCGACATCGACCACCAGGCCCGGATCGCGCGACACCCAGGCGTGCAGCAGCCCCGGCAGCGGCCGCTCGAAGGCTGCCCAGGAGGAAGATGCCGCGGTGGCGACGATCTGGTCGCGGCCGCCGAGCCGGTCCATGACCATAACCGAGGCGCCGCCGGACGCGCCGGGGACCGTTATGGCGAAGCGGTCGCCGCCGCACGTCGCCTGCAACCTGGAAGGCGGGAGGTTCACGGGCTCGGACATGGTTCGCTCGCAAGTCTCAGGGAGGCGGGATCGAGGCCACCGAGGGGGCGGCCTCGTGGCACAGTGTGCGCTGCCGGGCGCGGCATCGCTCAGCTCAGCGGCAGGCCCGGCAGCAGCTTGTCCAGCGTGACCGGGAAGTCGCGCACCCGCACGCCGCAGGCGTTGTAGATCGCGTTCGCCACCGCCGCCCCGGCGCCGCAGATGCCGAGCTCGCCCACGCCCTTGCTCTTCAGCGGGTTGGTCTTGTCGTCGATCTCGGTGAGGAAGACGGCCTCGATGTCGGGCACGTCGGCATGGACCGGCACGTGATACTCGGCCAGGTCGTGATTGACGAAGTGTCCGAAGCGGTCGTCGAGCGCCAGGCTCTCCTGCAACGCGGCGCCGATGCCGAACACCATGCCGCCGATCGCCTGCGATCGCGCCGTCTTGGCGTTCAGGATCCGGCCGGCCGCGAACACGCCCAGCATGCGGCGCACCCGCACCTCGCCGCTGTCTGCATCGACGCCGACCTCGACGAAGTGCGCCCCGTAGGATTGCTGCGAGAACTTCTTGCGCATGGTGCCGGGCTTGACCTCACCGTCCGCGGTCATCCCGCCCGGCCCCGCCAGGCTGGCCAGGCTCACCGACCGCGCGCCGCTGCGCACCGAGCCCTCGGCGAAGCTCGCCTGCGCCGGGTCAATGCCGGCCGCCTGCGCCAGCTTGCCGCGCAGCGCCTCGCAGGCGTCGAACAGCGCCGAGCCGGAGCTGTTTGCGCCGAACGAGCCGCCGGAACCGGAAGCCGGCGGAAAGTTGGTGTCGCCGAGCTCGACGCGCACCCGCTGCATCGGCACCCCCAGCATCTCTGCGGCGATCTGGGTCAGGATGGTGTAGGTGCCGGTGCCGATATCGGTCATCGCCATGCGCACGGTCACGATCCCGTCCGGATCCAGGCGCAGGCTCGCCTTCGACGCCTGCAGCGGGTTCTGCCGGGTCGCGGCCGCCATGCCGATCCCGACCAGCCACTGCCCTTGGCGCACCTGGCCGGGTTGCCGACGCCGGTTCCAGCCGAAGCGCTCGGCGCCGGCGCGCATGCAGCCGATCAGCTGGCGGCTGGAATACGGCACGTGGTTGGTGGGATCCTCGGCGGGCTCGTTGCGCGCGCGCAACTCGATCGGGTCGAGCTGCAGCTTCTCGGCCAGCTCGTCCATCGCGCACTCGAGCGCCAGCATCCCGACCGCCTCGCCAGGTGCCCGCATCGCCGAGGCCACCGGGATGTCGAGCGGCACCAGCCGGTGGCGCGTCTCCCGGTTGGCGCCGGCATACAGGGTGCGGGTCTGGTTCGCAGCCCCCTCGTAGTCCTGCTCCGAGGCGAGGTTGCCGGACACCACGTCGTGCCCGATCGCCAGGATGTGGCCGTCCCGGTCGGTGCCGAGGCGCAGGCGCTGCATCGTGTCCGAGCGGTGGGTGGTGACGTGGAACACCTGCTGTCGGGTGAGCGCCAGCTTCACCGGCCGGCCCACGGCGCGCGCGCCGAGTGCCGCGAGGATGGCGTCGGCGTTGACCCAGAGCTTGGAGCCGAAGCCGCCGCCGATATAGCGGCTGACCACGCGGACATTGACCGGCGACATCTTCAGCGTGTGGGCGATCGTGTTCTTCGCTTGGCTCAGCATCTGGTTGGAGGTGTAGAGCGTGAGCTGCTCGCCGTCCCAGCGGGCCACCGTGGCGTGCGGCTCCATCATCGCGTGCGACTGCAGCGGCGTGGTGTAGGTGACGTCCAGCTGCACCGGGGCGGCGGCGAATGCCCCTTCGAAATCGCCGCTCGCGGTGTCGGCCGGGTTCTGCGACTGCTCCGGCTTGCGGGCGAGGCTCGCGTTGGGGGCCATCGCGTAGCGCGCCGGCTGCGGCTCCACCTCGACGCGCACCAGGTAGGCGGCGGCGCGCGCCTGCTCGAAGCCCTCGGCGATCACCAGCGCCACCGGCTGACCGTAGTGCTCGACCCCCGGCTCGAACAGCACCGCGCAGGCCTGGCGATGGTTGCCGCGGCCCTGCGGGGGCACGTCGCGCCAGGTCAGCACCTTGAGCACGCCCGGTGCCGCCTCGGCTGCGGCGACATCGATCGCGGTGATGCGGCCCTTGCCGATCGCGGCCGGCACGACGAAGCCGTAGGCGGCGGGACCGGCGTCGCGGACCTCGAAGGCGTAGCGCGCGGTGCCGGTGACTTTCAGCGGACCGTCGACGCGGTCGATCGGTCTGCCGACCAGCCCGCCCGCGCCGTCCAGGAGGTTGCTGCCGACCGGCGCGTTCATCTCGATCATCGCTCGGCTCCTCAGGCGCGCGTGGTGCCGGCCAGCACCGCGCGAAGCACGCGATGGGCGAGCGGCACCTTGAAGTCGTTGCTGCCCCAGCCGCGGGCGCCGGCGAACGCAGTCTCCGCGGCGGCGCCGAAGGCGGCGTCGTCGGCACGGGCGCCGGCGAGCCGGGCCTCCGCCTCCGGGACCCGCCAGGGCTTGGGCGCGAGCCCGCCGAACGCCAGCCTCGCCGACCGGATGCGGCCGCCGGCGGTGTCGACGATGGCGGCGACCGAGACCAGGGCGAACGCGTACGAGGCACGGTCGCGCACCTTGCGGTAGACCTGCACGCCGGACGGCGGCGGCGGCAGCACCACCGCGGTGATCAGCTCGCCCCGACGCAGCTCGGTCTCCAGCTGCGGCGTGTCGCCGGGCAGGCGATGCAGCAGGCTCAGCGGGATCGAGCGCGCCGCACCCTCGGCATCCACCGTCTCGACCTCCGCGCCGAGTGCCAGCATGGCCACCGCCATGTCCGAGGGATGCGTCGCGATGCAGTGGCTGCTGGTGCCGAGCACCGCGTGGATGCGATTGAATCCGCCGATCGCGGCACAGCCGGAGCCCGGCTGACGCTTGTTGCACGGCTTCGTCACGTCGTAGAAATAATAGCAGCGGGTGCGCTGCAGCAGGTTGCCGCCGGTGGTCGCCTTGTTGCGCAGCTGTCCGGTGGCGCCGGAGAGCAGGGCGCGGCTGAGCACCGCGTAGCGGCTGCGCACGTGCGGATGCGCGGCCAGGGTGCTGTTCGGCACCAGCGCGCCGATGCGCAGCCCGCCAGCCGGCGTGTCCTCCACGCGGTGCAGCGGCAGACGCGTGATGTCGACGAGGTGCGCGGGCGTCGCCACCTGCAGCTTCATCAGGTCGAGCAGGTTGGTGCCGCCGGCGATGAAGCTGGCATCCCGGCCTCCGAGCACCGCGCGCGCGGCACCCGGCGCGCTGGTCGCGCGCTCGTAGCTGAACGCCCTCACGTGATGTTCCGCGCGACGTCGCGGATCGCGGCCACGATGTTGGGATAGGCCGAGCAGCGACAGATATTGCCGCTCATCCGCTCGCGTATCTCCGCGTCGCTCAGCTCGGGATGGCTCGCGAGGTCGTCGGTGACGACGCTGGGCGCGCCCGCGCTCGCCTCCGCCAGCATGCCGGCGGCGGAGCAGATCTGCCCCGGCGTGCAGTAGCCGCACTGGTAGCCGTCGTGGTGCACGAACGCCGCCTGCAGCGGGTGCAGCCGGCCGGGTTCGCCCAGCCCCTCGATCGTGGTCAGCTCGTCGCCGTCATGCATCACCGCCAGCGACAGGCAGGAATTGATGCGGCGTCCGTTCAGCAGGATCGTGCAGGCGCCGCACTGCCCATGATCGCAGCCCTTCTTGGATCCCGTCAGGTTCAGGTGCTCGCGCAGCATGTCGAGCAGCGTGGTGCGGCTGTCGAGCACGAGGTGGCGGGTCTGACCGTTGACCCGGAGCGTGACCGGCATCGCCTCTCCCGCACTCACCGCCGCGGGGACGGCCGGCGCAGAATGCTGCGCCGATGCGGCTTCGGTGCCGATCACGGCGAGCCCGCCCGCGGCGCCACCGGTCGCGAGCACCGCGCGCCGCGTCACCGCCGGGTCCAGTCGATCTTGCGTCATGCACGCCTCCACGTCAGCGGCAGCGGCCGGCAGGATCCCGGCCGCTTCGGCCAGGAACCACACTGCGTTCGACCCTGTCGAGGGGTTCGTAGCCCGGTGGCCCGGGCCGAGTGCTCCGCTCGGAACGGCGATCGGGGCGAAGCCGGCGAGGCGCCGTCGCATCGCCGGACCGGGCGACGCAGCTGCGGACAATTCGATACGGACGTGCATTGGGACAGAATAGGATCGCCATCATCCCGAGCGCCGCGACGACGATGCGCGCGCCTGGAACCCGACGACGGACATCGGAGGCATCCGCCCATGAAGCATCCCGTACTTGCCGTTCTTGCCGCGATGGGTCTCGGCGCCTGCGCCACGACCGCCGGCACAACGATCCGGGGCGACCTAGCTGGGATCCAGGGCGACCTAGCTGGGGCGAAGGCCGATCTCGGCCGCGCGGTGAGCGCCTACGGCATCGCCAAGGGCATCGCCGACGTCGCGGTGGCGGCCGATCCGACGCTGGCGGCACCCGTCGAGCGAACCGAGGGCGTCATCGAGCCGCTGATTCCGAAGGCGCAGGCGATGCTCGCCGCGGCGGACGCGAACGCGCTGCAGGTCACCCAGCTGGTCCAGGAGATCCAGCAGCAGATCGTCGTCATGGAGACCGCGACGGCGCAGCAGGTCAAGGTGGTCGCGAACAGCTAGAGCCCGGCCGCCGGACAAAGAAAAGGCCGGGTGAGGTAATCCTCAACCCGGCCCAGTCTTGGGGCCTGCGGCTTATTCTGCCGCGCGGCCCGTGACCGCTGGTGTGCTCGTCGCCGCCGGGCTTTGGCCCAGCGTGTGCTGACGATCGCGACCAGCGGCTACGGCTCGGAGCTTGTTCATCACGCTGCCGGTGCCGGCAGGGATGAGACGGCCCACGATGACGTTTTCCTTCAGACCGTTCAGCGTGTCGACCTTGCCCGCGGTCGCGGCCTCCGTCAACACCCGCGTGGTCTCCTGGAAGGAGGCGGCGGAGATGAAGCTGTGGGTCTGCAGGCTGGCCTTGGTGATGCCCTGCAGCACCGGCATCGCGTTCGCCGCCCGCTCACCCGCATGCAGGCGCTTGCCGTTCTCCTCCTCGTACTCGAAGCGGTCGACGGTCTCGCCGACCAGGTAGGTGGTGTCGCCCGGATCCAGGATCTCGACCTTCTGCAGCATCTGGCGGACGATCACCTCGATGTGCTTGTCGTTGATCTTCACGCCCTGCAGCCGGTAGACGTCCTGGATCTCGTTGACCAGGTAGTC
>CAXTNV010000144.1:4390-8122 GCA_964245755.1 uncultured Acetobacteraceae bacterium | reverse complement strand
GGTCGGGCATATCCTCCACAGCATGCTGTCGGCGCGGCCGAGCAGCGGCTGCACCGCGCCGATCTCCGCCCACACCGCGTCGCTGGCCTCGGCGCCGAGCAGCCGGGCGGCACCGAGCCCACCCTGCAGGGCCGCGGCGCGATAGGCGATCGACGGCCGCGGACCCTCGAGCCGCAGCACGGTCACCGCGCCGCCGGAATCGGCCACCTCCGCGACGCCCGAGCGCGTCGCGACCAGCGCCGGCAGGTGGGCCGCCCCTGAGACCTCGTGCTCGGAGTTGAGGGCCGCGAGCATGGCCTCGACCGCCGCGTCGTCGTCCCGGCCAGCCAGCAGCAGGCTGCACGCGCTCTCCGGTCGCGGCAGCACGCGCACCGAGAGCTCGGTGAGCACCGACAGGGTGCCGTAGGCGCCGGCCTGCAGCTTGCACATGTCGTAGCCGGTGACGTTCTTGACGACGCGTCCGCCGGCCTTCCACTCGTCGCCCCAGCCGTTCACCGCCGAGAAGCCGAGCAGGTGGTCGCGCGCCGCACCCGCCCGCACACGCCGCGGCCCGGAGAGGTTGCACGCGATCACCCCGCCCAACGTAGGCTCGGCGGTCGGCTCGGCGTCGCTGCCCAGCAGCCCGCGCCAGTCCGGCGGCTCGAACGCCAGCATCTGCCGGTGCGCCGAGAGCTGCCGCGCCAGCTCGGCCATCGGCGTCGCAGCGCGCGCGGTCAGCACCAGCTCGGAAGGATCGTAGTCGACGATGCCGCGCAACGCGCCGATCTCGAGCGCGTGCTCGGGACGCTGCGCGCGGCCGAGCGCGCGCTTGCTGCCGCCGCCGACGATCTCGAGCGGCTGCGAGGCCGAGGCTGCCCAGGCCACCACCTGCTGCAGCTCGGCGGCATCGGACGGCCGGAACACGCTCATGCCGAGCACTCCTGGGAGGGCATGCCGGCTAGAAGCGAGGCAGCTCGGGGAAGCGGACCTGCCCGGCATGGACGTGCACGCGACCCAGCTCGGCGCAGCGGCAGAGCTGCGGGAACACCTTGCCGGGGTTGAGCAGGGCGGCCGGATCGAAGGCGCATTTCAGCCGCATCTGCTGGTCGAGGTCGGCCGCGCCGAACATCGTGCCCATCAGGTCGCGCTTCTCGACGCCGACGCCGTGCTCGCCGGTCAGCACGCCGCCGACCTCGACGCAAAGCCGCAGGATGTCGCGGCCGAACGCTTCGGCGCGCTCCAGCTCGCCGTCCCTGCTGGCATCGTACAGGATCAGCGGGTGCAGGTTGCCGTCGCCGGCGTGGAACACGTTGGCGACGCGCAGGCCGTACTCGCCCTCCATCTGCTTCATGCGCGCGAGCACGTCGCCGAGGCGGCGGCGCGGGATGGTGCCGTCCATGCAGAAATAGTCCGGCGACAGCCGGCCGACCGCCGGGAACGCTGCCTTGCGTCCGGCCCAGAACAGCAGCCGCTCCTCCTCGCTGCGGCTGACCCGGCAGGTGGTAGCGCCATGCTCGGCGGCGATCGCCTCCACCGCGGCGGTCAGATGATCCAGCTCCGCCTCGCATCCATCCAGCTCCACGATCAGCAGCGCCTCGGCGTCGAGCGGGTAGCCGGCATGGACGAACGCCTCCGCCGCCTGCACCGCCGGCCGGTCCATCATCTCCATCCCGCCCGGGATGATGCCGGCGCCGATCACCGCGGCCACCGCCTCGCTGGCGCCGGCGACCGTGGGAAAGCCGATCAGCAGCGCCTGCGCGCCGGGCGGCTTGGGCAGGATGCGCACCGTCACCTCGGTCACCACGCCGAGCAGGCCCTCGGAGCCGACCATCACGCCGAGCAGGTCGTAGCCGGCACTGTCGAGATGCTTGCCGCCGAGGCGGATCACCTCGCCCTGCATCGTCACCATCTCGATGCCGATGACGTTGTTGGTGGTCAGCCCGTATTTCAGGCAGTGCACGCCGCCCGAGTTCTCCGCGACGTTGCCGCCGATGGTGCAGGCGATCTGGCTCGATGGGTCCGGGGCGTAGTAGAAGCCGCGGTCCTGCACCGCATGGGTGATGCCGAGGTTGGTCACCCCGGGCTGGACCACCACGCAGCGGTTGGCGATGTCGATCTCCAGGATGCGCCGGAACTTGCCCAGGCCGAGCAGCACCCCATCCTCCAGCGGCAGCGCGCCGCCGGAAAGCGACGTGCCGGCGCCGCGCGGCACCACCTTGACGCCGGCGCCGCTGCAGTAGCGCAGGATGCAGGCCACCTGCTCGGTGGTCTCCGGCAGCACCACCACCAGCGGCAGGGTGCGGTAGGCGCTGAGGGCGTCGCTCTCGTAGACGCGTCGCTCCTCCTCGGCATCGATCACCCCCTCGCCCGGCACGATGCGCCGGAGGGCGGCGACGATTTCGGCGCGCCGCGACAGCACGTCCTCGTCGGGTAGCGGCATGTGCAGCATGATGTTCCTCCCCGGTCCGGCGTTGGCCGCCGCTGGTGATGGTTCAGGCGCTGATCAGGATCGCACGGAAGTCGTTCACGTTGGTGCATGTGGGCCCGGTCACGACCAGATCATCAAGCGCCGAGAAGAAGCCGTAGCCGTCATTGTCCGCGAGCCGGGCGCGGGCCAGTACGCCGAGCGAGGCGGCCCGCGCCAAGCTGTCGGGGGAGAGCAGCGCGCCGGCATTGTCCTCGGTGCCGTCGATGCCGTCGGTGTCGCAGGCGACGGCGTGGATGCCGCGACGGCCGTCCAGCGCCACCGCGAGTGCGAGCAGGAACTCGGCGTTGCGGCCGCCGCGGCCGCCGCCGCGCACGGTGACGCTGGTCTCGCCGCCGGAGATCAGCACGCACGGCGCCGTCGCCGGCTGGCCGTGCAGCGCGCACTGGCGGGCGATGCCGGCCATCACGCGGGCGACCTCGGCGGCCTCCCCCTCGATCGCGTCGCCCAGGATCACCGGCGTCACGCCGGCGGCGCGGGCCGCCGCCGCCGCCGCCTCCAGCGAAGCCTGCGGGCTCGCCACCAGCACCGTCCGCGCGTGCGCGAAGGCGGCGTCGCCGGGCTTGGGCGTCTCCGCCGCCGGATCGCTCAGCCGTGCCAGCACCGGCGGTGTCGGCTCGATGCGCCAGCGCGCCAGCACAGCGCGGGCATCGGCCAGCGTGCTGCGATCGGCGACCGTGGGACCGGAGGCGATCACCGAGACGTCGTCCCCCGGCACGTCCGAGATCAGCAGCGTCAGCAGGCGCGCCGGTGCGGCCGCCTGCGCCAGACGTCCGCCCTTGATCGCCGACAGGTGCTTGCGCACGCAGTTTATCTCGTGGATGCCGGCACCGCTGCGCAGCAGCGCGCGGTTGACCGCCTGCTTGTCGGCGAGCTCGAGGCCGGGCGCGGGCAGCGCCAGCAGCGACGAGCCGCCGCCGGAGATCAGGCACAGCACCAGGTCGTCCGGACCCAGGCCGCGCACCAGCTCCAGCATGCGGCCGGCGGCGGCGTGGCCGGCGGCATCCGGCACCGGATGGCTCGCCTCGACCACCTCGATGCGGGCGAGCGGGCCGACGCCGTGGCCGTAGCGGGTGACCACCAGCCCGGACAGCGCGCGGTCCGGCGGCCAATGCCGCTCCACCACCTGCGCCATCGCCGCGGCGGCCTTGCCGGCACCCACCACCACCGTGCGACCCTCGGGAGGTGCGGGCAGGTGCGACGGCAGGCAGCGCTCCGGCCCCCCCCCCGCGCCCGCGGCGCCGCACAAGCGCCCCCCCACGGCGCGC
>CAXTNV010000144.1:0-4380 GCA_964245755.1 uncultured Acetobacteraceae bacterium | reverse complement strand
GGCCGGCCCCGGGCTTGGGGCGGCCGCCGCGATGGTGTTCGTCTCGGTGGTCACCGAACTGACCGCGACCCTGCTGCTGGCCCCGATCGGCACCCGGACGCTCGCGACACAGATCTGGGCCGACACCTCCACGCTGGCCTTCGCCGCCGCCGCACCCTACGCCGCGATCATGGTGCTGTTGTCGCTCGGCTCGACCTGGATCCTGGCGCGCCGGTTCGGCCGTGCCCCGCCCCGCGGCGCGGCGGCCCGCCCCGGGGGCGCGGGGCGCCCGCGCGGGGGCGCCGCGGGGGCGACGGCGGCGCGGAACATGCGCAGCAGCAGGTCGCGCTCGGACATGGCCTACGCCGCGCTGCCGGCGTCGCCGATCTCGTGGCAGGCCAGCTTCTCCAAGCTCCGCACCATCGCCGAATGGTCCCAGCCGGCGCCGCCGGCCGCCGCTGCGGCGTTGAACAGCTCCTGGCAGCTCGCCGTGTTCGGCAGGCTGACGCCGAGCGCGCGGGCACCGGAGAGTGCGAGGTTGAGGTCCTTCTGGTGCAGCCCGATGCGGAACCCAGGTGCGAAGTTGCGCGAGACCATGCGCTCGCCATGCAGCTCTAGGATGCGCGAGGCGGCGAACCCGCCCATCAGCGCCTGGCGCACCCGCGCCGGATCGGCACCCGCCTTGGAGGCGAACAGCAGCGCCTCGCCCACTGCCTCGATGGTCAGCGCCACGATGATCTGGTTGGCGACCTTGGTGGTCTGGCCGTCGCCGTTGCCGCCGACCAGGGTAATGGTGCGGCCCATCAGCTCGAACAGCGGCTTCACCGCGGTGAAGGCGCGCTCCGGACCGCCGACCATGATGGTCAGGCTGGCCGCCTTGGCGCCGACCTCGCCGCCGGACACCGGCGCGTCGAGATAGTCGCAGCCCAGCGCGTTGATGCGGCCCGCGATCTGCTTGGTCGCGATCGGCGCGATCGAGCTCATGTCGACGACGATCTTGCCGGCCGACAACCCCGACGCCACGCCGTCCTGCCCGAACAGCACCGCCTCGACCTGCGGAGTGTCCGGCACCATGGTGATCACGATCTCGGCGTGACGCGCGAGCTCGGCCGCGGTCTCGCAGGCCTCCGCACCCTGCTCGCGCAGGGCCTGCGCCGCGGGCGAGCGGGAGAGCACGGACAGGGCGTGGCCGCCCGCGAGCAGGTGCGAGGCCATGGGCCGGCCCATGATGCCGAGGCCGATGAAACCGATCTTGCTCATGCGCCGATCTTTCCGGTTCGGAATGCGTGCGACCGCGACGACGCGCCGGCGGCGAGGTGCGGCGAGAGCCAGCCCAACCCGGCGGCGGTCGCAGCGGCGGGCTTGTACTCGCAGCCGATCCAGCCCGTATACCCGAGCTCGTCGAGGCGGGCGAACAGGTAGGGGTAGTCGATCTCCCCGGTCCCGGGCTCATGCCGGCCCGGATTGTCGGCGACCTGCAGGTGCCCGATGCGGCCGGGCTGCGCCTCGATGCTGCGGGCAAGGTCGCCCTCCATAACCTGGGCGTGGTAGATGTCGAGCTGCAGCTTGACGCCCGGTTCCACCATGTCGAGCACCGCGAGCGCCTGATCGGCGCGGTTGACGAAGAAGCCGGGCACGTCGCGCGTGTTGACCGGCTCGAGCAGCAGCTCGATACCGGCGCGCCGAGGTTCCACGGCGGCGAAGCGCAGGTTCTCGACCAGCGTGCTCAGCACCAGCTCCACGCTCTCACCGGACGGTGCTATGCCGGCAAGGCAGTTCACCCGTGGACCGCGCAGCGCCGTCGCACACTCGATCGCGCGCGCCACGCCCTCGCGGAACTCGGCGATCCGCGACGGGTGGCAGGCGATGCCGCGCTCCCTCCGCTCCAGTTCCCGGCTTGAAGGTTGTGCGGCACCAGCTCCAGCCGGTGCGCGCACAGCGCGTCGGCGATGCGCGACACCCCGAACTCGTAGGGGAACAGGAACTCGACGGCATCGAAACCGGCTTGCGACGCGGCGGCGAAGCGCTGCAGGAACGGCATCTCGGTGAACAGCATCGTGAGGTTGGCGGCAAAGTGGGGCATCTGGCTCTCCGGCGCAGCGGCGACGACGGCAGCGGCGTCAGCGCGTCGCAGCCGGCTCCGGCAGCGCCGGCGCCGCCATGTCCTGGCCGCGCCGTATCGACAGGCTCGGGTCGAGACACAGGATGTCCTCGAACTCGTTGACGCTGTCGACCTCGGTGCCCATCGCGATGTTGGTGACACGCTCCAGGATGAACTCCAGCACGACCGGCACCTGATGCTCCTGCATCAGTGCCTCGGCCTGGGCGAACGCGGTCTTGAACTCGTTCGGGCTCTTGACCCGGATCGCCTTGCAGCCGAGCCCCTCGGCCACCGCGACGTGATCGACGCCGTAGCCCGGGACCGCGTCCCCGTCGGGTGCGGCGTTGATGTTGTCGAAGGCGAGGCTGACCTCGAAATCCATCTCGAAGCCGCGCTGCGACTGCCGGATCAGGCCGAGATAGGAGTTGTTCACCACAACGTGCAGGTAGGGCAGCTTGTGCTGCGCGCCCACCGCGAGCTCCTCGATCATGAACTGGAAGTCGTAGTCGCCGGAGAGTGCCACGATCCTGCGGTCCGGATCGGCGGCGCGCACGCCGAGTGCCGCCGGCAGCGTCCATCCCAGCGGCCCGGCCTGGCTGCAATTGATCCAGTTGCGCGGTTCGTAGACGTGCAGGAACTGCGCGCCGGCGATCTGCGACAGGCCGATCGTGGTGACGTAGCAGGTGTCGCGGCCGAGCACCTCGTTCATCTCCTGGTATACCCGCTGCGGCTTCAGCGGCACCGTGTCGTAGTGGCTGCGACGCAGCATGTGCAGCTTGCGATGCTCGCAGGCGGCGGCCCATCCGGAGCGGTCGCGCAGGGTGCCGGCCGCCTTCATCTCGCGCGCGACGTCGATGAACATCGCGAGTGCGGCGCGGGCGTCCGAGACGATGCCGAAATCGGGGCCGAACACCCGGCCGATCTGCGTCGGCTCGATATCGACGTGCACGAACCGGCGGCCGCGCGTGTAGGTCTCGATCGAGCCGGTATGACGGTTGGCCCAGCGATTGCCGATGCCGAGCACGAAGTCGCATTCGAGGAAGCTCGCGTTGCCGTAGCGGTGGCTGGTCTGCAGCCCGACCATGCCCGCCATCAGCGGATGGTCGTCGGGGATCGTGCCCCAGCCCATGAGGGTCGGAATCACCGGCACGCCGGTGAGTTCGGCGAACGCGACCAGCAGGTCGGCGCAGTCGGCGTTGATGATGCCGCCGCCGGCCACGATCAGCGGACGCCCGGCGTCGTTCAGCATCGACAGGGCGCGCGCCGCCTGCGGTCGGGTCGCCGCCGGCCTGTACACCGGCAGGCTCGCGTAGGTCTCGTCGTCGAACTCGATCTCTGCCATCTGCACGTCGACCGGCAGGTCGATCAGCACCGGGCCCGGACGGCCGGAGCGCATGACGTGGAACGCCTGCTGGAACACCATTGGCACCAGTGCCGGCTCGCGCACGCAGACCGACCACTTGGTCACCGGTCTGGCGACGCTCTCGATGTCGACCGCCTGGAAGTCCTCCTTGAACAGCCTGGCGCGCGGGGCCTGGCCGGTGATGCACAGGATCGGCACCGAGTCCGCGAGTGCCGTATACAGCCCGGTGATCATGTCGGTGCCGGCGGGCCCGGAGGTGCCGATGCACACGCCGATATTGCCCGCGCCGGCGCGGCTGTAGCCGTCAGCCATGTGCGAGGCACCTTCGACGTGGCGCGCCAGGATGTGGCGGATCGAGCCGCGTCGCTTCAGCGCTGCGTAGAGCGGATTGATCGCGGCACCCGGCACCCCGAACGCCGTGGTGATGCCCTCGCGCTCGAGCACCCGCACCGCCGCCTCGATCGCTTTCATCCTGGCCATCGTCCGCTCCCGCCGCGCCTTGAGGTGTGGCAGCATCGGCCCTGCTCGGCGCCTTGACGAGGATCGGCAGGATGTTTCCCGCAATGCGGAAGGCCGCTTGTTTAACCTCAAAATTACAGTATGTTGCGGCTTTTCACAGGCTCGCGCGCGGCACCGATATCGCCTGTTGCAGTGCGGAACTCGTCCATCGGAGATCGGGGGGAAGCAGGCGTGCGGGCACCGAGCGTCACGCGGACGGTGAGACAGGCCGCGGTCGCGCAGGAGCGGCGTGCGTCGGTCCCGCGCGCGGTCGCCGATCGGTCCGACCAGGTGCAGTCGCTGGTGCGTGCCCTGACCATCGTGAACCGGCTCGCGGCTGCCGACGAAGGCGTCACGTTGACCGAGGTGGCGCAGCAGGTGGGGCTGTCGCCCTCCACCGCGCACCGGCTGCTGACGACGCTGGAGCAGGAGCGCTACG
>CAXTNV010000143.1:0-8233 GCA_964245755.1 uncultured Acetobacteraceae bacterium | reverse complement strand
AGGCCTATCGGCGGGCTCGGACCTGTGATCCAAGGAATGATCACGGACAGGATGAGCCGACGGGGCGGAGCTCGGCGCGGCACCGGGCATTCCTGATCGACTTCAGCAGAGGATGCCGATGACGGCCGACTTCCAGATGCTTCGCCTTCTCGACATCATGGCCGCGTTGCGCGACCCCCATACCGGCTGCCCCTGGGACCGGAACCAGGACTTCGACAGCATCGCCCGCTACACCATCGAGGAAGCCTACGAGGTGGCCGACGCGATCCAACGGCGCGACTACGCATCGCTTCCCGACGAGCTCGGCGACCTGCTGCTCCAGGTGGTCTATCACGCGCGCCTCGCCGAGGAGGCCGGGCTGTTCGGCTTCGCCGACGTCGCCCGGCTGATCGGCGACAAGATGATCAGGCGGCACCCCCACGTCTTCGGCGACGCGGTGCCCGAAGAACAAAGCTGGGAGGACGCCAAGGAGAGCGAGCGTCGGCGACGCTCGGAGTGCGGCGCGCTGGCCGGCATCCCGGTCGACTTGCCGGCGCTGAGCCGGGCCGTGAAGCTGAGCGCACGCGCGGCGCGTGTCGGCTTCGACTGGCCCGAGGTCGAAGCAGCCTTCGGCAAGATCGAGGAGGAGATGGCGGAGCTGCGTCTGGAACTGCCGCTCGCCGATACGGCCCGGCTTGCCGACGAGCTGGGGGACGTGCTGTTCACGGTGGCCAACGTCGCCAGGAAGCTCGGCCTGGATGCAGAGGCCTGCCTGCGTCAGGCGAACGCCAAGTTTGCGCGCCGCTTCGAGGCGATGGAGCGCCGGATCGAGCGGGACGGCTCGTCTCTGCAGGAGAGCGGCCTGGAGCGTATGGAGACTGCCTGGCGGCAGGTCAAGCGCGCCGAACGCGAAGCCTAGCTCGCCGCACCGGGCAGGCTGCCGGAACCGCGGAAGCGCTCGGAGCAATGGCTCATCCACAAAGCACTAGAACTCCATCAACAGCTGGCGCAACGCCTCCCAGCTCCGCCGGTCCGGTGCGTAGAGCAGGCCGCCATCGAGGTCGGTGCTGCGGTAGGGCGAACCGTCGAAATGGGCGCCGTAGCCGCCCGCCTCGCGGTGCAGCAGCCAGCCCGGCAGATGGTCCCAGGGCATCAGCCGGTTGAAGATCAGGAAATGGCAGTGTCCCGCGGCTAGCACCCGGTATTCGTGCGCGGCGCAGCGGTAGTCCCAGCTACCCGCGACCCGCGGCAGGTTGCGCGCCACCCGCTCGCGCAGCGGCGCCGGCAGGTAGCGCCAGGATGCATTGCCGGTCATCCGCGCGGGATCATCCGGTGCCGCCGCCCTGAGCGTGCGGCGCGAGCCGTCCGGCGCCTCGCTCCAGGCGCCCTGCCCCAGGACCGCGACCGCGGTGTCGTCGCTGATCGGGTCGTGGATGACGGAGGCCACCACCTCGCCGCCGCAGATCACCGCCGCCATCACGCCGAACAGCGGCACCCCGGCCGCGTAGTTCGAGGTGCCATCGATCGGGTCCACCACTATGGCGAAATCCGCGTCCGTGAGCCGCTCCAGCAGGCTCGGGTCGGTGGCTGCGGCCTCCTCCCCCACCACCAGGGCATCGGGAAACAACCTTGCCAGCCCCTGGCTGATCAGGGCCTCGGCCGCCTCGTCCGCCACCGTCACGAGGTCATACGGTCCGGACTTGCTGCGCACCCCGTCGGGGGGCAGCTTGCGGAAGCGCGGCAGGATCTCTGCCCTGGCGGCGGCGCGGAGGACTTGTGTGAGCTCCGCCGTGTCCCTCACCGAGAACATACTCACGACCTCGATTCTCCGCGCCAATCCCACGTCATGCTAGCAATGCCGGAGCGGACGATCAGCTTTCCATTCCTCCACGTTGCGCTGCTGCCGCCGGGACGTGCTGGCTCTCGAAACGGGCCCGGTCGGCCGGCAGCAACCGCACCGTGACCGCGACGCTCTCCTCCCCGTCGACGCGCTCCACCACCTCGCCGTGCGCGTAGAGCCAGGCGAGCGCGGCGCCGTCTTTGACCGGCACCGAATAGGCGGCCCGGCTCATCGCCTCGACCAGCCTCCGGTCGATCTGCTCGCGGACGCGATCGAGCCCGTCGCCGGTGAGCGCCGATATCACCACCGCGCCGTCGCGGTGCGGCACCGCTCCGGCGCCTCCCAGCAGATCCGCCTTGTTCAACACCTCTATCACCTGATCCTCCCAGTCCGGCGCGAGGGTGCCGTCGCGCGCCAGCCCGTCCAGCACCGTGACGACATCCTGCCGCTGCTGGGCGCTGTCCGGATGGGCGATGTCGCGCACGTGCAGGATGATGTCCGCCTCCGAAACCTCTTCCAGCGTCGCGCGGAAGGCCGCGACGAGCTCGGTCGGAAGCTCGCTGATGAAGCCCACCGTGTCGGACAGGATCACCCGCCGGCCCGACGGGAGGCGCAGGCCGCGCATGGTGGGGTCGAGGGTCGCGAACAGCTGGTCCTCGGCATGCACCGAGGCCCCGGTCAGGGCGTTGAACAACGTGGATTTTCCGGCGTTGGTGTAGCCGACCAGGGCGACCACCGGGAACGGCACTCGTCCGCGTGCGCGGCGGTGCAGCCCGCGCGTGCGCCGGACCTGCTCCAGGTCGCGCTTGAGGCGCATGATGCGCTCGCCGATCAGTCGACGGTCCGCCTCGATCTGGGTCTCGCCCGGTCCTCCCAGGAAGCCGAAGCCACCGCGCTGCCGCTCGAGATGGGTCCAGGACCGCACCAGTCGGCTGCGCTGGTACTGCAGATGCGCGAGCTCGACCTGCAGGATGCCTTCGCGGGTCGCCGCCCGCTCGCCGAAGATGTCGAGGATCAAGCCGGTGCGGTCGATCACCTTGCAGTCCAGCGCGCGCTCGAGGTTGCGCTGCTGCACCGGGCTCAACCGCGCATCTATGACCGCCACCGCCACCTGATCGGCGTGCAGCGCGTCGTGCAGTGCCGCGACCTGACCGCGGCCGAGCAGGGTAGCAGGACGATGCTCGCGCAACGGCAGGATCGCGCGCCGCACCACGACCAGGCCGATCGAAGCGGCCAGCCCGACCGCCTCCTCGAGCCGCGCCTCCGCCTCCCGGGCCTCGTCGTGCCGGTCCGGCCGCTGCCACGGCAGGATGACCGCGGCAAGCGTCGGCCGGGTGCCGGTCTCAGAGAGAGCCACCGACCGGCGCCACCTCCTTGGCCGCAACACCGGCTGCCGGACCGGCGGCAGCCTCGACCTTGCTCTGGTCGAAGAGTGCGATCGGCGCCGACGGCATCACCGTGCTGATCGCGTGCTTGTAGACGAGCTGAGTATGGCCGTCGCGACGCAGCAGCACCGAGAAATTGTCGAACCAAGTGATGATGCCCTGCAGCTTCACGCCATTGACCAGGAAGATCGTCACCGGCGTCTTGGACCGACGCACATGGTTCAGGAACACGTCCTGAACGTTCTGGGAGGGGTCTTTTGCCACGAACGGACCTTTGTCTTCTTGTTGTTGAGCTCGAACTCGCATGGCGGCGGGTCGGTGGCCGCCGTAAGGCGGTCAGACTAGCAGCCGTGTCGTACAGCGGCAAAAAGCGGGCTCCGGGCGATCTCGCGGCGTCAGGTCGAACCGTCCGCGGCCGCCTGCTGCTCCCGTGCTGCCGGTCGATCCTGCCCGAAGCGGCATCCCGCCGCTCTTCGCCTAGCCGCCACGGTCTTCCGAGTTGACCCCGAGCTGCTTGAGCTTGCGGTGCAGCGCGCTGCGCTCCATGCCGACGAACCCGGCGGTCCGGCTGATGTTGCCGCCGAAACGGAGCAGCTGGGCCTGCAGATACTGCGTCTCGAACAGGTCGCGGGCCTCGCGCAGCGGCAATCCCATGACGTCGGCAGCCGGGTCGAACTTCAGCAGGATCGGCGCCCCCTGCCCGATCGACGGCGGCAGCATCTCGGCGCGGATCGGCTCCGCGCTGTTGCCCGGCACCATGATCAGCAGCCAGTCCATGGTGTTGCGCAGTTCCCGCGCGTTGCCGGGCCAGTCATAGCTCTGCAGCGCCGCCATCGCGTCCGCCGACAGCTCGCGCTTCGGCAGCCCGGCATTCTCCGCCGAGCGCCCGAGGAACATGCGCGCCAGCTCCGGTATGTCGTCGCGACGCTCGCGCAGGCTCGGCACGCGCAACGGCACCACCGCGAGGCGGTAGTACAGATCCTCGCGGAACCGCCCGGCCGCGATCTCCGCCTGCAGGTCCCGGTTGGTGGTCGCCAGCACGCGCACGTCCACCTTCACCCGGGTGGCGCCGCCGACCCGCTCGAAGGTCTGGTCCTGCAGTGCGCGAACGATCTTGCCCTGGGTCTCCACCGGCATGTCGGCGACCTCGTCGAGCAGCAGCGTGCCGCCGTGCGCGCGCTCCAGCACCCCGGTGCGCCGCTGCGGCCCCTGCCCGTCCGCCGCACCTTCCAGCCCGAACAGCTCCTCCTCGAACCGCGACGGCGCCAGGGTGGCGCAGTTAAGCGCGATGAACGGCCCCTCGGCGCGGCGCGAGCGCGCGTGGATCATCCGCGCCGCGACCTCCTTGCCGGCGCCGGCGGCGCCGGAGATCAGCACCCGCGATCCGGTCGGCGCCACCCGCTCGATCTGGGTGCGCACCGCCTGCATCACCTGGCTCTCGCCGCGCAGCTGCGTTTCCGGACCGGCACGCAGCCGCAGCTCGGCGTTCTCGCGCGCCAGCCTGGAGGCCTCCAGCGCACGTCGCACCACCAGCAGCAGACGATCCGCCTGGAACGGCTTCTCGATGAAGTCATAGGCCCCGTGCTGCAGCGCCGCCACCGCGGTCTCGATGGTGCCGTGGCCGGAGATCATCACCGTCGGCACCACCGGCTCCTCGCCCTGGATCGCCTTGAGGATGCCGAGCCCGTCGAGCCGGGAACCCTGCAGCCAGACGTCGAGGATCACCAGCGATGGCCTGCGCGCCCGGAACGCGGCGATGGCGGAGTCGGAGTCGGCCGCGAGCCGCGTGTCGTAGCCCTCGTCGCGCAGCAAACCCTCGACCAGCAGTCGGATGTCGGGCTCGTCATCGATGATCAGGATCTCATGCGCCATGCGGGCCGCCATCGGAGATCGGTACGGGCAGGCTCAATGTCGCGATCGCTCCCTTGCCTTCAGCTCGATCATCGAGCGTGATCGAACCACCGTGGTCCTCCATGATCTTCTTGACGATGGCAAGCCCCAGTCCGGTGCCTTTCGGCTTGTGCGTCACGTACGGTTCCGTCAGCCGCAGCCTATCGAGCTGGGGCAACCCGACGCCGTCATCGGCAACCGAGATCGAGATCTCACGAGGAGTCGAGCGCAAGCAGATCCAGATGGTTCCGCGCAGGGCGCTGATCAGGCCGGATCCGCCGCCCGGATGCTCCAGCGACGCCTCCCCCGGCTCGACCGGACGCATGCCGATCCCGTCGGCTGCGTTCTGCAGCAGGTTGGTCAGCGCCTGGCCGATCAGCCGCCGGTCGCACGGCACTATCGGGCCACGGTCCGGCAGGTCGGTCTGGAAGCGCAGCTCGGGATGCGCGCTCTTCTGCAGGATCAGTGCCTCGCGGACGATGCGCGAGAGGTCCTCCTGCTTGATCAGCGGCTGCGGCATGCGCGCGAAGGCGGAGAACTCGTCGACCATGCGCCCGATGTCGCCGACATGCCGGACGATGGTGTCGGCGCACTGGCTGAACGTCTCAGGATCGGACTGGATCTCGCGCAGGAAGCGCCGCTTCAGGCGCTCGGCCGAGAGCTGGATCGGCGTCAGCGGATTCTTGATCTCGTGGGCGATGCGCCGAGCGACGTCGGCCCAGGCGGCCTTGCGCTGGGCGGACTGCAGCTCGGTGATGTCGTCGAATGTCACCACGTAGCCTTCGGTCACCGCCCCCTTCATCTCCGGGCCGATCCGCACCAGCAGGGTGCGGCGCCCGCTCTGGACCTCCGCGGTCTGCGGCCGCTCCGGGTTCTGCCGCGCCAGCGCCAGCAGCCCGGAGAACTCCGGAACCAGCGCCGCGAGGCTCTGCCCCGCCGCCGCCATCAGATCGAAGCCGAGCAGGGTGCCCGCAGCCAGGTTGGGCAGCTCGACCCGCTGTTCCGCATCCAGCCCGATCACGCCGGAGGAGACGCCGGACAACACCGCCTCGGTGAAGCGGCGGCGCTCGTTGATCTGGCTGTAGGCCGCCATGAGCTCGCTGCGCTGCGCCGAGAGCTGGTCGATCATACGGTTGAAGGCGCGCGACAGGCCCGATACCTCGTCCTCACGTTCCGCCTCCGGAACACGCACGCCGAGGTCGCCTTCGCGCACCCGCTCGGCGGCCAGGATCAGCAGGCCGACCGGATGGGCGATCTGGTTGGCCAGCACCAGTCCGACCAGCACCGCCGCGGCCAGCACCAGCAGGGTCACCAGGGCGAAGATCATCACGAAGGTGATCTGCAGCCCGGAGCGGTTCTGATCCAGCCGGTGATAATCGGCAACCACGGTCTGGGTCTTTCGCATGTGGTCGAGGATCACCGGATCCGCCGGCCGGGTGATCATCAGCATCAAGGTAGGTGACGGCGAGTCGCCCAGTCCCACCACGGCGCTGACGGTGCGCCCGTCGGGAGAGTCCTGGATCGCCACGTCGCCGCTGCGCGCCAGGATCGACGCCGATGGCGGCGGCAGGGTCAGCGCGGGCCCGTTGAGCAGCCCGTGCGAGGCCAGCACCTGGTTGTTCACCGGGTTGAAGATCGCCGCCTCGGAGAGGTCGCGGGCATACATCTGCTCCATCAGGAGCTGCTGCAGGTCACGTTGATCGAGGTAGAACACGGCGCCGTTCTGCGACAGGTCGTTGGCCATCGCCAGCGCGTCGACCCGGATGTTGTTGTTGTGCTCCTGCAGGTAGCCGGTGGACGCCTGCAGCGCCTCGTCGAGGGCGGTGCGCACCCGGTCGTTGAACCACATCTGGATGCCGAGGTGGAAGAAGGCTGCCGCGAACACGCCCACCATCGTCGTCGGCAGCACCGCTACTACCCCGAGCAGCAGCACCAGCCGGACGTGCAGGCGCGATCCCGCGAGGCCGCGCCTGCGCTCGCCCAGCACCTTGGCGAGGCGCTTCACCAGCGCGGTCGCGAGCAGCGCCAGCACCAGCAGGTTCAGCCCGAACAGGACCATCTCGACCCGCGGCCGGTGCGCCAGCGTCATCCCCCCCGAGAGCACCGAGAAGGTGGCCACGCCGAGCGCCAGCGCGGTCGCCGCGAGCGCCAGCGTGCCGATCTTGCCGAGCATCACCATGCGCAGCCGCCCCGGCCGCTCGGGGGGGCGCAAGGAGGAAGGCCACGGGAGGTGCCGCATCGTCTTCAGGATACCGAACTCCAGCTCAGCCGATGCCGCGCACCACCGGGATCTCCAGGTCGCGGATCTTCTTGCGCAGCGTGTTGCGGTTCAGCCCGAGCATCGCCGCCGCCTTGATCTGGTTACCCTTGGTCGAGGCCAGCGTCATCTGGATCAGCGGCCGCTCCACCTCGGCGATCACCCGGTCGTAGATGTCGCGCATCGGCATGCCGTCCCGGCTCGCTGCCAGGAACTGGCGAATGTGGCGCTCCACCGCCTGCACCAGCGGTTCCTGCTCCACGGCAGCACTGGCGGGCGGACCGTCCGCGGCGGTCGCGGTCTCCGCGAGCTCGGCGGTGATCACCTCGGCGGTGATGGTCTCCTGCGGATACAGCGCCGCGAGGCGCCGCATCAGGTTCTCGAGCTCGCGCACGTTGCCGGGCCAGCGATGCGCGGCCAGGCGCTGCATCGCCTCGTCGGACAGGGTCTTCGACGGCAGCCCGCTCTGCTGCACCTTCTCCAGGAAATGCCGCGCCAGGATCGGGATGTCCTCCGAACGCTCGCGCAGCGGCGGCAACCGGATCGGCACCACGTTGAGCCGGTAGAACAGGTCCTCACGGAAGGATCCGGCCCGGATCGCCTGCCGCAGGTCGCGGTGGGTAGCCGCGACGATGCGCACGTTGGCCTTGACCGGTGCGCGACCGCCGACGGTGGTGAACTCGCCCTCCTGCAGCACGCGCAGCAGCCGCGTTTGCGCCTCCGGCGGCATGTCGCCGATCTCGTCGAGGAACAACGTGCCGCCGCTGGCCTGCTCGAAGCGGCCCTGGTTGCGGTTGGTCGCGCCGGTGAAGGCGCCGCGCTCGTGTCCGAACAGCTCGCTCTCGATCAGCTCGCGCGGGATCGCCGCCATGTTGATGGCGA
>CAXTNV010000142.1:0-8276 GCA_964245755.1 uncultured Acetobacteraceae bacterium | reverse complement strand
ACGTCCTGTTCGGCACCCAGGTCGGCGGCGGCTCCGCGATCTCGACGATCCCGTTCGTGGCACAGAATGGCCTGAACGTGACCGGCGGCAACGCCACGATCAGCGGCGGCCTGACTGCCGGGACTGCCACGATCAACAACAGTCTCACCGCCAATGCGCTCTACTCGAAGAACCAGATCGAGATCGGCAAGTCGGCATCGCTCTGGTTCCAGACCTCGACCGGCACCATCGCCGGAACCTTCAGCTCCGACGACACCGGCGACGTCCTGTTCGGCACCCAGGTCGGCGGCGGCTCCGCGATCTCGACGATCCCGTTGATCGCGCGCAATGGCCTCAGCGTCACGGGCGGCAACGCCACGTTCAGCAACAACCTGACCGCGAATGCGATCTACTCGACCAACCAGATCGTGATCGGCAAGAACGCCGGTCTGCTGTTCCAGACCTCCTCCGGAGGCACAGCGGGCACGGTTTCCTCCGACAGTGCAGGCGACGTCAGTCTCGGAACCCAGGTTGCGGGAGGATCGGCCATGGTCAACATGCCGATGGTTGCCACGCAGGGGATCAAGGTCACGGGAGGGTCCGTGGTGTCCTCAGTTCCGGTTCAGCTCGCCACCTACAGCTACACGTCCCTGCCGGCGACCGGGTCGCCAGGAGCAGAGGTGTTCTGCAAAGACTGTCTCAAGCCCAGCGAAGCGGGTGGCGCAGGCACCGGCATGCTGGTGGTCGATGACGGACACTCGCATTGGATCACCACGGCGGGAACCGTCGCGGCGCACTAGCGGCGTCGGGGGGCGCGCCAGGCCGGAGCGCTCGGCCGTCGCCCTCACGATCGGGCTTGCCTCCGCGGCGGCGGCGGCTCGATGATGACCGCAGATCGTTCGGGAACCGGGATGCAAAGAAGCGCGGCGATCGAGGGTGGACCCGCTTGATCGCTCCCGACCCGGTCGCTCACGGCCCGGTCGCTCCCGGCCTCGTCGTGCAGGATCCGGTGATCAGCCGGGAGGGCGGGCTCCACCTGACCCTCGACGGCCGCGCGGTGCCGCTGCTGATGCTCGGGGAGATCGTCCCGCAGTTCCTTCCCGGCTGGCGCGCGTCGCACCTCTACACCGGCTTCGCCCCGCTGTTCCTGCTCGAGCTCGCGCACACCGACGGGCGATGCGCCACCTGGTTCCTCGACCAGCGCATGCAGCGTGCCTGCGATGCGGTGGAGTCGTTGCCCCGCGAGCTGGGCGACCTGCTGCGCCAGAAGGCGGTGCCGGTGCTGGGGCGGCTGATGCACGCAATGCTGCATCAGGTTCAACCGGAGCTCGCGCCGGACTGCCTCGCCTTCCTGAGCGTCAATGCGGCCAGCCGACGCGCGATCGCGATGTATTGTCTCGACCAGCTGGTGCGGCCGCCGCTGCCGTTGCTGACGAGCGAGCTCGCGCCGCGCTCGCTGCTGTTCCGCGGCGACGGGGGCGGCGCGCTGCAAGCGATCAGCCGGGCACAGCTGATCGCGGGGCTCACCGAGGATTTTCAGGATCGCCTCGCCGACGCGTTCCGCGACGGGGCGCTGTCATGGCCGAGCCCGGTCGACGGCGCCATGCTGCAGGCGCAGGGATGCCTGTGCTTCGACGACTTCCACTTCGCGTTCCGCTTCGCCGACCGCCAGCACGGCCTCGTGTTCTTCGTCATGGTCGCGGACCACTACTCGCGCATCGCCGGTATCTGGTTCCCCTCGCTCGGCCTGCTGGTCAGCCACGACGCGCTGGCGAGCGGCGTCGGCAGGGCCCTGCTGCGCCACCTCCCGTCTTGGTTCGTCACCCACGCCTGCCAGTGGGCGGAGCTGCTGGTGCCATACCTGCGGCAGGGTGTCGCGCGCTTCGCCAGCGTGCTGCGCGGCCGCCCGGGCGTACATATCGGCCACCAGCTGTGGAACGAGCTGAGCGGCATCGAGGCGCTGCTGGAAGGCCGGGCGCCGGTGCTGCCGGAGTTCATCGTGCTGGACGCCGCCGACGGCATCGAACTCTACGGACCGATCGATGTGCTGTTCCCGGCGCTGCGCGGGCACGTGAACCGCGACCTCGCCGACATCCCGGCGTTGATCCGCTACGCCTACACCCAGGGGGTGGCGGTGCTGCGCGTCACCCGCGAGCACGTGTCCGCGCGCCTGCGCGAGCGCCTGCTCGGCCAGGTGCGGGAGGGCGAGGCGTATCGTGCGGCGCGGCATCGCGTCGGGGCGGCGCGCGGCGACGGGGCGCCGGCGGTGCTGCTGGGTTTGCGGGTCGAGAACCGCACCCTGGTCGACCTCGCGGGCTGCTTTGGCAACCTCGTCGGGTTCATCGCCGAGCGCTTCCCGGGTGCTTTGCTCGTTCTCGACGGCCATAATTCGCGCGGTGCCTCGGCCGGCGGCAAGGTCATCGAGAGCCACGGGGAGACGTATGCCGGGCGCCGGCCGGTCGAGATCGAGCGCGAACTGGTCGAGCAGCTGCGTCGGCGCTTCGCCGGCAGCGCGGTCAGGATCGTCGACACCGTGGGTCAGCCGATCGAGGCGAGTCTGTCATGGGCCGACCAGTGCGACTGCTTCGTCTCGATCTGGGGGGCGAGCCTCGCCAAATACCGCTGGGTCTGCAACAGCACCGGCCTGGTCGTGACCAGCCGCAGCAACCTGATGCGCCGCGCCGACCTGCACATCTACGACGCGCCGCGCTACATGGAGACGCCGACGCGGCTGCGCTTCATCGATCCGGAACTGGTGGAGGATCAGCCCGAGGCCCCGCTGCTGGTGGATGTGGCGCCGGGCCAGGCGTCGTTCTTCAACTTCCGCCTGGACGAGGGGCGCCTCTTCGCGCAGGTGGGCGAGATGATCGAACAGAGCCTGGCGTCGCGAAGCGGCCCCTAGGCTGTCTCGATGCTAAAGGCGGCCACGGGACCGGTCGACAAGATGGCGGCGTGGCTTTCCGCGCCTTCCGCATGCGGTGTGCGAAGGCGATCAGCGGTTAGGGCGACCGGCAGAGGCGGCGCCGGAAGCCGATTTCGCAGCCGGACGGCGGCGGGACCCGATGCGCGCCAGCAACGCCGCGGCGAAGCGGCCGGTCGCCGAGATGCCGATGCGCCCTGGCGCCGGCACCGCCCGATAGTCCGAATGCGGCGTGAACACGGTGCCGCGATAAGCGGGAGTGTTGCTCGCGATGGAGCGCGCATCGCGCACATCCCAGGCATGCATCCCTGAACGATCATGTGAGGTCGACATTGCTAGGCCCTTCCGGTGCATCACCATGCACGGGTAAAGCATATAGGAGGAGAAATGTTGCAACACAGCATTTTCTGCGGCGGATGACAGATCATAACATTATTGTAACTTCTAGGCGCTGGCGACCAAAGCACGCAACGGCCGATGTTCCCCTTCTGTTCAGGAAAGTGGCAAGCGCTGCATGACGCGGCGGCGCGGCGACAAGCCTAAGGTGGCGATGCCACCGATCATGCGGTTGCAGGCCGGCGCGTTCGACGTGCGCAAGAGCGGGCTGCGGCGCGTTGACTGGCGCGACCCCTACCACCTGGCACTCTCGCAGAGCTGGCCGCGCTTCTTCGCCGCCATGCTGGGGCTTGAGCTGGCGCTGAACAGCGTGTTCGCCTGCCTCTACCTGCTGCAGCGCGGCGCCGTCGCCAACGCCCGGCCCGGATGCTTCACCGACGCGTTCTTCTTCAGCCTGGAGACCCTGGCGACCGTCGGCTACGGGGTGATGGCGCCCGCCACCCTTTACGGCCACATCGTCTCGGCGATCGAGATCCTCACCGGCGTCGCCTTCACCGCGGTACTGACAGGCCTGGTGTTCGGCCGCTTCTCGCGCCCCAAGGCCAAGATCCTCTACGCGGAACACGCGGTGATCGGCATGCATGACGGCACCAGGGCGCTGACGATTCGCATCGCCAACGGCCGCCTGACCCTGCTCGCCGACGCGCAGGCACGAGTCTCGGCGCTGCTGATGGAGGTCACCGCGGAGGGGCAACGCTTCCGCCGCCCGCACGACCTGGTGCTGCAAAGGGCGAGCTTCCCGCTGTTCGCGCTGACCTGGACGCTCGTGCACGTGATCGACGCGAGCAGCCCGCTGTTCGGCTGGGATCGGCGGCGCCTGCAGGCGGAGGACGTGCGGTTATTCGTCACGCTGCGGGCGCGGGATGTTGCCCTGGCGGCAGATGTGCATGATATCCACTCATACGGCCACGGCGAGATCCTGTTCGGCATGCGATACCGGGACGCGGTGTCGTGGGACGAGGAGGGCCGGACGGTCGCCGACCTCGACAAGCTGAGCCTGGTCGTCCCTGACGACACCGGGGCATGAGGGTCGGAAGTGGCACGGAGGGCGATGCAGATGCGGATCGGCGTTCATTCCCCCGGGTGGATCGCACGCAGCCTGGCGGCGGTCGTGCTGTGCCTGCAGCTCGCCGGCTGCGCGAGCTATAGCGGACCGATCAGCAACGCCCGGCCGCCGGCGGGATCCGAGGGGCCGCCGCTGCTCACCGGTGGATACTCGCCCTAGGCCGGCCGCCGCGGAACCCGCGCAAGCCCAGGCAACGGCACGACATGCTCCGCCGCGACTCCAGCTTCATCATCGTCCTGCTGGCGTTGCTCACGGCGGTCGGCCCGATCTCCACCGACATGTATCTCCCGGCGTTCCCGGCGATGCGGCTGGACCTGCAGGCGCGGCCGGGCGCGGCGCAGATCACCCTTGCGGCCTGGTTCCTCGGCCTGTCGGTGGGTCAGGTCACGCACGGACCGCTATCGGACCATTACGGCCGGCGGGCGCCGCTGCTGCTCGGCACCGCGCTCTACACCCTCGCCTCGGTTGGCTGCGCCCAGGCCACATCGATGGGCGTGCTCTCGTTCTGGCGTGTGGTCGCGGCGTTCGGCGGCGCCGCGAGCCTGACCGTCCCCAGAGCCGTGATCCGTGACCTGGTGATCGACGGCCTCGCCGCCGCCCGGCTGATCGGCCGGCTGACGCTGGTGGTCGGGGTGGTGCCGATCCTCGCCCCGACTGCCGGCGGCCTGATCGCGCAGCAGTGGGGCTGGCGGGCGATCTTCTGGATCGCCGCCCTCTACGGCATGCTGTGCACAGCGCTGATCTGGCGCCTGCTGCCGGACACGCTGGCGCCGAGCAACCATGTCACGCTGCGCCTGCTGCCGACCGTGCTGCGCTACCGCCGGGTGTGGCGCGACAGGGTGTTCCGCAGCCACGCGCTGGAAGGCGGCTTCGCCACCTTTAGCCTGTTCGCCTTCCTGGGCGGCGCGCCGCCGGTGTTCCTGGCCGGCTTCGGGCTCTCGCCGCCCTGGTTCGGCGCCGTGTTCATCCTCAACGCGCTCGGCTACATCATCGGCACGCAGCTCAATGCCAGGATCCTGCCGCGGTTCGGCACCACCCGAGTGCTGAGCGCCGCATCCATCGGGCTGATCGTGACCAGTGCCGCGATGCTCGCGGTGTCGCTGTCGCCGCTGCGCGGGCCGCTCGCCATTGCCTGCTGCATGATGGGATGCATGATCTCGCTCGGCTTCCTGCTGCCGGGCGCGGCAATCGGGGCGCTGCTGCCGCATCCCGGCGAGGCCGGCAGCGCCTCGGCGCTGTACGGCACCGTCGTGTTCTTCATCGGCGCGATCAGCACCGTGCTGGTGGGCGAGGTCGGCGGCACCAGCCCGGTGGCGATGGCGGCACTGATGCTGAGCGGGGCGATGGCAGCCGCCCGGTGCGACCAGCTTCGCGCGCGTTCCCGCGTGCGACGCGCCGCGGTCATGGCTGAATGACCGCGGCGCCCAGGGCGCACCCGGGCGTCTTGCGCTACGGCTTCCTCGCGGCACTGCTGGCGCTGGTCGGCCAACTGGCGCTCGGCGGCACCGTTCCGCCCGACGACGCAGCCTCGGGCCGGCTGGCGGCCCTCGATGCGGTCAGCATCCTGTGCGTCGGCCGCCATGCGCCGGATGGCCAGGCGCCGCACCGGCATGGTGCGGCCGACCTCGCCCTGTGCCCGCTGAGCATCACCCTGGCAGTTCCCGGCTGCATCCTGCCGCCCGCCTCACCGCCGCTCCCTGCACGGCGCTGCGGGATCGGCGGCGGGAGCATGGAACGACCGCCCGGACGCGGGCCGCCTCCCGCCACCGCGCGGGTCGGCCGGCCGCGCGCACCTCCCCTCGCCGCCTGAGATCCATCCTCGCATGATGCCGGCCGCGCGCCGGCGTCCAGGACTCTCGCGTCAGGGAACATCATCGGTGCGAAACCTCTCCTCGGCAGCGGCGCTCGGCGCCGGCCTGCTCTGCCTGCCCGCCTTGCCGGCTTCGGCGCACGTCGTCGCCGGCGCCCGCGTCTTCCCGGTCACGCTGACCTTCGACGATCCCGGGGTGAGCGACGAGGCGTCGCTGCCCGCCTTCACCTACAGTCGCAGCGCCGCCGATGGCGGCAGCGGCCCCGGCCACGAAGTCGATCTCGGCTTCGAGTACGACAAGACGATCACGCCGAACACGGCGCTGATCCTCAATGACGGCTACGACATCCAGCAGATGAACGGATCAAAGACCCAGGCCGGCTTCGAGAACCTGCTCATCACCGGCAAGTGGCAGGCCTACACGAACGCCGAGCACGAATTCGTGGCCTCGCTCGGCGTGGTCCGCGAGGTCGGGGGCACCGGCACCACGCACACCGGCGCCGACCATTACGGCTCGACGGCGCCGACCGGCTATCTCGGCAAGGGGCTGGGCGACCTGCCGCTCGGCATGCTGCGGCCGCTCGCGATCACCGGCGAGCTGAGCTACGCGATCGCCGACAAGCAGCTGAAGACGATCCAGCCAGCTGCGGCGCTGATGTCGCCGTTCGATAGCGGGCTCGCCGCGCAGTACAACAACGGCAACAACAACGCCTGGGCGGGGGCGCTCTCGCTCCAGTACAGCCTCCCCTACCTGCAGTCGCAGGTGAGGGATCTCGGCCTGCGCGGCCTCCTCGGCGACCTGGTGCCGCTGGTCGAGTTCACCTGGTCCTCGCCGGCCTCGAGCCCGAGCAGCGAGGGCACCAGCTGGACCGCGGCGCCGGGCGTCATCTACATGGCGCAGTGGGGCGAGATCGGCCTCGAGGCGCTGGTGCCGCTGAACCGGGTGGCGGGCAGCAACGTCGGAGCGGTCGGGCTGGTGCATCTCTTCCTCGACGACCTCTTCCCCGGCGGCATCGGCGGGCCGTTGCTGCCATGAACCGGCGGCGCGGGATGCCGCTGCGAAGCGCCTGGCCGGGCCTCGCGCTGGCCGGGCTGCTGCTCGGCCCCGGCGTGGCCACGGCGCACGCCTTCCTCAGGCGGGCGAGCCCTGCGGTCGGCAGCACGGTGCGGCAGGCGCCGCGCGAGGTGGCGATCGACTTCACCGAGGGGGTGGAACCGCGGTTCAGCAGCATCACGGTGCAGGACGCCTCCGGTGCCGGGGTCGCAACCGGCGCGGCGCATCTCGAGGGATCCGGGACGCGCCTCGCGGTCGGGCTGCGGCCGCTCCGGGCCGGCACCTACTCGGTGACCTGGCACGCGGTCGCCACCGACACGCACAGGACCCAGGGCCGCTTCAGCTTCACGGTGCAGCAGTAGCGATGCTGGGAGCGACGCCCGCGGCGACGATCATGACGCTGCTGCCCGAGGGCGGCCCGGCGCTGCTGCTGGCACGCGCGGCGAGCGTCGCGGCACTGCTGTCCGCCGCCGGATGCCTGGTGTTCCGGGCGCTCGTGACACGGGGGGCGGTCGCCGCGATCCCCGGCGCCGGTGCCAGGGTGGTGGAGCGCGCCCTGTCGCGCCTGAGCTGGATCAGCCTTTCGGCGGCGCTGCTCGGCCTGGTCATCTGGGCGGTGCTGCAGGCCGGAGCGATGGCCGACGTCGCCGATCCGTCGCGGGCGCTGTCGGCGCTGCCGACGGTGCTGGCCGATACCCGATTCGGCCGGCTGGTCCTGCTGCAGCTGGCGCTGGTCGTCGCGACCGGCGCCCTGCTCGCCGCCGGAAGCCGCCGCCCCGCCGCGGTGGCCGGCTGCGCCGATGCGGCGGCGCAGGCCGCGCACGGTCACGCGATGGCGATGCAAGGCGGGCTCAGCCTGCTGTTCGGCCTAGACGTGGTGCATCTGCTGGCCGCCGCGATCTGGATCGGCGGACTGGTGCCGCTGCTGCTGGTGGTGCGTCTCGGGCCGGTGACGGCCGCCGCCGCCGCCGCCCGCCGCTTCGCCACCCTGGGCAATTGGTCGGTCGGCCTGCTCGCCGGGTCGTCGCTGATGCAGGGCTGGGTGCTGGTG
>CAXTNV010000141.1:6865-8296 GCA_964245755.1 uncultured Acetobacteraceae bacterium | reverse complement strand
CCCGCCCTCATCGCGGGGGGCCAGGCCGCCCACGCGCGGCGGCTGCGCGACGGGCATCACGGGCCCGCGCCGCCGCCGCCAGCGGCGGAGGGCGAGGAGGCCGCCTGAGGCGGCCGGATCCGCCCCCGCCGCGGCGAACTCAGTCGCGCTGCTGCAGCCGCTCCATCTCCTGCTTGACCCGAAGCTTCTCCAGCTTGAGCCGGTTGAGGGCGTCCTGATCGGGCTGCGGGCGGTGATCCTCTTCCAGGATGCGTGAATCAAGGCTGGCGTGACGGGTCTTGAGGCTTTCGATCCGTGCTTGCTGACTCATGGTTGCTCCGCAGGCTGGGTTGACGAGCCACCGACGATAGCTCTCGCGGGGCTACAGCTGTCACGCGAAATTGGCGTAACCCGCCGCCGCGGGGCACGCAGCGCCGGCTCGGAGACATCACCAACAGCCGATGGAGAAGTCTCGCACCCATGCTATGCGATGGCCCATGCTGACAGATCCCGACACCCTGCTGCGCCAGCTGCATGAACTGCGCAGCGAGCACCGTGACCTCGACACGGTGATCGGCAGGCTGGTGGCGCAACCGATCGACCAGCTGCAGCTGCAGCGCCTCAAGAAGCGCAAGCTGATGCTGAAGGACGAGATCGCCTGGCTGGAGAGCCGGCTGATCCCGGACAGCATCGCCTGAACCAGGAACTCCCCGTCATGGCACAGCCGACCGAGGCCTCCGACCAGCCCCCGACCCTGGAACCGGTCACGCCGGACCGGGAAGAGCCCACGCCGCCGAGCCTGGGCGAGCCCTACCAGCAGGCCGACGACGCGCGGCCGCTGGAGCAGGAGGCGGTGCCGCGCGTCGGCCTGATCATGGGCAGCCAGTCCGACTGGGAAACCCTGTCGCACGCCGCCACCACCCTGGAAGCGCTGCAGATCAGCTTCGAGGCGCGCATCGTCTCGGCGCACCGCACGCCGGACCGGCTGGTGGAGTATGCCAGCACCGCCCGGTCGCGCGGCATCCGGGTGATCATCGCCGCCGCGGGCGGGGCTGCCCACCTGCCCGGGATGTGCGCGGCCTGGACCAGCCTGCCGGTGCTCGGGGTGCCGATCGAGGCCCATGCGCTGCACGGCATCGACAGCCTGCTCTCGATCGTGCAGATGCCGGCGGGGGTGCCGGTCGGCACGCTCGCGATCGGACGCGCCGGTGCCGTCAACGCCGCGATCCTCGCGGGCTCCATCCTGTCGATCAACGACCCCGACCTGGCCACCCGCCTGGAGACCTGGCGGGCGCTGCAGACCGCCTCCGTGCCGGATACGCCCTCCGTCTGAGGCGCTGCCGCTGATGAGCCCCTTCCCCTCCGGCGACCCGCAGGCGGCATTGCCGCCGAACAGCGTCATCGGCATCGTCGGGGGGGGGCCCCGGGGGGGCCGGGCGGGGCGGGCCGCCG
>CAXTNV010000141.1:0-6855 GCA_964245755.1 uncultured Acetobacteraceae bacterium | reverse complement strand
ATCGCTGCCACGTGCTCACCGATCAGGCCGACGGGCCCGCGGCTCAGGTGGCGAGCGGCATCACCCTGGGAGCACACGACGATCCGGCGGCGCTGCGACGTTTCGCCGCGGCCAGCAGCGTCGTGACCTTCGAGTTCGAGAACATCAGCGCCGACGGGCTCGATCTGCTCGCCTCGCTGCGCCCGGTGCGGCCGTCGGGCGCGATCCTGCGCATCAGCCAGGACCGGCTCGCCGAGAAGCGGATGCTGGAGGCGGCGGGTGTGGCGGTGGCGCCCTGGCACGCCGTGCACGATCGCGCGGAGCTCGACCGGGCGGCACACGCGCTCGGCCTGCCGCTGGTGCTCAAGACGACCCGGCTCGGCTATGACGGCAGGGGGCAGGCGGTGATCCGCGACCGCGACGCCCTGGACGCCGCTTTCGCCCAACTGTCGCCGCACCCGCTGGTCGCCGAGCGATTGGTGCCGTTCGCCTGCGAGCTCAGCGTGATGGTGGCGCGCGGCGTCGACGGCACCATGCGCACCTACGACGTGGCGCAGAACCGCCATCGCGACCAGATCCTCGACCTCACCCTGGCGCCGGCGCCGGTGCCCGAGGCGACGGCGGCGCAGGCGCAGGCGCTGGCCTGCCGGATCGCGGCACATCTCGGCCTGCAGGGCCTGCTCGGGGTGGAGATGTTCCTGGACGGTGACGGCACGCTGCTGGTCAACGAGATCGCGCCGCGGCCGCACAACTCCGGCCACTGGACCCTCGACGCCTGTCCGGTGAGCCAGTTCGAGATGCATATCCGGGCCGTGGCGGGGCTGCCGTTGCCGGCGGCGAGCCGGCATTCCGACGCGGTGATGAAGAACCTGATCGGGCCGGAGGGGCTCGCCCTGTGGCCGCGCATCCTCGGCACCGACGGGCTGCTCGGTCACCTGTACGGCAAGGCGGAGGCGCGGCCGGGACGCAAGATGGGACACGTCAACCGGCTGTTCCCGCGCGGCGGGCTGCCGGGGGCGTTCGGCATCGCCGACGCGCTGCGGCTGCAAGGCGAGGGCCCTGCCCTGGACCCGCCGGGACCGGAGGCCGCGGACCCCGAATGACTTCCGCCTGAGGCCTACTGCAGCAGGCCGGCCTCGCGGAAGCTGGTCCACCTGCCGTTGCCGACGATCACGTGATCGCGCACCACAAGCCCCAGCACCGCGGCGGCCTCCACAACCTGGGCGGTCATCGCCAGGTCCTCGCGCGACGGGCTCGGGTCGCCGCTCGGATGGTTGTGCACCAGGATGACCGCCGCCGCCTCAAGCTCAAGCGCACGCCGCACCACCTCGCGCGGGTACACCGGGGTATGGTTGACGGTGCCGCGCGCCTGCGCCTCGTCGGCGATCAGCCGGTCGCCGGCGTCGAGGAACAGGATGCGGAACTGCTCGATCTTCTCGCGCGCCAGCACCGCCGTCAGGTAGCCGATCAGCCGTCCGGAGTCGGCCAGCACCGCCTCCCCCTGCATCCGGGCGCGCGACAGCCGCAGCGCCGCCTCGTGCAGCAGCTTGATCGCCGAGAGGCTGTGCGGGCCGAAGCCCGCGAAGCCCTGAAGCTCGCGCACCGGTGCGGCGAGCAGCGACGCAAGGCTGCCGAAGCGCGCCACCGCCTCTCGCGCCAGCGTGCCGGGGTCCTCGCAGGCCGGCATCGCGCTCGCGAGCAGCAGGGCCAGCAGCTCCGCGTCGCCGGGGATCGGGTCGCGCGCTGCGGCAGGCCCGTCAGCATGCCCGGTGAGGAGCGTCGTCTGCACCGCCGGCATCCGGCTCGTCCTCCCTGCAACGCGGATATGATACGATACCGCAATGTTAGCCGCTTGGCCTCAACTTCTTCCTGCGGCTAGAAGCAGGTGCATCGATTGGACACGCTCATGACGCACCCCGGATCACGCGGCGAGACCGTGCTGCTCGACCTCGACGGCACCCTGCTCGCCTCGCGGGACGGCATCATCACCTGCCTGCGCGCGGCGCTGCGTGAACTCGGACACGAGCCGGATCCGTCGGAGGATCTCGACTGGGTGATCGGACCGCCGCTCCCCGACGTGATGGCGCGGCTGCTGGGCCGCCTCGGCGACGATCGCGTCGCGGCGGCCATCGTCGCCTATCGTACGCACTACGAGAGCAGCGGCGTGCTGCACAGCCCGCTGTTTCCCGGTGTGCCGGCGCTGATGCAACAGCTCGCCGGTGACGGTCGCCGCCTCTTTCTTGCCACCTCGAAGCCCGTGCACCTGGCGCGGCGGATCCTCGAGCGGCACGGCCTCATCGGCTACTTCGACGGCTTCTACGGCGCGCGCCCGGATGATACCGGCGCGGAGAAGCCCGAGCTGATCGCGGACCTGCTGGCCAGGGAAGCGGTCGATGCGCAGCGGTCGGTGATGGTGGGCGACCGGCGCTACGACGTGAGCGGCGCACACGCCAACGGCATGCGCGCGATCGGGGCGCTCTGGGGCTATGGCGGCCGCGCGGAACTCGAGGCCGCAGGCGCGGACGCGCTCGCCGAGAGCCCGGCGCTGCTGTTCGGGGTCATCGAGGAGCAGCTCTCCGCCGTGGCGCGGCATCGCTGAGGCGCGTGCGCGCCGGCATCAGATCAGCTGCTTCTGCCGCAGGCTGACCCAGTTGTCGCCGCCGACCAGCATGTGGTCGTGCAGGATGATGGCGAGCGGCGCCGCCGCCCGCGACAGCCTCGATCCGAGCGCTGCCTCCTGCGTCAGCAAGCCACGTGACGGCGTTCCCGCCGGCACCACGCGCACCGCGATCAGCGCGGTCGCGTGCAGATCGAGTGCCCGTCGCATGACCGGTCGGGAGGCGTCGGGCACCGCCTCGCCGCCCGGCGGCACGACGCCCGCAGCCTGCTCGGCCACCTCGTCGGCCAGCAGCCGGTTGCGGTTGTCGAGGAACAGCATGCGCAGCTGGCCGGGCACCGCGCCGGTGAGCGCGGTCTCGAAATAGGCCATCAGCCGCTCCCAGTTGTTCAGCATCGGCCGGTCCCGCGCTTCCGCCCCGGACAGCCGGGCGGCGGCCGGCTCGGCGAGGCCGATCACCGCCGCGCACGCCTCGCTCAGGCCCTCGCGGCACAGCGCCGCCGCCGGCGCGCTCAGCACGCCCGACAGGCTGCCGAAGCGGTTGATCAGCGCCTTGGCCAGCGGCTTGGTGTCGCGCCGCGGGATCCCGAGGAACAGCAGCATCTCGAGGATCTCGTAGTCCGCGAGGCTGGCCGGGCCGGCGCCGAGCAGCCGCTCGCGCATGCGCCGGCGGTGGCCGTGCGGCCCGGTGCTGCCGAAGGGCACCGAGGCCTGGACGACGGGTGCCACCGCATCGTCCGCCGCATCCTCGCCGCGGGTCGTGCTCCGACGCACGAAGGCCGGCAGCCACGCCCCGGCCTCGGCGAAACCCCGAACCATGCCGTCTCCACCGATCTGCAACCTGGAGATGCAGCATAGACCATTTTGCTCTCGTAACCAGCACGATTTGGCGGCTGCTTCGCCGCAGCCTATATGGCGGAGGTGAGCGATCCCGCGACAGATCCCGTGCCCGAGTCCCGCGCCGAGCCTGCGCTCTCGGTCGATGACGACTATCTCGGGCGGCTCAATCCGGAGCAGCGCGAGGCGGTCGAGACCCTCGACGGGCCGCTGCTGGTGCTGGCCGGTGCCGGCACCGGCAAGACGCGCGTGCTCACCACGCGCTTCGCCCACATCCTGCTGAGCCGGCGCGCCTTTCCCGGGCAGGTGCTGGCCGTGACGTTCACCAACAAGGCGGCGCGCGAGATGCGCGAGCGCGTCGGCAGCCTGCTCGGGCGCCCTGCCGAAGGCCTCTGGCTCGGCACCTTCCACGCCCTGTGCGCGCGCATGCTGCGGCGCCACGCGGAGTATGTGGGGCTCACCTCGTCCTTCACCATCCTCGACACAGACGACCAGATGCGCCTGCTCAAGCAGGTGATGGAGCTGCAGCGCGTCGACGCCAAGCGCTGGCCGCCGCAGGGTCTGATGGGGGTGATCCAGCGCTGGAAGGATCGCGGCCTGTCGCCCGACCGCATCGGCCCGGCGGAGGACAGCGAGTTCGGCGGCGGCCGCGCCCGCGCCGTCTACGCCGACTACCAGGCGCGGCTGAAGCAGCTCAACGCCGCTGATTTCGGCGACCTGATGCTGCACATGACCGACATCCTGCGTACCCGGCCGGACGTGCTGGCGCAGTATCACCGCGCCTTCCGCTACATCCTGGTGGACGAATACCAGGACACCAACACGGTGCAGTACCTCTGGCTGCGCCTGCTCGCGCAGAAGCAGGAGGGTGCCAACATCTGCTGCGTCGGCGACGACGACCAGTCGATCTATTCCTGGCGCGGCGCCGAGGTCGAGAACATCCTGCGCTTCGAGAAGGACTTCCCCGGCGCGCAGATCGTGCGGCTCGAGAGCAACTACCGCTCGACGGCGCCGATCCTGGCCGCGGCGTCGGGGCTGATCGCGCACAATGGCGGGCGGCTGGGCAAGACGCTGCGCTCCGGACGCCGCGACTCCGCCGGCGAGAAGGTGCTGGTGGCCTCGGTCTGGGACTCCGACGAGGAGGCGCGCATGGTTGGCGAGCGCATGGAGAGCCTGCACCGCGACGACCACAGGCTGTCGGAGATGGCGATCCTGGTGCGCGCCGGCTTCCAGACCCGCGCCTTCGAGGAGCGGCTGATCACGCTCGGCCTGCCCTATCGCGTGGTCGGGGGCCTGCGCTTCTACGAGCGCGCCGAGATCCGCGACGCCATGGCCTACATGCGCGTGATGCACCAGCCGTCCGACGACCTCGCCTTCGAGCGCATCGTCAACGTCCCCCGCCGTGGCGTCGGCGATGCGGCGCTGCAGGCGCTGCACGTCGAGGCGCGCGCGGCACAGGTGCCGCTCAGCCTCGCGACGATGCGTCTGCTGGAGCGCGGCACGCTCAAGGGGCGGGTGCGCGAGCAGCTGACCGCGCTGATGGCCTGCTTCGGCCGCGGCCGCGAGGCGCTGACCCGCGACGGCCACGTGCGGGTGGTCGAGACGCTGCTGGAGGAGACCGGCTACATCGAGATGTGGAAGCGCGACAAGTCGCCCGAGGCGCCGGGCCGGCTCGACAACCTCAAGGAGCTGGTGCGCGCGCTCGCCGACTTCGAGAGCCTGGGCGGCTTCCTTGAGCACGTCTCGCTCGTGATGGAGAACGAAGAGAACGCCGGCGCCGACCGGGTCAACCTGATGACCATGCACGGCGCCAAGGGCCTCGAGTTCGACACCGTGTTCCTTCCCGGCTGGGAGGAGGGCGTGTTCCCCAGCCAGCGCACCCTCGACGAGGGCGGCAACAAGGGGCTCGAGGAGGAGCGCCGGCTGGCCTATGTCGGCATCACCCGCGCCCGCCACCGGGCGATCATCAGCCACGCCGCGAACCGCCGGGTCTACGCCAACTGGCAGAGCTCGATCCCGAGCCGCTTCATTGACGAGCTGCCAGCCGAGCATGTCGAGCAGGCGGGCACCGCGTCGCTCGCCCGCGAGCAGCTGCGCGCCGCACCCCCGGTGTTCTCCGGCCAGTTCCCGCTGACCGCGCGGCGGCCGCGCGTGGTGGAGGCGTGGGAGCAGCCGGCGCGCCCGAAGCGCGACAGCGCGATCGCGGTGGGACAGCGCGTGTTCCACCAGAAGTTCGGCTACGGCGTCGTGCGCGCGACCGACGAGGACCGGCTGGAGATCGAGTTCGACCATTCCGGCAGCAAGCGGCTGATGGACAGCTACGTCGAGCTGGTGGCAGGCCGCGAGTGAGCGCCCGGCGGCACGCCACCGCCTTGGAGACGATCCACGTCACGGTGCCGGAGCGGGCGGTCGAGGCGTACGAACGGGCGCTGGCCCAGGTCTGCGGCACCGTCGGCCTGTTCGAGGCCGACGACGAGCAGCGCTGCTGGCGTGTCGAGGGGATCAAGGACGAGGGCTTCGGCGAGGCCAGTCTCGCCGCCTCGCTGTCGATCGCGGCCCTGCTCAGCGGCGTCTCGCCGCCGCTGCAGCGGCGCCGCACCGAGGCCGAGGGCTGGCTCTCGCGCACCCGCGAGGCGTTCCCCGAGCAGCGGGTCGGCCGCCGCTTCGCGATACGCGGTACGCATCTCGCGCCGGCACCCGCCGGGCGGCGCCTGACGCTGGTGCTCGATGCCAGCATCGCCTTCGGCTCGGGCGAGCATGGATCGACCCGCGGCTGCCTGCGCGCGCTGGAGCGCGTCGCGCACCGCCGCATGCGCCGCATCCTCGACCTGGGCACCGGCTCCGGCATCCTGGCGATGGCCGCGGCGGCTCTGCTGCACCGCCCGGTGCTGGCGGTCGACATCGAGCCCTGGTCGGTGCGGGTGGCGGCGCAGAACGCGGCTCAGAACCGGCTGCGCCGGCTGGTGTCGTGCCGCCTCGGCAACGGCTGGCGGTCGGCCGCGGTGCGGGCGCGGGCGCCATACGACCTCGTGTTCGCCAACATCCTGGCGCGTCCGCTGTGCCGCATGGCGCCCGCCCTGGCGCGCGACCTGCAGCCCGGCGGCACCGCCATCCTCGCCGGCCTGCTCGCGGGCCAGGCGCGCCTGGTGCTGGCGGCGCATCGCCGTCGCGGCCTGATCCTGGAGCGGGTGCTGCGGGAAGGCGAATGGGCGACGCTGATCCTGCGCAAGCCGTGAGCGTCACCGTCCGCGCGGCGGCCGAGGCGGACCTGCCGGCGATCCTGGCGATCACCAACGACGCGATTTGCAACGGCACCGCGCTGTGGACGCTCACCCCGGCGACCCTGGCCTCGCGACGCGACTGGATGGCCGAGCGCGTTCGCGGCGGCTTCCCGGTGCTGGTCGCGGAGCGCGCCTCCGGAG
>CAXTNV010000140.1:0-8457 GCA_964245755.1 uncultured Acetobacteraceae bacterium | reverse complement strand
CGCCGAAGGCGATCTTGGTGGCGAGCGCGGTCTTGCCCATGCCGGGGCGGCCGGCCAGGATCAGCAGGTCCGACGGGTGCATGCCCCCGGTCTTCTTGTCGAGGTCGCGCAGGCCGGTGGTCAGCCCGGCGACGGCTCCCGCGCGGTGGAACGCGCGCTCGGCAATGCCGATCGCCTCGGTCAGCGCGCGCTCGAAGCTGACGAAGCCGCCATCCTGCCCGCGATCGGTGGCGAGGCGGAACAGGTGCTCCTCCGCCGCCTCGATCTGGTGCGTGCCGTCCAGCTCCGGCTCGGCGCCGAACGCGTTGTTGACCACCGTCTCGCCGATGTCGATCAGCTGGCGGCGCAGCCAGGCATCGTGGATGGCGCGGCCGTACTCGCCGGCATTGATGATGCCGACCATCGCGGTCAGCAGCTGGCCCAGGTAGGCCGCACCGCCGACCTCGTCGAGCAGGCCGGAATGCTCGAACTCGGCGCGCAGCGTGATCACGTCGGCGAGCTGGCCGGCCTCGACCCTGCGCGTGATCGCCTGGAAGATGCGGCCGTGCAGCGGGTCGGCGAAGTGCTCCGGGGCAAGGAACTCGCTGACCCGGTCATAGGCCTTGTTGTTGGCCAGCAGCGCCCCGAGCAGCGCCGTCTCCGCCTGCGCGTTGGCCGGGGGAAGACGCAGGGACTGGCCGAACAGGCTCTCCCTGCGGCCGGATTCGATCTGGTTCACCGCCATACCCTAGCCGGTAACGCCGCGCGGTTCAGCCTCTGTCTCGCCTGTGGATAACGGGGAACCTGGGGACGCGCCGCCCGCCTCGGCGATGCGGAGGCGGGCGATCGTCGCCGTGGTGGACTGCTCCGGCAGCAGCCCCGCCAGCACCAGCCTGCCGCCCGCCGCGCGCACCAGATCGGCGCCCACCACCGCCTCGGGAGCGTAGTCCGCACCCTTGATCAGCACGTCCGGCATCAGCGCCCGGATCAGCGCCAGCGGCGTGTCCTCGTCGAAGCAGAGCAGGCAGTCGACGTGGCGGATCGCCGCCAGCACCTGGGCGCGCGCCGCCAGGCGGTTGACCGGACGCAGCGCCCCCTTCAGCCGTCGCACCCCGGCATCGGTGTTCAGGGCGACGATCAGCCGGTCGCACTCCGCCCGTGCCGCGGCCAGCAGCGAGACGTGGCCGGCATGCAGGATGTCGAAGCAGCCGTTGGTGAAGCCGACCCGCAGCCCCTGCGCCCGCCAGCGCGCGGCCAGCGCCTGCGCGTGCGCCAGGGTGGCGAGCACGCCGACGCCGCCTGCCTCGCCCCCCTGGCCCGCGTCCGGAGCCTGATGCTCGCCGAACTGCCGGTCGAGCAGCTCGAGCTCCTGCATCACCTCGACGATGTCGGCGGTGGCGGTGCCGAGCTTGCCGACCACGACCCCGGCGGCGGCGTTGGCGATGCGCACCGCCTGCGACAGCGTGCGGCCGGCGCCGTATGCCAGCGCCATCGCCGCGATCACGGTGTCCCCGGCGCCGGAGACGTCGAACACCTCGCGTGCCCGCGCCGGCACCGAGAGCACCGCGGCGCCCTCCTCCACCAGCACCATCCCTTTCTCCGAGCGGGTGGCCAGGATCGCGCTGGCCCCGGCCTGTCGCATCACCGCGTGCGCGGCGCGCACCACCGCGCCCTCGTCGTCGTCGCCGGGATCGGCCGCAGCACCCAGGCGGCTTGCGGCGGCGGCGAGCTCGCGCGCGTTCGGGGTTATGCAGGTGGCGCCGCGGTAGCGCGAGAAGTCGTCGGACTTCGGATCCACGAACACCGCGATACCGCGCCGGCGGGCGGCCTCGATCGCGTACGACAGCAGCGCCGGCGCGCAGGCCCCCTTGCCGTAGTCCGACAGCACCAGCACCGAGGCGACATCGATGTGGCGATCGATCGCCGCGACCAGCGCCCGCTCCTCCTCCGGCTGCAGCGGCAGCCGGCTCTCCTCGTCGGTGCGCACCACCTGCTGCGAGGCCGCGATGAAGCGGGTCTTGCAGATGGTCGGCCGCGCCGCTGACACGGTCAGCCCATCGGTGACGCAGCCCTGGGCGGCGACGATCGCCAGCAGCGCGGCACCGGCGGCGTCCTGCCCGACCAGCCCGACCAGTACCGCGCGGCCGCCGAGCGAGAGGATGTTGCTCGCGACGTTGCCGACCCCGCCCGCCATCTCACGGGTGCGGGTCAGGCGCAGCACCGGTACCGGCGCCTCCGGGGAGATCCGCTCCATCGTGCCGTAGTTGTAGCGGTCGAGCATGACGTCGCCGACGCACAGCACCGAGACGGCGGAGAAGTCCATCATGCCGCCCCAGGGGCGACGCCGGGTGCCGCGAAGCTCGCCACCAGCACCCGCGTCCCGAGCTGCCGCTCCGTCCTCAGACGCGCCGCGTGCAGCACCGCGCGCGCTTCCCGGATCGAGCGATCGAGATCGGCGTTGACGATGACGTGGTCGAATTCCGGCCAATGCGCGATCTCGTCGCGTGCGGCGCGCATGCGGCGGGCGATCTCTTCGGTGTCGTCGGCGGCCCGGGCGCGCAGGCGCTGCTCAAGCACGTCGAGCGACGGCGGCAGCACGAACAGGCTGACCACGTCCTCGGGCAGTGCGGCACGGATCTGGCGATGTCCCTGCCAATCGAGGTCGAACACCATGTCGCGTCCGGAGCCGAGCCATGCCTCGACCGGAGCGCGGGGCGTGCCGTAGCTGCGTCCGAACACGGTCGCCCACTCCAGCAGCGCACCCGACTGCGCCATCGCGTCGAATTCGGTGGCGCTGCGGTAGTGGTAGTGCACCCCCTCGACCTCGCCCGGGCGCGGCGCGCGCGTGGTGACGCTGACCGAGTGCCTGAGCTCCGGCTCGGAGCCGCGCAGCGCGTTGGCGATGGTGCTCTTGCCGGCGCCGGAGGGCGCCGAGATCACCAGGCAGACGCCGCGCCGCCCGTTCGGTTGTTGCGCCATCTGCTCGACCGCCATCCGCTCGATCCTCGACAGGCGGCCTGCTGCAAACATCGGACCGCTGCCGTTTCTAGCAGCGGGCGCCGCCTCTGCGAACCGCCCGACCGCAGGTGGCGGACGCGGGTGACTAGGCCTTGATCAGCATGACCTGGGAGCTCGGCAGCTCCAGCGGCCGCTCCGGCCGGCCGGCGAGGAACTCCGCGAAGGCCTCCCGCACCCCGTCGAGATACGAGTAGTCGTGCGACAGGATGACGCCGCCCGGCAGCATGCGCGGATAGAAGAATTCCAGGCAGGCCCGCGTGCCCTGCTTGAGGTCCACGTCGAGATGCACGAACGAGAAGGCGCGGTCGGCGCAGCCGACGCCATGGCCGGTGAAGCAGCCCTTGTGGAACACGATGTTCGGCTGGTCGGCGAGGTAGGCGCGCACCGCCTCGAGCGAGGCGGCGTAGTGGCCGCGGCGCATCGCCCGTCGCTCGTTGCGGTCCGGTTCCGGAAGGCCTTCGAAGGTGTCGAACAGGTGCAGCTCGGACGGGCGCCCGGCCAGGCTGATCAGCTTGGCCGAGCAGCCCTGGAACACGCCGACCTCGGCCATGATCGGGCCGATCGCACGCTGCGCCGCCGCTGTCGAGTAGATCATGAACGCCTCGTTGCCGCTGAGCAGCGACTCGCGCTCGCGGCGGACGCGCCGGATGATGTCCAGGCGCGGGCGCTGCTTGTGGCCTCCCATGATGACGAGCTCGACGCGGCTGAGCACGCCCACGGTGAGCCGGCGCAGCAGGCGCGAGCGCGCGAACAGCCGGTGCATGGCCGGCTGCGGCAGCAGGCCAGCGAGCCGGCGCGGCTGCCCGCGATCGGCGGCAACCGGCTGAGGGGCGGGCGCGCGTAGCGCCGCGCGCGTGCCCTGAAGATCCTGATCGATGCGCCTCGCTCCACGTTGGATGGACCGGCCGTAGCCGGCCCGGAGCGGTCGCGACCGCACCGCGTGCTGAGGCAGCGCCCGTGTGGCGTCCAGGTTTCGCGGGCCGTTACCGGCGGCGCTAACGTTCCGGGTCCGCCAGCGCCTGGGCGAGGTCGGCGATCAGGTCCTCGGCGTTCTCGATGCCGATGCTGAGCCGGATCAGCCCGTCGGTGACACCCGCCTGCGCGCGCACCGCGGCCGGCACCCCCGAATGGGTGGTCGAGGCCGGATGGCTGGCCAGCGACTCCGTACCGCCGAGGCTCACCGCCAGCTTGAAGATGCGCAGCCGGTTGAGCACCCGGAAAGCCTCCTCGATACCCCCCTCGACGACGACGCTGAAGGTGGAGCCCGCACCGGTCGCCTGACGCGCGTGCACGGAGGCCGCCGGCTCGTGCTCGCGCAGCAGGTTCAGCGCGTGCACGCGGCGCACGCGCGGATGCAGCACGAGGAAGTTGGCGACCATCTCCGCGTTGCGGGCAGCCTCGCGCATGCGCAGCGACAGGGTCTCCAGCGAGCGCCCGACCATCCAGCAGGAGTGCGGGTCGAGCCCGGTGCCGATCGCGCTGCGCAGCGTGCGCACCGGGCGCAGGGCTGCCTTGCTGCCCAGGGCCGCGCCGCCGACCAGGTCGCTGTGGCCGCCGATATACTTGGTCAGCGAGTAGACCACGATGTCGGCGCCGAACCGAAGCGGCGCCTGGAAGATCGGCCCGAGCATGGTGTTGTCGCACAGGATCAATGGCGGATGGCCCTGTGACGCTGCCAGCCGGTCGCGGAGTGCCGCGACCAGCGAAAGGTCGACCAGCGAGTTGAGCGGGTTGGACGGCGTCTCCACCAGGATCACGCTGACCCGTCCGCGCGCGACGGCGCGTGCGGCGGCGGCGTCGATCGCCTCGCGGTCCAGCCCGTCGGTGAAGCCCTCCGCCGCCATGCCGTAGTTGGCGAGCGTGCGCACCAGCAGGGTCTCGGTGCCGCCGTAGAGCGGCTGGCTGTGCAGGATCGCGTCCCCCGGCCGTGCGTAGGCCAGGATCGTGGTGGCGATCGCCGACATCCCGGCGCTGAACAGCAGTCCCGCCTCGGCGCCTTCCTGGATCGCCAGCCGGTCCTCGGCGATCTCGGCATTCGGATGGTTGAACCGGCTGTACACTAGTCCGGCGCCGCCGGCGGGCACCTCGCGCCGCCCGGCCACCACGTCGAAATAGTCGCGTCCCTCTTCGGCGGAGCGGAACACGAAGGTGGAAGTGAGGAACACCGGCGGCTTGACTGCGCCCTCGGACAGCGACGGATCGTAGCCGTAGCCCAGCATCAGGGTCTCCGGGTGCAGGCGGTGCTCGCCCGCCGGCGTCGTCAGGTGGGTCTGTCTGCTTTTGTCCGTGGCCATGATCGGTGCCTCCGCGCGTGCTGAACCATATGGTGCCCGAGGCGTCATGGTTGAGAAGTTTCTCGTCAAAGCTTTCTGCCCGGACCCTGCGGGCCCAAGGAAACACCATGGAATACAGACATCTCGGCCGCTCCGGGTTCAAGGTGCCGGTGCTGAGCCTGGGCACCGGCACCTTCGGCGGCTCCAACGAGTTCTTCCGCGCCTGGGGCGACACCGACGTGCAGGGCGCTACCCGCCTCGTCGATGTCTGCCTCGAGCACGGCCTCACCATGTTCGACACCGCCGACATCTACTCCGCCGGCGCCGCAGAGGAGATCCTCGGCGGCGCGATCCGCGGTCGGCGCGACAAGGTGATCATCTCGACCAAGGCGACCTTCCGCAGCTCCGAGGAGCCGAACGACGTCGGCTCCTCGCGCCACCACCTGATCCAGGCGGCGGAGCGCGCGCTCAAGCGCCTCGGCACCGACTACATCGACCTGTTCCAGCTGCACGGCTTCGATGCCAAGACGCCCGCCGAGGAAACCCTGACCGCGCTGGACGACCTGGTACGGGCGGGCAAGATCCGCTATGTCGGCGTCTCCAACTTCTCCGGCTGGCACCTTATGAAGTCGCTCAGCATCTCGGAGCGCTACAACCTGGCGCGCTACGTCGCCAACCAGACGTACTATTCGCTGATCGGGCGCGACTACGAGTGGGAGCTGATGCCGCTCGGCTTGGAGCAGGGCGTGGGCGCGGTGGTCTGGAGCCCGCTCGGCTGGGGCCGCCTGACCGGCAAGATCCGGCGCGGCCAGCCGCTGCCGGCCGGCTCGCGCCTGCACAAGACGGCCGACATGGGACCGCCGGTGCCGGACGAGCACGTGTTCAAGGTGGTCGAGGCGATCGACCGCATCGCCGAGCAGACCGGCAAGAGCGTGCCGCAGATCGCGCTGAACTGGCTGCTGCAGCGTCCCACGGTGTCGAATGTCATCGTCGGCGCGCGCAACGAGGAGCAGCTGGTGCAGAACCTGGGCGCAGTGGGCTGGAACCTGACCGGCGAGCAGGTCGCGGACCTGGATGCGGCGAGCGCGGTCACGCTGCCCTACCCGTACTGGCACCAGAGCGGCTTCAGCGAGCGCAACCCGACCCCGATCTAGGGCCCTCCGGCGGCGGGTGGGTTCGCCGCGCCGGCGTAAGTAAATCATCAACCAAGTCGGCGTATGCTCCTCCCGTCACAGGAGACGGACATGCCTTCGGAGATACGCCACGTGCTCTTTCGGCCGGCCGAAGTGGTGCAGGCGGTCAAGGAATATCATCGCCGGTCGCAGCAGTCGCACCCGACCGGTGCGGTGCTGCGCTGTGCGGCGGAGTGCAGCGGGCCCGGAGGAGCGGTCCGCTTCCGCATCACGATCACGGGCGATGGCGCCGAGGGATCGCAGCAGGACGTGCTCGTCGAGGGCCCCACGCTCGCGGCGGCGCTGATCCTGCACTGCAAGATCCGGCAGATCCCGCTGCCGGCGGGCGGCGAGAAGTCGCTGCAGTGCTTCGGCGAGCAGCTCGGCCTGGTGGTCGCCACGGGATCCAAGTACGACCGCTCGGCCCAGAGCGCGCAGCTGCATCTTTGAATCGGGCGTCGGGTAGCCGCGCTGCCATCGCGGCGGCAGCGGCGCCAGCGCCGACGGCCAGCCTCATCGAGGAAGTGGCGGCGCTCCGGCGAACGCGGCGGCCGCCGCAACCTGATCCGGGTCCGGGGTGATCCCGGTGTAGAGGATGAACTGCTCCAGCGCCTGCACGGTCTGGATCTCGGCACCGTTGACCACGCGCCTGCCCAGCCTCCGCGCCGCGCGGATCAGCCCGGTCTCCGAGGGCAGCCCCACCGCGTCGACGACCACCTCCGCCGCCTCTATTGTGGTCTCGTCGAACGCCAGCTCGTCTGCCTCCGGTCCGCCCTGCATGCCGACCGGCGTGGCGTTGACCAGCATCGCCGGCCCGGCGCCGGCCGGGTAGGCGTCCAGGGTGCCGCTCCAGCCATAGCCGAGCCTGTCCGCGAGCGCGCGGCCGGCCTGCTCGTTGCGGGCTACGATCGTCCCGCGGGTGAAGCCGCGGTCGCGCAGGGCGCAGGCCATGGCCTTGGCCATGCCGCCGCTGCCGCGCAGCACGAAGCGTCTCGCGGCGTCGATCCCGGCCTCGCCTACCAGCCGCTGCACGGCGATGTAGTCGGTGTTGTAGGCGTGCAGCACGCCGTCCTGGTTCACGATGGTGTTCACCGAGCCGATCGCCTGCGCCGAGGCATCGAGCCGGTCCAGCATTGGGATGCAGGCCTCCTTGAACGGCATCGACACGCCGCAGCCGCGCACCCCGAGCGAGCGCATGCCGGCGATCGCGGCCGCGAGGTCTTGCGGCCGGAACGCCTTGTAGACGAAGTCGAGATCCAGCGCCTCGTATAGGTGGTTGTGGAACCGGGTGCCGAATTGGCCCGGGCGCGCCGCCAGCGACATGCACAGCCTGGTGTCGCGGCTGATCGACAGCTTGCTCATCGGCCCTGCGCCTTCAGGGCGCGCACGCCGATGTCGCGACGCCAGATCCCGTCCGGCCAGTCGATGCGGGCGATCGCGGCGTAAGCGGCGTCGCGTGCGTCGCCCAGCCTCGCCGCGGCGGCGCAGACGCTGAGCACGCGGCCGCCGTCGCCGCGCAGGATGCCGGCCGGGTCCAGGCAGGTGCCGGCCTGGAAGATGCGCACGCCGGCGATCTGCGCGGCCTGCTCCAGGCCCGCGATGGCGCCGCCGGTGGCCGGGCTGCCGGGATAGCCGCGCGCGGCGAGCACGACCGCGATCGCGGCGTCGTCGGAGCATTGCCACTCGCAGCCGGCGAGGCGTCCCTCGCACATCGCCGCCAGCACCGGCAGCAGGTCGGAACGCTGCCGCATCAGCAGCACCTGCGCCTCGGGGTCGCCGAAGCGCACGTTGTACTCGATCAGCCGCAGCCCGTGCGCGGTGCGCATCAGGCCGGCGAACAGCACGCCGCGGAACGGCGTGCCGCGGCGGAGCATCTCGGCCAGGGCGGGGCGGATGAAATGATCAAGTGCGCGCTGCTGCGCCGCCCGGTCGAAGCCGGGCGGCGGCGAGATCGCTCCCATGCCGCCGGGGTTGGCGCCGGTGTCGTCCTCGCCGATGCGCTTATGGTCCTGGGC
>CAXTNV010000139.1:0-8679 GCA_964245755.1 uncultured Acetobacteraceae bacterium | reverse complement strand
TCCGGTTCAGCACGCCGCCGCTGCGCTCGTTGAGCTGCCGCCCGCAGGTCCGGCAACGGAACCGCCGGTAGCCGCGAGCCGTGACCTCAGGCCGCGTCGTCACGGCCGCGGACCCGCAGTACACGCAGTTCATCCCGGTAGCCCGTCCCCGACATCACTGCCGACGCTACGTCAGCCTCCCAGCCGTCACCAGATCCGTCACTGGCGCGAGCGCTGACAGAACCACAGAACCCAGCGCACGACTACCGGGGCTCGTGCGGCATGGCGTTCCGGATCTGGCTGCAGAAACGTGTGCCCACTAATTAGGTTTAGTTCACAGATCCACTCAGCTCTGGCGGGAGCACAGCCAATCTCGAAAATCGTGACAATGCTCAGTCGCCCCATCTTGAGCCGGACCGTTCATCTCGATCAGGATCATCCCATGTATGGCAGAATATAGTTGCTAGTGGGAGAGATTCGGCGGAGCATAAAGGTGCAGATCATAGTTCGTGCGTCCAAAGAACGTACTGCAAGGAACATGTCCATGATGCTCTTCGAGAGGCGTGTGCCAGTGGCCTCGCTTATTGGCTGTCTTGGATTATTATTGTCGGTTGGTCCAGCAGGCCACGCACAAACCTCAACGGCCGTCACGGTCAATGCTACCTCCAGCCTCGGTGTAATCCCAGCCACGGCGTTCGGCATCAACACCGCTATCTGGGATGGCAACTTGCTAGACGCCGCCGTGATAAATTCGGTGTCATCGGTCGGTATCACCGCGATGCGCTACCCGGGCGGATCGACCGCCGACGACTATAACTGGCAGACCAATTCGGTCGTGCCCGGCCAGAACAGCTATGCGAACCCGAACAACGGTTTCGACGCCTTCGTGAGTCTGGCCAAGAAAGCCGGGACGACGCCGATCCTCACCGTCAACTACGGCTCCAATGCCACCGGCAACGGCGGCGGCACTCCCGCATTCGCTGCGTCTTGGGTTCAGTATGCCAACATCACCCATGGCTATGGCATCAAATACTGGGAGATCGGTAACGAGGTATATGGTAACGGTGAATACGGCTCGTCATGGGAAACGGACCTGCATGCCGCGCATGACCCGACGACCTATGGGTCCAACGTCGTCCAGTTCGCAGCGGCTATGAAAGCCGTCGATCCAACGATCAAGATCGGTGCTGTGCTTACGGCTCCTGGGAACTGGCCGGACGGGCAGTCGCCGGACTGGAATTCGAATGTCCTCGCGCGATGCGGAAGCGTCATTGATTTCGTCATTGTCCACTGGTATCCGGAAAGCCCCGGGAGCGAGACGGACCAGGGGTTGCTCGCGGCGCCGCAGAACGGGTTCGCCGGATCGCCGGGCATCATCGCGATGACGGCCAAGCTCAGATCCCTGATCAGCCAGTATGGCGGCAAGAACGCTTCCAGCATCCAGATCATGGTCACCGAGACGAACTCTGTGGCCTACAACCCCGGCAAACAGACCGTCAGCATCGTCAATGCGATGTTTGCGGCCGACACGCTGCTCACTTGGGTCGAGAATGGCGTCGCGAACGTAGATGTGTGGGACCTGCACAATGGCAGCGTCGGCGGCAATGTGTCGTCGAGTCTCTACGGAAGCGCGACGTATGGCGATTACGGCATCCTCTCGGCTGGGAACTCAGGCGAACCCGCGGCCGATACGCCGTTCCCAACCTATTACGGTATAGGAATGCTTTCGATCCTTGGGCGGCCGGGTGACAGGCTGATAGGTGCAATCTCCACCAGCAGCCTTCTGTCTGCACACGCGGCCCTTCAGGCTGACGGCAACCTCGCCCTGCTGCTGATCAACAAGGACCCATCTAACGCGACCAGCGCCGCAGTCTCAGTCTCGGGCTATATCCCCGCAGCCAGTGGGACGGCCTACCGCTACGGCGCGGCGGGAGGTGCCATCAGCTCGGCCACCCTTACCGGCCTCGGCTCCAGCTTCACGGTCGCGACGGCACCCTACTCGCTCACGACCGTCCTGCTCACCCCGGCGATGTCCCCGATTGCGACGCCCAGCTTCAGCCTGACGGCAAGCCCGGCCAGTCTTTCGGTCACTCAGGGCGCGACCGGCAGCTCGACCATCACGGTTGCGCCGTCGGGCGGCTTCAAGGGGTCGGTGACGTTCACGGCGCTCGGCGTGCCCAGCGGCATTACCGCTTCGTTCAGCCCGTCCTCCGCCGCCGGCTCGACTAGCCTGATGCTGACAGCAGGCAGCTCCGCGGTGCCGGCGAGTAGCGCGATAACGATCACCGGAACCAGTGGCAGCCTGCACGCCAGCACCAATGTCGCCCTCGTCGTGAGCGCGGCAGCGACATCGGGCTTCAGCCTCTCGGCCAGTCCGGCATCGCTTTCCGTAATGCAGGGTGGGAGTGCGACCTCGACGATCAACGTCACGCCCTCCGATGGTTTCGCCAATGCTGTCGCACTGGCTGCCACTGGTCTTCCAAGCGGCATCAGCGCCAGCTTCAGTCCGGCCTCGACCCAGTCCACGAGCACGCTCACCTTGTCCGCCGGCAGCGCCGCGACCCAGGGAACGAGTATGCTGACGATAAGCGGGATCGGAGGGGCATCAAGTAGCACCGTGACCCTTCCGCTGACTGTCATCGGGCAGGCGCCCATCGGCGGCAGCGCGACGTTCACGGGTCAGGCGTCGAGCAACGGTCCCTGGTTCGACGAGGATGACGTCGTGCTCTCGGCGCCTGCGTCGATCACCGCGTTGACGCTGACCATCACAGTGCCGGCCGCCAATGTGACCTATAACGGCAGCTACGACACGGTCGGCTCACAGATCATCGACAGTCATTCCGGCAGCACCAACCTTGTCTATGTATACACGCTCACGGCCGGTCAGGTGATCTGGTCCGGGCAATACAAGTTTGCCGCACAGATGAACGGCAATGGCACCACGCACGGTTTCGCTGGTGATAGCTGGTCCGTAACCTACAGCTCAGGCGGCTCGACTTACACCCAATCGGGCAAGATCTAGACGCCTATTTGCGGGGAGCTTCGAGTAGCCGTCGCTCGAACTGCCGGGTTCTGTCAGCGCTCGTGCCAGCGCGCGATCTGGCAGCGGTTGGACGGCTGAAGTAGCGTCTTGGGCAGCGGGTGAAGGACTGGGCTGGCCGGATGAACTGCGTGTGCTGTGGCTCGGATGTGGTGACGGAACGGCCCGTAGTCGCAGCCCGCGGCTACCGGCGGTTCCGCTGCCGGACCTGGAGGCGGCAGTTCAACGAGCGCAGCGGCGGCGTGCTGAACCGGACCTGCCTGCCCAGCGACGTCATCGCCTTCGTGGTGTTCTGCAGGCTCCGCTACCGGCTGACCTTGCGCGACCTGGGCGAGATCATGGCGCTGCGCGGGAGGTGAGCCATGATCGAGCTGCGAAACAGATCGATGGGCGCGATTGCGAGGCGAAGCTGCTGCCGATCATGGGCGACGCGCTGCGCAAGCGCCGACACGGCACGCGGCGCGGTTCCGGCACGAGCTGATACGTCGATGAGACCTACCTGAAGGTCCGCGGGCGCTGGTGCTACCTCTACCGGGACGGCAACCTGATCGACGCGATGCCGAGCGACCACCGGGACATGAAGGCCGCCAAGGCGTTCTTCCGCTTGGCGCGAGCGGTCTTGGGATACCAGCCCGAGCGGGTGACGACGGACAGAGATGGCTCCTACCCGAGAGCGATCCGCACCGCGCTGGGCAGGACGGTCCGCCACTGGACCAGCGTCTACATGAACAACCGCCTCGAGCAGGACTATCGCGGCATCAAGGGCAGGATCCGATGCATGCGAGGCTTCAAGAGCCACGACGCGGCCGAGCTGTTCTGCCGCGAGCACGGCGAACTTCGAGATCTGCCCCGCCCTCGACGCCGTCACAACCAGATCGTCTCCGCCTCCCTCCGCCGCTTTCGCTTCGCAAGAAGCGCCCGCGCTGCGCTTGGGATCATGCACAACGCTTGATCCCTCGGGCTCCTATCGACAACAATCAATGTTATGACGCGAGATCTGACAGAACCGAGGCATCAGCATGATGAAGCAAGTTCCTGCCACGCACCGTGCCCCCTCTGCGCCAAAGCCTCGCCAGGCAGGCGCGCGAAGCGCCAGCCTTGAACGGGCGCAGCCGGCGGAAGAGCCTCAGAACGCCAAGCAAGGCTTGACCAACAAGACAGTCGCTCGACCCTATCAAAGGCGAGCCTTTGAGATCCTTTGATTGACAAGCGGGATCTGGGGCCTCCCAGCCTCAGCGGGTCCAGGGCAGAGCCCTGACCTGCCTTCAGCAACCTGCCAGAGCGTGATGCTCATATCATCCCCTGCTTCAAGAAAGCTGAAGCTCCAGTCACACGTTCTTGACCTCGACAATCAGGTTCAGCAATGACTGCTTGGCGTCACCGAACAGCATCGAGGTCTTCGGGTCGACGAAGAGGTCGTTCTCCACCCCGGAAAATCCGGTGCCGCGTCCCCGCTTCAGGACCACGACGCTCTTGGCGTCGGCGACCTTCAGGATCGGCATGCCGAAGATGGGCGACTTCGGATTGGTTCTGGCAGCGGGGTTGACGACGTCGTTGGCGCCCACCACCAGAACGATATCGGTCTCGGCGAAGCGCTCGTTGATGTCCTCCATCTCGACGAGCTTGTCGTACGGGACGCCGGCTTCGGCCAGCAGCACGTTCATGTGGCCGGGCATCCGGCCGGCCACCGGATGGATGGCGAAGCGGACGTCGCCGCCGCGCTTGTCCACTAGGTCCGCCAGTTCCCGGATCTGGTGCTGGGCCTGCGCCACGGCGAGCCCGTATCCCGGCACAATGATCGCCCGGTCGCTGTAGCCGATCCGCAACGCCACGTCCTCGGCTGCGATCGCGGTCATCTCCCCGCCGGCGGCGACTGCACCCTCCGCCGACGCCACCGGCGTGCCGAAGGCGCCGAACAGGACGTTGGAGAACGAGCGGTTCATGGCCTTGCTCATCGCGACCGACAGGATCAGTCCGGACAGGCCGTCCAGGGCTCCGACGACGATCAGGATGTTGTTGTCGATGGCAAACCCGGTCGCGACTGCCGCCAGGCCCGCATAGGAGTTGAGCAGGCTCACGACCACCGGCATGTCGGCGCCGCCGATCGGCAGCACGAATAGGACCCCGAGCACCAGGCTGATCGACAGCATGGCGATCGCCACGGCGAGATTGGTGGGGTCGACGATCAACCAGAGCAGTCCGCAGACCGCGCAGGCCATCAGGGTGAGGTTGAAGCCATGCTGGAACCGGAAGGTCAGCGGCCGGCCGGGCAGGATCTCCTGGAGCTTGCCGAACGCCATCAGGCTGCCGGTGACGGTCAGACCGCCGAACAGCACCTCCAGACCGAGTGCCACGACGTGGCCGCGGCTGATGTCGCCGCCTGCGAAGCCGCGGCTGTATTCGCCGACGCCGACCAGTGTCGCGGCCAGCGCCCCGAAGGCGTGGCTGAGCGCGATGCGTTGCGGCATCGCCGTCATCGGCACCCACATGCCGAGCGGATAGCCCGCGACCGCGCCGACGACGCATCCGACGACGATCCACTCATAGGAGAGGATGCGGGCATTGAAGAGCGTTGCAACTATGGCAACCGCCATGCCGATCGTGGCGAGCTGCATGCCCCGCCTCGCGGTGTCGGGCCGGCCCAGCGACCGCAGCGCCAGGACGAACAGGAAGGTGGCGACCAGATAGGCGAGCTGGATTGAAGTTTCCCTCACGAACGGTCTGCGCCGGCGGCGCCCTCTTCCCCTGCTGCGACGCGGGTGCGCTTGAACATCGCCAGCATGCGGTCGGTGATCAGGAAGCCGCCGACCACGTTGGCCATGGCGCTGGCGACGGCGATGGTGCCCAGGACCGTCGCCAGCACGCCGTCATGGGCGCCGGACAGGACCAGCGACCCGACCAGGGAGATGCCGCTGATGGCGTTGGTCGCCGCCATCAGCGGGGTGTGCAGGAGAGGCGGGATGCGGCTGATCGTCTGGAAGCCGACGAAACCCGCGAGGAGGAAGACGAACATCTGGATGATGGTGGTGGAGGGCATCTGAAAGTCCCCAGGATCCGTGTGAGAGTGCTGCCATGCCGGTAACTACGCGGGCCTTCGCACACCTCCCGAGCTTGCGGCCCTGATGTCGGGGATGCGGTAGCCACTTCGTCCCGATTCGCAACCCTTCGCCGCGCGTCCCGCGCTGCCGCACTCCCGTCCGGCATCAGACATATCCAGGGGATCTCCTACGCTGCCTTGACGATTGGCGGGGCGCCCAGGAGGGCGTCGGTGATTGCGTCGTCGCGGGAGAGCCGAAGGCCGCCATCCTCGTCCAGAAGGTGGTCGAGCAGGGCACGCAGGTTGTTGCTGAACAGGCGGCTGGCGTCCGTCGCCATTAGGCTCGGCAGATGCGTCGAGCCCAGGATCCGGATCCTGCCGACGGTGACGACGCCGTCGGCCTTGGTTCGGGTGGTGTTGCCGCCGGTCTCGGCCGCCAGATCGACGATCACCGCGCCCGGTGTCATGGCGGCGAGCGTCTCGTCATCGATCAGGATCGGCGCGGGACGGCCCGGGATCTGCGCGCTCGTGACCACGAGCTGCATGTCCGCCAAGGCCGGGGTGAGGGCGCGGCGCAGGACCGCCTGCTGGTCCACGGTCTGGTCGCTGGCATAGCCGCCCGCCGCCTCGGCAACTGTCAAACCAGAGGGGGACGGGCCAGAGCGGGGCGGGCCGGAACTTGTGACGCCAGAGCTGGGGACGCCAGAGCTGGGGATGCTAGTATCGGGAAAGACGAACTTCGCCCCCAGGCTCTCCACCTGCTCGCGCGCGGCGGCGCGCACATCGAAGCCGTGCGCCACCGCGCCAAGCCGGCGCGCGGTCGCGATCGCCTGCAGGCCAGCGACACCGGCTCCGAGCGCGATCATCCTGGCGGGCTTGATGCTGCCTGCCGCCGTGGTCAGCATCGGCATGAGCGTGTCGAGCGCCTGGGCGCCGGCGATGACGGCGGCGTATCCGGCGACGGTCGCCTGCGACGACAACACGTCCATGCTCTGCGCCCGGGTGATGCGCGGCAGTCGTTCGAGCCCGAGATGGTTGATCCCCTGCGCGAGCAGGGTTGCGGCCAGTTCCGCGTTGTGGGCGCCCAGCGAAATCAGCGTCGCGCCGGTGCGCAGCCCTGCAAGCCGCTCGGGCGCCCGGACCGCGACGGCGATGTCGGCCGCGGCAAGCATTTGGTCGCGGCTCCCGACCATCGCGCCGGCAGTGCAATAGTCATCGTCGGAGAAACCGGCCTCCGCACCTGCGCCGGCCTCGACCAGCACGCGGACCTTGGCCGACAGCTTAGCGATCTCGCGCGGCACCAGGGCGACGCGGCGCTCATCCGGGAGTCGCTCCGCGAGCACGACGAGAGTGGCGGCTTCGCGTTCCGGGGGCATGGCGGCTCACCTTCCAAGAACTGCAGCCATTGGCCGCCGGCGACCGACCGTGACAGCAGCGCCGGATCAGCCGGGCGCTACGATCCTCAAGCCGTCCAGCGGCATTGTCACGTTGTTCGGGTCCGGCTGCAAGTAGGCCGGGGCTGACAGATCTACGGTTTCATTCCCTGACGTTGGCGCACGTCTCCTGCTGCCAGGTCCGGAACGCGTTGCCGCAGGAGCGTCGGTAGTTGTGCGCCGTCATCAAATGACGTCGTGGGCGGAAGTGGCCGTAGATGATGCCGTGAGCTGAAAGGAAGTGCTGCGCTTGGTCAGAAGACTTGAACCGCTGCATCTGCCGCTCGCGCCGCCGTGTTGGCCGGTGGGAGTTCTCGGCCCGGTTGTTGAGGTAGCGGCTCTGCCGGTGCTTCACGTCGGGCAGGATGTCGCGGGCTGCCACGGCGTAGCTGCGCAGGCCGTCGGTGACGATGCGACGTGGCTTATACAGCAGCTTGCCGAGTGGGCGCTTGAAGAAGCGCTTGGCTGCGGTCGCGTTGCGGCGGCTCTGGACCAGGATGTCGAGCACGATGCCGCGTTGGTCGACTGCACGCCAGAGATAGTGCAGCTCGTTGTTGATCCGCAGGAACATCTCGTCCAGGTGCCAGGTGTCGCCCGGCTTCGGACGCTGCCGTCGCAGCCTCTCGGCGACATCCTGGCCGAACCTGAGGCACCAGCGGCGGATGGTCTCGTAGGAGACGATCACGCCTCGCTCGGCCAGCAGCAACTCGACGTCGCGCAAGCTCAGACTGAACACGTGGTAGAGCCAGACCGCGTGGCTGATGATCTGCCTCGGAAAGCGGTGGCCGGAGTGTCAGGTCGCTGGCTCGTGCCGACAGCCTGCACTGATCAAGCACCTGCGGCCAGACGGCTCCAACATGACAATGCCGCTCCTGCTACGAACGATCAGAGCGCCGGCGCAAGAGCTGACAGAACCCGTGCGTGAGCTACATTCTTCCGGCCGGGTGCTGTTAGCTTTAGACGATAACGCCGCAGGTCATCGGGATCAATCTCCCAGCGGACAAGATCTTTGGCTTCGAGGCTTTTGAGATGCATCGATTATCGGCTTGGGTATCGACAAGCGTTTGGCCAGCTCCGCAGGGAAGGGTACCTCCTCCATGCCATCAAGGACGAAGAACTCTCTCACTTCTAGCCCAGGGCTTCGATGGCGGGTGCTGCTTCGTCGATCAGGCCCGTCAACAACCTGAAAT
>CAXTNV010000138.1:6799-8708 GCA_964245755.1 uncultured Acetobacteraceae bacterium | reverse complement strand
CCTCGTCGGCGGCGGCGGCGCCACGCTGTTCCAGGGCGGCGGCGGGGCGTTGCTGTTCACCGGCAACGGCAACACCACGGTGGGGGGCGGCAGCGCCGGCGGCGACATCGTGGTCGGTGGCGGCGGCACGCTGCAGGCCACCGCACGCAACGGCGACGCCATCTTCACCGGCAGCGGCTCCGCCGTGATCACCGGCAGCAGCCCCGCCACCGGCCCGGGCGCGGACTCCGTGATCGGGGGCGCCGGCGCCCTTTCCGTGACCGGCGAGGGCAGCAACATGATCGTCGTCGGCGGCGCCGGTCCCGCCTTCCTGAGCCCGGGACGCGGCTACGCGCTGGTGTTCCAGGGCATCGGCCAGATCAACATCAACGGCGGCAGCGGGCCGCTGCAGATCGTGGCCGGCAGGGGCGACGCCAACATCGCCGCCGGCAGCGGCGGCACGACGCTGGACATCGTCAAGGGCGCGGCCGGCGGTCTCGACGTGATCGGCGGCTTCGCGCCGGGGCGCGACCATGTCGACCTGTTCGGCTTCGCCGCGGCGGATCTGCACAGCCATGTCCAGGACGGCAGCGTCACCATCAGCATGTCGGATGGCAGCCGCGTCACCCTGCTCGGGATCACCAACCCCGGGCCGGGAGTCAGCCTCATCTAGCGCGTCCCGGATCCGCAACAGGAGCACGGCCATGTCCGCCAGCCTGCCTTCCGACGCCGCCGCCGTCGGCGACGAGCGCATCGGCCTCTGGAGCTTTCTCCCGGTCGGCGGCCCCATCGGCCTGCCGCCCGGCGTACTGGTGGCGCTGGGGGCGACACCGACCACCCTGGATGCCGCGGACGGCGACACCGTCACCGGCGGCGCCGGGGCGGCGACGGTCGATGCCGGCGCCGGGTCGGTGCTGCTGCGCGGGGGCGGCGGACCGCTCTGCTTCATCGGCGGCAGCGAGGCCAGCACCGTGACCGGCGGCAGCGGCGCGGTGACGGTGCAGGGCGGCAGCGGCGGCGGCAGCTTCGCGGCCGGCAGCGCCGGTGGCAGCGTGCTGGTGGCGGGCGGCGGCAACACCAGCCTGACCGGCGGCGGCGACGGCGACAGGTTGTTCGGCTCGGCCTCCGGTCAGGACGTGATGGTGGCCGCGCGCGGCCGCGAGACGCTGGTCGGCGGCGGCGGCGGCAGCACCCTCACCGGCGGCGCGACCGCGAGTGCCGTGATCTTCACCGGCGCCGGCAGCAGCAGCGTGACCGGCGGCAGTGCCGGCGGAGACACCGTCGTGGGCGGCGGCGGCAGCCTGAGCATCGACATGCGCGGCGACGCCCTGTTCGCCGGCAGCGGCGACACCGCGGTGCGCGGCGGCAGCACCGGAGCAGACTCGATCATCGGCGGCAGCGGCACCCTGAGCGTCACCGGCCAGGGCGGCAACATGATCGTCGTCGGCGGCAGCGGCGCGTCGCGCATCGACACCGGCAACGGCGCCGACCTGGTGTTCACCGGCGCCGGCAGCATGAGCCTGAGCACCGGCGCCGGACCCGGTCAGGTGGTGCTCGGCGGCGGTGCCGCCACCATCTCCGAGGGCAGCGGCGGCGTCACCTACGATGTCGTCAAGGGTGCGGCGGGCGGCAGCGCGGTGATCGACGGGTTCCGGCCGGGCATCGACCGGATTGCGCTGTTCGGCTACGGCCAGGAGCAGCCGCAGGTCGGCTCGGCCAGCCACGGCAGCGGCACCAGCGCGACGTTGCTCGGGCTGTCCGACGGCAGCAGGATCACCCTGCTCGGGGTGGCCACGGCAGGCGAGCTGCTGCGCGGCTGAACGCAGACATCGCTTCGGGGAACAGGGCGGGGCGCTGCCCTGGACCCGGGGGGGGGGGGGGGGGGCCGCCCCCCCCCCCCCCCCGGCCCCCCCCCCCCCCCCCGCGGGTG
>CAXTNV010000138.1:0-6789 GCA_964245755.1 uncultured Acetobacteraceae bacterium | reverse complement strand
CCCCGGCCCGGGGTGGGGGTGGGGGGCGGACCGCATACCTCGCGGCGGGCACCCGGGGGGGGGGCGGCCCGGCACCCGGGGGGGCCGGCGCCCCCCGACCCCGGATGCTCGCGTACAGCCTCAGGCGGCCCGGGAGATAAGCGTGCAGCGACAGGCCGAGCTCGCGGGCGAGGTCCTCCGTGCGCAGCGTGGGTTCGGGAACGATCGCTTGCCGATCGCCAGGTCGGGCTGCTCCTCGATCCTCGCCTCGATGAAGTTCTCGGCCCACACCCACTCGTCCCGATACAGGCTGATCACGGCCTGAGCCCGGGCAGCTGTTGCGGACTTCGAGAGGTCTCGAAGAACCAAGTTGCGGTCCCGCGGTCTGGATGCGTCCTACTGGTGGAGCAAATCCGATGCTTGACACCCATTGCCGGCGTCCGCTGCCGAGCTGTCGTGCGGACGATCGCGACGTCGAACGCTTCAACGCATCTCGCGAATACTCGCGACCTCGGCGATAAGGTCCAGGATCATCGCACGGCGCGCGCGCACCTGCTCAATGTGGCTGTCCAGCTCGGTCAGCTTCTCCTCCAGTCGCGCCTGCAGCCTCACCTTGCGCCCATCGCCTTTGGGCGAGCGAAGGTGAATGGCGATGTCGCGCAGAGTGAAGCCGAGGCTCTGCGCGCGGTCGATGAAATTCACGATCTCCAGAGTGTCGTCGCCGTAGTCGCGGTAGCCGTTTGAGAGACGGGCGGCAGGGGACAGGAGACCGCGGGCCTCGTAGAAGCGGATCTTCGATGCACTGACGCCGGCCCGCAGCGCTAGCTGTCCGATGCGCATAGCCTTGACCTTCAACCGTGGTTGAAGGTGTACGGCTCAGCCCTCTCGGTCAAGGCGATCACATGGCGAAGCAAACCCTCGTGCTCATTCCGGGGCTCGGGAGCGACGCAGCTGTATGGCGGCGGACGATCGCGGTGCTTGGCGACCGGGTCGATTGTCGGGTGGGCGATACGCTCAAGGACCACACCCTCGGGGGGATGGCCCGTCGCATTCTTGATCAGGCGCCGCCAAGCTTCGCCTTGGCCGGTGTCTCCATGGGCGGGATGGTGGCGCTGGAGCTGATGACGATCGCGCCCCAGCGCGTGACGAGGCTGGCGCTTTTGGATACCAGTGCACGGCCTGACACGTTCGGCCGCAAGGCCTACCGGCGCCTAGCCAATGTGGTCGTGAGGATGAGCGGTGATCTCAGGCGCGAGGCGAAGCGCAGCCTGGGCTCGCTCGTCCATCCCTCGACGCCGGAGGATGTCCGCGCAGAGCTGATCGAGATGAGCGTGCGGGTTGGCGCTGAAACCTATATCCGGCAGAACCGTGCCGTGAGTGCGCGGGGGGATCTGCGCGAGATCCTTCCAGGTCTCGCTCTGCCCATTGCGGTGATCGTTGGAGAACAGGACCGGCTCACGCCGGTCAAGTTGTCCCGAGAAATCCACGCGCTGACGGCAAATTCAATGCTTCAGATCATTCCCGATTGCGGCCATCTCCCTTGCATCGAGAAGCCTGACATCACGGCCAATTTGCTCGGAGGTCTTCTGGACCTTTAGCGGGGATCAGATCGCTGTGGAGGACTGAGGATCTAAGCAATGCACGGCAGAAGTCGCCAGGGAGCGGAAGGACCGCCTCTGCTGGCGCGGGGCTGACGCCTGGCGCCCCAGCTTCGCAGCCTGGATGATGCGATCCAGGCCAGCGGTCCGGACGAAGCGCTTCTGGACAGTTCCGCTCTCGGCGAAAGGGGGTTCGATGGCGGCCTGCGCCTCGACCAGCGAACCGGACACGCCGCGTGGCGGCCGGCGTCTCTCGAACCGGTAAGCCATACGGCTCAACTGTCCGGGTTCAACCACTAGACGAGGAACACGCGGCGAACGGCATGTCTGCAGGTCATCAAGTCGAAGTCGCGGTCGACGCGGATGGACTGGAAGTCTTAGAAGCTTGATGGAGATCCGAGCGAGCATCCTGCATGCCCGAAGCAGGATGTTTTGGAAACAAAACAACTCAAGGTGAGCACCGATGCCGCAGCCGGCTACTGGATCTTTGCAGCGAGAAGCAACACTGCATGTTTGATGAAAATCGCGGCGTTCCTGTGCGATCCGGGTCACTCGGGTTTGTTTGCTGCTGGTAAATACCTAGCCGTTCAAACCATGTCAGCGTTCTCTCGCGGCAAATGTGGAACCACGAGATGTCTCACCAACAATGATCTTGCCTGAAGGCGTTCCTGATCAGGAACCGAACGCGAGCAACCTTATGAAAATCATCCGCTGGACTCCGGGCAGCCACCTGATATGCAGGCGCGTGGAAGGAGGTCAGCTTCCCTGAGGGAGCTTTTCGAGCCAGCGTTTACGGTAGCGACGCAAGAGGTGGCCGGTCTTGCTACGGAACAGCCGTCAGCGAGAAGGGGCCTCAAATCACGACGTCATCGTGGACGACACAGCAGCATCTGGTTGCGCTACGCCAGGTATGGAGTCTACCGACGAACAGGAAGCCTCCAGCCCGGTTGCAGCTTCAGGCCAGCTACATGAGCCTGACGTGCGGGTATCACGCGGCGCCTGTCGATTGGCGTGGACGATCTGAGGCTCGCTGACCTGATCCGAAAAGAATAAGCAAATCTGCGCCAAATCGCCGTTCATGCGCGAGATGCCGGACTCAAGGCTACGGTTCGATGTGCAGGTGCACTCGACCTGCTCGGGCTTCCTGTTCTGATAATCGCGCGAGCGTGATCTCCTCGACTTGAACTCGATGCGCATTCCCCCACTCGCAAAGCGGCAGGAGTGCTCGCACGAGCGTCATGCCGAAAGGGGTAATGGTGTAGTCCACCATCGGGGGCACCCGCTGGTAGTCGTGGCGGACCAGCACGCCCGCCGCGACCAGCTCGCGCAACTGCTGGATCAGCACCTTCTCGCTGACGCCCGCGACCAGCCGCCTGAGGTCGCCGAACCGCCTGGGTCCCGGGTTGAGGTGGTAAAGGATCAGCGGCTTCCATTTCCCGCCCATCACGGCCAACGCGACATCGAGGCCGCACACAGACTCTCCGGTTGCCATGGACCGAAATCCACACTTACCTTTTGGTAGGTTCTACCCTGGCTGAGAGTGCTGGTCCATATCGCGTGCATCAGCGGACGGGATACAGCGAATGGATAGGCTCAAGGGCAAAGTGGCAGTCATCACGGGCGCCAACAGCGGCATCGGGCTGGCGAGCGCGAAGCGCTTCGCCCACGAGGGCGCGCGCGTGTTCATGACCGGTCGACGACAGGCTGAACTCGACGCAGCAGTAGCCGCGGTCGGAGGCAACGCGCGCGGAGTCCAGGGCGACATCGCGAACCTGGGCGATCTCGATCGGCTCTACGGTATCGTGCGCGAGGAGGCCGGGCTGATCGACGTGCTGTTCGCGAACGCCGGTGGCGGCGAGTTCGCTGCGCTCTTCGAGATCACGGAGGAGCACTACGACCGCACCTTCGCCGGCAACGTCAAGGGCACGCTGTTCACCGTGCAGAAAGCGCTGCCGCTGCTGCGCGACGGTGCGTCGGTGATCCTGACCGGATCGACGGCCGGCAACACGGGGGCGCCGTCATTCAGCGTGTACAGTGCAAGCAAGGCGGCCATTCGCAACTTCGCCCGGAGTTGGGTCCAGGAGCTGACACCACGCCGCATCCGCGTGAACGTGCTCGTGCCGGGCGCAACGTCCACACCGGGCTTTCATGGCCTCACCAAAACCGAAGAGCAAAACCGCGCATTCGTGGCCGCCTCGGAAGCGGCGACTCCGCTCGGCCGGATGGGTGATCCCGACGAAATCGCCGCCGCGGCTCTCTTCCTCGCGTCGGATGACAGCAGCTACGTCACCGGCAGCGAGCTGTTCGCCGATGGCGGTTCAGCTCAGGTGTAGCGGGACATCCTGAACTCGACCGGCAGGCGTCCACGCCTTCAGCGCCAGAACGCAACAACGGCGGCGAGCGCGACAGCGGAGGCGAAGTTGGCCGCGAGCTTGTCGTAGCGGGTGCCGACACGTCGGAAGTCCTTGAGGCGGCAGCGCGCGGCCTCGATGCGCCAGCGGTCGCGTCGGCCACGCGACGGGCCGGTAGCTGCGTCCTGGCCGCCCTTTCCAGCCGTGCGCCGGGCGGTGCGCGCGCACGTAGGCGCCGTCGAGTGCGGCCAGTTCGGCGAACCGTTCGGCTTCGGCCAGCGCCGCCGGCGTGGCGCGCCAGAAGCCGCGCCCAGACAGCGGTCGAACCGGTTGCAGACCGTGGCGGGCGGCGCATACTCGGCTGGGCGATCGGCCGAACGACAGCCCGAGCGCAGCACGTGCGCGATGCCGTTGGCGATGCGCCGGTCGTCCTCGCGCACGGCGCCGGGCTGGTTATGGGGCATGAACGGCCCGATCACCGCCCACTGCTCGTCCGAGAACCAGAACAGGTCCGCCATCGCCGCCTCCGTGCCGCTCGCCGCCGATACGGAATGCTGACTGAATGACGAGATCAAGCATCTGACGGGTCCTGACCCTAGCCGTTTCCGATCCTCGATCCGCCCCTTTACCTGAATGGCCACCGGCGTTCGGTCATAAGGCGAAACAAGGCCTGATACGGCGACGCCTTCTAGCGAGGTGGTCCGTCTTGCCGCCCGATGACCACCCACTTTACGACACCAGACTTCCTGCTCAACTTCGATGCTGACCAAGGGGAAGCCGAGCGTCACCGAATGTAAGCCGAGAGCGTAACTGGGACGGGCCTCGGGGCGACCTGCCCAGCGGGTCAAGGGCGGAGCTACCGGTTTCCGGTTTCAGCGCCCTGCGAGCGCGGATCGACGCTTCGCGCGCCCTGCAGCACCAGCAGAGCGCGCCGCAGCCTGGACAGGCCGCCGCGCACCTGTCCCTCGCGGCACATCGCGTCGCCCTGCTCGCGCAGCACGCTGACCTCGTAGGGCAGCTTGCCGCGTGCGTCGATCGCCTCGCACAGGGTGCGGCAATACGGCGTGCTGTCGCTGGTGATCACCAGGGTGTGCAGGTCCGCCGCGGCCGCGTCCCGCCTCCGACCCTCCAGGCGCGCGGTCAGGATCAGGGCGATGCCGAGCGATAGGCACAGCGACATGCACAGGGGTGCGGCGCGACCGGAGCGGGGAGGGGAGATCATCCCGCGGAGGGTAGGCGGTCCGTCCTCGCCAGGGCGTGAGCCCGGGGTGAAGCCGCATCCATGACCAGCGCACCCACCGCCGGCGGGCGCTCCGCCGGGCGCCCAAGTGCGAGGCTCAGCACCGCACGCACGCCCGGTTCCCCGTCCTCGAGCAGCAGCGTGCCGCCATGCAGGTGCGCCACCGCCTGCACCAGCGAGAGGCCGAGCCCCGAGCCGGGGGTGCTCCGCGCCGCCTCCGCGCGAAAGAATCGCTCGGATGCGCGCAGCCGATCGGCGGGCGCCATGCCGATGCCGCGGTCCGATACCTCCAGCCGCACGTGCCGCTCCACCGTCAGCGCGCGCAGCACGATCCTGCCGCCGGGCGACGAGAACTTGATCGCGTTGTCGAGCAGGTTCGCCACCGCCTGCTGGATCAGCGAACGGTCGCCCCAGATGCGCAGGCCCGGCAGGCCGGGTCGCGTGCCGTCGGGCAGCGCTAGTTCCAGGCGCAGCTGGCGCTCTTCGGCCAGCGCCGCGTAGAGCTCGGTGATGTCGGTCAGCAGCGCGCCGAGCTCGATCTCGGCGAACGCGGAGCGGCGCGAGCCGGCCTCGATCTCGGAGATGCGCAGCAGCGCCTCGAACACGCCGGTGATGTCGTCCAGGTCGCTGACCGCGCGCCAGGCGGCGGCGCGCAGCTCCTCGGTGCCGCTGGCGTGGGTCGCGGCGTCCTCGAGGCGGCTGCGGGCGCGCGTGATCGGCGTGCGCAGGTCGTGCGCGATCGCGTTGCTGACCTGCTTCACCCCGTCCATCAGCCTGGCGATGCGATCCAGCATGGCGTTGATGGTCTGCGCCACGCGGTCGAACTCGTCGCCGCCGCCCGAACGCGGCACCCGCCTGGTCAGGTCGCCGGCCGCGATCGCCGAGGTGGTGCGGGCGATGTCGCGCACCATGCGCCGGAACAGGCCGCGCAGCACGAAGCCGCCGCTGGCGCCCAGTACCACGACCATCACCAGCGTCCACAGCATGGTGTCGGTGAGCAGGCGCTTGAGCACGATGCGCGCCCGCACGTCGCGCCCGACCAGCAGCCGGAAGCCGCCCGGCAGCGCGAAGGCATGCACCTCGGCGAGACCCTTGCTGCCGGCGCGGGCGATCGGCAGCTGGTACCAGGCATCGGTGCGGCTGACGTCGGCCGGCCAGGAGCGCAGGTTGCCGGCTACCCGGGCGCTGGACGGGTCCACCATCAGGTAGATCGCGTCGTCGTCGACGTTCTGCTCCAGCCGGTCCTGGATGGTCAGCGCCAGCGCCGGCAGGCCGCCTTCCTCCCAGCGGTCCGACAGCGCCCGCGCGTCGGACTTGATCGCCGCCTCCACCTGGCGCTCCAGCAGGCCGATCGTCGCCCACCAGATGAAGCACAGGAAGATGGTGGCGCTGATCGCGAACAGCGCGGCGTGCACCACGGCCAGCCTGAGGCTCGCGGAACGCAGGGCGCGCATCCGTATCATTCCGGGCGCAGCATGTATCCGGCGTTGCGCACGGTGTGGATCAGCGCGGTCGGGAACGGCTTGTCGATCTTGTGACGCAGCCGCGAGACGTGCACGTCGATCACGTTGGTCTGCGGATCGAAATGATAGTCCCACACGCCCTCCAGCAGCATGGTACG
>CAXTNV010000137.1:8474-8800 GCA_964245755.1 uncultured Acetobacteraceae bacterium | reverse complement strand
CTGCTGGTTTCCGCTTGGGTGCTGCGCGGGCTCGGCGTGGGTCGGGTGCTGCTCCGCTACCTCGAGCGGCTGATCACCCACGACGCCACGTTCCGCGCGCTGGCCGGAATGCGCGTCTGGTTCTTCCGACGCCTCGCGGGCAGTGCGGCGGGCGGCCTCGGATTCCGCCACACCGGGGACGCGCTGTCGCGTCTGGTCGGCGACGTCGAGGCGCTGGACGGGCTCTACCTGCGCCTGCTGCTGCCGCTCTGCGCGGCGCTGCTGATCCTGCCGGGGCTGGCGCTGCTGCTCGGCCGCCTCGATCCGGCACTTGCGTTCCTGGTCTG
>CAXTNV010000137.1:3038-8464 GCA_964245755.1 uncultured Acetobacteraceae bacterium | reverse complement strand
GCGCTGCTGCTGCCGTGGCGTGCGGCGCGCCGCTCCGCCGCGGCGGGCGCCCGGCTGGCGCGGGCCGGATCCGGCTTGCGCATCGCGGCCCTCGATCTCGTTTCCGGTCTGCGCGAGATCTGCGCCTTCGGCGGCGCCGCGCCGGCGCTGGCGCGGGTGCAGGAGCGCGAGGCCGAGCTGCTCGCGGCGCAGGCCCAGCTGGTCCGCCAGGGCGCGATCGCGGGCGCCGGCGCGTTCCTGTGCGGCCAGGCCGCGATCCTGCTGCTGCTGATGGCCTCGCTCGGCCTGGGCTTCGCGCGCCTCGGCGCGATGACGTCGGTGCTCTGCCTGTTCCTGCTGCTGGCGGTGTTCGACACCGCCTCGGGTCTGGTGCGGGCAGGCGTGCTCGCCGGCCACATGGCGCACGCCGCCGCGCGCGTGCTGCGGGCCGGCGACGAGGCTCCCGCGCGTGCCGCGCCGGCGGCTCCGGCCGCTGTCCCCGAGGGGCTCGCGCTGCGCTTCGAGGGCGTACGCTTCCGCTGGCAGCCGGACCGGGCGGCGGTGTTCGACGCGCTGAGCCTGGAGATCCCGGCGGGGTCCCGCGTCGCCCTGCTGGGCGCGTCCGGATCCGGCAAGTCGACGCTCGCCTCGCTGCTGCTGCGCGTGGCGACGCCGCAGGCCGGCCGGGTCACCGTGGGCGGGGTCGACATCGCACGGATCGGCGAGGCCGCGGTGCGCCGCCACTTCGCCTGGGTGGGCCAGGACAGCCACCTGTTCGACGACTCGATCCGCAACAACCTGCTGCTGGGACGTCCCGACGCCGACGAGCCCGCGCTGTGGTCGGCGCTGGAGCAGGCGCAGGTCGCGGATCTGGTGCGCAGCCTGCCCGACGGGCTGGAAACCTGGCTCGGCGAGTCCGCGACCCGCGTGTCGGGCGGCCAGGGGCGCCGTCTGGCGCTGGCGCGCGCGCTGCTGTCGCAGGCGCCGATCCTGATCCGGGATGAGCCCTGCGCCGGGCTGGACGCCTTCACCGAACGCCAGTTCCTGCTCACCCTGAACGAGGCCGCGGCCGGCCGCAGCGTGATCCTGATCGTGCACCGGCTCCTGGGCGTGGAGCGCCTCGACCGGATCTGGCGGCTGCAGGACGGTCGCGCGGTGGCGGCAGCATGACCCTGGGCACGACCGGACGCTTTCCCTGCATCGCCATCTTGCTCTAACTGATCCGAACTCAAGCCCAGCTCCGGGGGAACCTTCGTCCCATGCGTCGCCTGCCACTCGCCTGCTGCCTGATCCTCGGCCTCTCCGCCTGCTCGCTGTTCGAGGGAGGCGCACTCGGACACAAGTATGTGGTCTTCTTCAATACGGGCTCCGCGTCGCTGGACCAGCCCGCCCGCTCGGTGGTCCGGCTCGCCGCCGACGCCGCGGCCGACAACCCCTCGCTCGACGTGCTGGTGGCGGGTTATGCCGCGGCGCACGGCAACCTCTCCGCCGACGAGGCGCTTTCCGCCAGGCGCGGCGAAGTGGTCGCGGCGGCGCTGCGTGCCGGCGGCGTCGCCGCCAACCGGATCGAGCTCAACCCGCGCAAGCCCTCCAACGAGGATCCGGCGGTGGGCGCGCGCCGGGTCGAGATCGACTTCTCGCGTTGATCGCGGGTCACGCGAGGTTCCGGTCCGGCATGCCGGGGCGGAGCTGAGGGCGTGGCGGATCCGGTCCGGCTGAGCGCCGCGCGCGACGGGAGCCGTAACGGCGCCGACGCCACCGCCTGGACCGGCCGCACGCCGCTCGAGGTGCTGGCACGCGTCTTCGGCTTCCCCGGCTTCCGTGGCCTGCAGCAGGCTGCGATCGGCCGGATCATGAGCGGCGGCGACGCGCTGGTGCTGATGCCGACCGGCGGCGGCAAGAGCCTGTGCTACCAGCTGCCGGCGCTGTGCCGGCCGGGCATGGGGCTCGTGGTGTCGCCGCTGATCGCCCTGATGGACGACCAGGTCGCCGCCCTGCGCCAGCTCGGCATCAACGCCGCCGCGCTGCATTCCGAGCTCGATCCGGACGAGGCGTCGCGCGTGCGCCACCAGCTCGCCGCCGGGCGGCTCGACCTGCTCTACGTCTCGCCGGAGCGCCTGCTGTCGTCAGGCATGCTGGAGCGGCTCGCACAGGTCGCGATCTCGGTGATCGCCATCGACGAGGCGCACTGCGTCTCGGCCTGGGGCCACGAGTTCCGGCCGGAATACCGTGCCCTCGCGCGGCTGCCGGAGGCGCTCCCCGGGGTGCCGCGCGTGGCGCTCACCGCGACCGCCGACCCGCGCACCCGCACCGACATCCTGCATGCCCTGGCGATGCCCGACGCCGAGGTGCTGGCGGCCAGCTTCCATCGTCCCAACCTGCACATCGCGGTGCGCCCGAAGGGCGGGGAGCTGCGCCAGCTCACCGACCTGCTGGAGCGGCATCGCACCGCCACCGGCGCCACCATCGTGTACTGCGGCAGCCGCAACAAGACCGAGCGGGTCGCGCGCTCGCTGCGCGACCGGGACTTCCCGGCGATCGTGTTCCATGCAGGCATCTCGCCGCTGGAGAAGCGCGCCGCCCTGGCCCGCTTCCGCGCCGGCGAGGCGGTGGTGATGGTGGCGACGATCGCCTTCGGCATGGGCATCGACCGCCCGGACGTCCGCCACGTGGTGCATCTCGACATGCCGGACAGCCCGGAGGGCTACTACCAGCAGATCGGCCGGGCCGGCCGCGACGGCGAGCGCGCCGACACGCTGCTGCTGTACGGCGGCGAGGACATCGCCCGCGCCCGGCACTGGCTAGACCAGTCGCAGGCGGGCACGGCGCAGAAGCAGGTGATGAGCCAGCGGCTCGAATCGATGATCGGGCTGACCGAGACCACCGGATGCCGCACCCGCGCCCTGCTGGCCTGCTTCGGCGAGACACTCGGCGGCGACTGCGGCCACTGCGACAACTGCCGCCATCCGATCGCGACGTTCGACGGCACCGTCGCCGCGCAGAAGGTGTTGTCCGCGATCTATCGCACCGGGCAGCGCTTCGGCGCGCTGCACATCGTCTCGGTATTGCGCGGCCGCAGCACCGAGATGGTGACCAAGCACCGCCACGACCAGCTGCCGCTGTACGGCATCGGCCGCGACCGTCCCGAGGGGTTCTGGCGCAGCGTGATCCGCCAGCTGGTCTCGCGCGGCGCGTTGCGCACCGGCGACGGCGACTACGCGACGCTCTGCTTCAACGACGCGGTGGCGCGGCCGATCCTGCGCGGCGAGGAGAAGCTGATGTTGCGCGACGACCCGATCGACACCGTGGCAGCGGCGCGGCCGTCGCGCGACGCGCCCGCCGCCGCCGGCGACGCGGCGCCGCTGGAGCCGTCGGCGCAGCATCGTTTCGAGGCGTTGCGCGAGTGGCGCAAGCAGGAGGCGCGGACACAGTCGGTGCCGCCCTACGTGATCTTCCACGACTCCGTGCTGCGCGACATCGCCTCGCTCAACCCGCGCGATGCCGCGGCCCTCGGCATCATCAAGGGCGTGGGCGCCTCCAAACTGGAACGCTACGGCGGCAAGGTGCTGGCGATGCTCGCGTGATCTGCGGCCGGCCGCGATCGGACGCCTCCGGAAGCGCCCGCGGCGGGTTCGGGTGCGTGAGCGATGCCGCTCCCGCCGCCGCGTGCCGTCGAGGCAGTCACGGGCACGGTGCGCCGCCGATGGCCGGCCGGTTCATGCCCGGGCCGGGCGGCGAGCGAGTTCCGGGGCACCGCGGTCGGTGCGGAACCAGCCTGCGCCGCGCGACACGCGGCCGGAGGACGAGTTCGGTGATCAGGCCGGGGCACGCTCGAGAACGCCTTCGGCGAGCAGGCTGCGTGCGGTGTCGATGATCGCCTCGTCGTTGCTACGCGGCGCCCAGCCGAGCTCGCGTTTCGCCTTCTCGGCGCAGACCGGCCGCTCCTTGTCGAGCTCGAACAGCCGGCCGCGCACGACCGGGTCCGCCACCGACGACAGCCGCACGAGCCAGCTCGGCAGGCGGCGCCTGGGCACGCGGCCGGCCACCTCGGGCACGGCTTCTCGCAGCACCCGCGCGATGTCCTGCATCCAGTAGAACCGTCCGGCGCCGATGAAGCGCTGGCCGGCGGCGTGCGGCGCGCGCAGCGCCCGGAGATGCAGGTCGGCGATGTCGCGCACATCGGCGAGCGGCCAGCCGAAGGCCGGCAGCCCGGGGAGCGAGCCGTCCATCAGCCTCCTGACGATGTCGAGCGAAGCCGAGAAGTCGCGGCCGAGCACCGGACCGATCACCGCGCCCGGGCAGACCGTGACGAGTTGCGGCGCGCCGCCCCGGCGGGACTGCCACTCCCAGGCGGCGCGCTCCGCGATCATCTTCGACCGCTCATAGGCGGAGCTGTCGGTGCGGTCGCCCGGATCGGACCAGTCCGCCTCCGTGAACGGCCGCGATCGTCCGCCGTGGCCGTAGGTGATCGCGGCCGTCGACGAGGTCATCACCACGCGCGGAACGCCGGCGACACGAGCCGCCTCGAGCACCCGAAGCGCGCCGTCACGGGCCGGCCGCACCAGGTCGTCGTCCTGCTTCGGGCTGCGCGTCGGCAGGGGAGATGCGACGTGCAGCACGCCGGAGCAGCCGGAACATGCCTCCTGCCAGCCGTTGTCCGCGTTGAGGTCGGCGACCACGACCCTGAGGCGTTCGTCGGCCTTCACAAGCTTGCGGATCGCGGTGCGAAGCTCGGCCTCGCGGGTGAGGCCGCGGACCGTCGTCGTGACCTGCGCACCCTCGCGAAGCAGCTGGGCGATGCAGAAGCCCGCGATGTATCCCGATCCACCGCTCACCAGCACATGTTCCGAGCCGAGCATGACGACCTCCTTGCCCACCGGGCCATTTAGACATCTAGTACGTTGAGTGTCCAGTATGTCCGATCCAGGTGTGAGACGCGTGCTTGCCGCTGCGCTGACGCTGTTCGGTCGCCATGGCCTGCAGCGAACCAGCATGGCGGACGTCGCCCGCGAGGCCGGGATCGCGCGGGCGACCCTGTATCTTCGCTTCGCCGACAAGCGCGCGCTGTTCGAGGCGCTGGCGTCGTCGCTGGTCGACGAGGCGCTGGCTCGGGCGGAGGCGGCCTGGGTTGCCGATGCCGTGCTGTCGGCGAACATCGCGGCAACCCTGCTGGCCAAGGATCTCGGCTTCTTTCGCATCATCAGCGCGACCCCGCACGGCAAGGAGCTGCTGCAGCTCGACGCCGAACTGACGAGCGCCCACGTGGTCCGGCTCGATGCCGGGTTCGCGGCATTGCTCGCGAGGCGCGGTCGAGAGGCGGCGCAGCGCGGCGCCGACCTGACGGCGTTCGGCGGCGCGGACGGCTTCGCCGCGTTCCTGGCGAGCGTCGGTTCGAGCCTCAAGCACGAGGCGCGCACGGAGGAGGCATACCGCTCGGTCGTCGAACG
>CAXTNV010000137.1:0-2938 GCA_964245755.1 uncultured Acetobacteraceae bacterium | reverse complement strand
CGAGCCTCAAGCACGAGGCGCGCACGGAGGAGGCATACCGCTCGGTCGTCGAACGGCTGGCGCGCGTTTCGGCGCACGCCGCGGGTCAACCCTGAGCTCCAGCGACATACTGTCTCCGCTCGCCGTCCCCGTCAGCCGCCAGGACGTCACGCGGCGCCTTGCCGCCATCGACAGGCCCGCCAACGCCGACGCTGGGTCGCCTCCGCACCGCGTCTGCGCCTCATGTGGGGCGTTGCACGGTGACCACTGGGCGGCAGTCGCGGCGGAGCGCAGACCGGGCCGCGGCCGTGCCGCAGGTCGCGCTGGTCACGCCCTCGATGCGGCTGCCGGAATGCCCCGGAGCCGGCGGCGCCGCGACAGCAGCGCCGCGCCCAGGCCGCAGCCGGCGGCGAAGGTCAGCCAGGCGCCCGGCATCGCACGGTCGCCGGTGACGTGTATCAGCACGGTGCAGATCGCGGGCGTCAGGCCGCCGACGCAGGTGGCGAGGCTGTAGGCGAGGCTGAAGCCCGAGCCGCGCACCCGCGCCGGCACCAGCTCGGTCAGATACACCACCATTGCGCCGTTGTAGGCGCCGTACAGCAGCGACAGCCACAGCTCCACCAGCAGCAGCCGGTCGAAGGAGGGCGCGAGCGTGAGCCAGAGCATTGCCGGATAGGCCGTCGCGATCATCGCCAGCGTCGCCGCCACCAGGATCGGCACCCGCCCGATGCGATCCGACAGCGCGCCGAACGCCGGCAGCCAGACCAGGTTCGACAGGCCGACGCACAGCGTCACCAGCAGGGCGGCGCGGCTCGACAGGTGCAGCACGACGCTGCCGAAGGTCGGGGTGTAGGCGGTGATCACGTAGAACGAGCTCGTGGTCATCACCACCAGCAGCATGCCCAGGCCCACCACCCGCCAGTTCGCGGCAAGCGTCCGGGTCACCTCGCGCAGGTCCGGATGGTCGGGCTGGGCAGCGAAGCTCGCACTTTCGCGCAGCGAGCGCCGCAGCACCAGAAGCAGCGGCACGATGGAGCAGCCGATCAACAGCGGCAGGCGCCAGCCCCACTGCTGCATCTGCCTGGCCGTCAGCAACGCGGCGAGCCCGACGCCGATCAGCGACACCAGCACCACCGCGACCTGCTGGCTCGCCGACTGGAACGACACCAGCAGCCCGGTGCGTCCGGGTGCGGCGATCTCCGACAGGTAGACCGAGCTGGAACCCAGCTCGGCGCCGGCGGAGAAGCCCTGGATCAGCCGCCCGGCCAGCACCAGCAGCGGCGCCGCCAGCCCGAGCGTCGCGTAGCCCGGCACGCAGGCGAGCAGCAGCGTGCCCACCGACATCAGACTCAGGGTCAGCAGCAGGCCGCGCCGGCGGCCCATCCGGTCGACATAGGCGCCGAGCAGCAGGGCACCGAGCGGGCGCATCAGGAAGCCGGCGCCGAAGGTCATCAGCGACAGCAGCAGCGAAGCGAAGGCGCTGCCGGCGGGAAAGAAGCTGCCGGCGATGGCGCGGGCGTAGTAGCCGAACACCATGAAGTCGTACATCTCGAGGAAATTGCCGCTGGCGACCTGGACCACCGCGCGCGCCGTGCCGCGCCGGGTGCCGGTGGCGGGCTGGAGCGCCGCCCCGGAGCCGCCAGGCGAGATGCCGGATCGCACCGGCCCTAGCCGCCGCGGGCGCTTCGCACCGGGAACGCCGCCCGCAGCGACCGGCCGTCGGCGAAGCGCAGCGTCACCGTGATGCTGCGACCCGCCTGCAGCGCCGGCGTTGGATGCTCGCACATCAGGTGGTAGCCGCCCGGCGCGAACTGTGCCGCGCCGTGCCCGGGAACCGGGACCCCGGCGACCGGCTGCATGGTGGTCATACCCGGCATGGCCGCCGCGGAGCCGCCGCGGCCATTGTCCGGATCCAGGCCGCTCATGGCGCTCATGGCGTGCTCGCGGAGCGTCTGGTGCAGGGTCAGGCTGCCGCAGGCGGGGGAGGAGGCGCCGACCAGCTGCACGGTCGCGGGCGAGTCGTTGCGCAGCGTGAAGTAGCCGGCGGCCGGCATTCCGGTCGCCAGCGCCCGCATCCAGGTTCCGGCGAGCGAGAGGCCGGACGCGTCCTGGGCCGCCGCCGGCCCGCTGCTGGCGCGCAGCCCGCCCAGGGGCCCCACGCGGGCGGGCGCGCGGCGGGGCCCTTGACGACGGCGAAGCGAGCCGGCGGCGCGGGGTTGCCGGTGGCTTCGGCGTAGAGGTTGAAGAGGCTCACGACCACGCCGTGCTTGACCTCGGCCTCACCCAGTTCGTGCAACAGCGGCTGCCAGCGGCGCGAGGTAGCCAGGTCGTCGGCCACGCGCCGGGACACCAGGATGTGCCCGGCGTCGCCGCAGTCCATGACCCGCTGGGCGATGTTGATGCCCGCCCCGGCGATGTTCTCGCGCCCGTTCACGTCCACGACGTGCTGCACGGGGCCCGAGTGGATGCCCATGCGCAAGGGCAGACCGGGCTGTGCGCGGAGTGCCTGGCTGATCTGGAGCGCGCACTCGGCGGGCGCTTCCAGGTCGTTGGTGAACACCAGGGCCATGCCAGCGCCGGTGGGCAGGCGGATGAGCTTGCCCGCGGCCGCGGCTTCCCGCGCCGCCTCGGTGCGATGCACGAGCGCGTTGAGTTCGTGCTGGGCCTCGCGCTGTTCGTCCACGAGCAGCTTCGAGTAGCCGACGATGTCCATGAAGAGGACGTGGGCCGTCTCCAGGCGCAGGTGAGTTTTTTCTTCGTCGGACATGCGGGAATCCTTGGTTGCTATCAGAGGCTCATGTGGCCGACGGGATTGCTCCACTCGCTCTGGCCCGTGCTGCCGCCGACCGCGCGCACCTGGAAGGTGTAGCTCGTCCCCGGCGTCAGCCCGGTGACGATCAATCCGCGCGAGTTCTGGAAGAGTCCCGCGCTCTGCCAGTCGCCCGCGCCCGTCTTGCTC
>CAXTNV010000136.1:5002-8953 GCA_964245755.1 uncultured Acetobacteraceae bacterium | reverse complement strand
CGGTCGCCGAGCACGCTGCCGGTGCTGCACTGGGCGGCCTCGAATTCCTGGCCGGCATCCCGGGCTCGATCGGTGGCGCGGTGGCGATGAACGCGGGCGCCTACGGCGTCGAGATCGCCGACGTGCTGGACTGGGCGGAGATCGTCACCCGCGGCGGCGACCTGCTCCGGCTGCCCGCCGCCGGGCTCGGCCTCGGCTACCGGCGCAGCGCGCTGCCGGACGGCGCCGTGGTGGTGCGCGCGCGGCTGCGCGCAGCGCCCGGGGAACCCGGCCTGATCGCCGGCCGCCTCGCTGCGGTCCGCGCGGCGCGCGAGGCGGCGCAGCCGACACGGTCCCGCACCGGCGGCTCGACCTTCCGCAATCCGACGCCGCAGGAAAGCGACCGTCGTGCCTGGGAGCTGATCGATGCCGCCGGTTGCCGCGGCCTGCGGCTCGGCGGTGCGCAGGTCAGCGAGAAGCACTGCAATTTCCTGCTCAACACCGGCGGCGCCAGGGCCGCCGAGCTGGAGGCGCTCGGCGAGCAGGTGCGCGCGCGCGTGCTGGCCGATTGCGGCATCGACCTCGTCTGGGAGATCAAGCGCGTCGGCCGGCCGCACCCGCTCGCGACGGAGCCGGCCGGATGACGATGCGTCGGAGCAAGGTCACCGTGCTGATGGGCGGCCTGTCGGCCGAGCGCGAGGTCAGCCTGTCGAGCGGCAGGCAGGTGCTGCAGGCGCTGCGCCGGGCCGGCTACGACGCCCGCGGCATCGATGCCGGCCCGGACCTGCGCGTGACGCTCGATGCCCTGCACGCGGACCGGCCCGACGTGGTGTTCAACGCCCTGCACGGCCGCTTCGGCGAGGACGGCGCGATCCAGGGCGTGCTGGACTGGCTCGACATCCCATACACCCACAGCGGCGTGCGCGCCTCGGCGATGGCGATGGACAAGCAGGCGGCGCGCGCGGTGTTCGCCGCCGCCGGCCTGCCGGTGGCCGAGGGCGGTCCGGTGGCGATCGACGCGCTCGCCGCGGGCGATCCGCGGCCGCCGCCTTACGTGGTCAAGCCGGTGAACGAGGGCTCCTCGGTCGGCGTCTCGATCATCCGGGCCGGCTCCAACCAACGCGCTGCGGTCGCCGCCGAATGGCGCTACGGGCCGCTCGCACTGGTCGAGGAGTTCGTTCCCGGACGCGAGCTGACCGTCGGCGTGCTCGGCGAGCGCGCCCTGACCGTCACCGACATCACCCCCAACCCGGAGCTCAGCCACGGCTTCTACGACTACGACGCCAAATACGCAGCCGGCGGCTCGCGGCACGTGCTGCCGGCGCAGATCCACCCGCAGGCCTTCGCCGAGGCGCTCGCGGTCGCACTGGCGGCACACCGGGCACTCGGCTGCCGCGGCGCGACGCGCGCCGACTTCCGCTACGACGACACCACGTGCGGCCACGGCCCAGGGCGGCTGGTGCTCCTGGAGGTCAACACCCAGCCCGGCCTGACGCCGACCTCGCTGCTTCCCGAACAGGCCGCAGCCAACGGCATGGACTTCCCGTCGCTCTGCGCCTGGATGGTGGAGAACGCCGCATGCCGCGTCTGAGCCGGCCGATCCGACGCACCACGCCGATGGACCGCCCGTCGCGGCTGCACATCTTCGCGCGCCGGCAGCGGCACCGCGTGCGTCCGGTGCTGGCCGGCCTGGCGCTCCTGGCGGTGGCGGGGTTCGGCCTGCACCTGGGCCTGGCGATGCGCACGGAACGCGGCTTCGCGCCGATCCGCGCCGAGATCGGGCGCGCCGCCGGCCTGCGCGTCGACGACATCGTCGTCGAGGGGCGCAACATGACGCCCGAGAGCCAGGTGACGGCGGCACTCGGGATCTCGCGAGGCGACCCGCTGCTCGGCTTCTCGCTCGATGCCGCGCGTCGGCGCATCGACCGGCTCGCCTTCGTCGAGCATTCGGTGGTCGAGCGCCGGCTGCCCGGCACCGTGCTGGTGCGGATCAGCGAGCGTCGGCCTTTCGCGGTCTGGCAGAACGCCGGGCGCTTCGTGCTGATCGACCGCGACGGCCAGGTGGTCGCGAGCCCGGGCGTCGGCCGGGGCGAGGACGTGCGCAAGCTGAGCCCCAAGGACGCTGAGGCGTTCGCGCAGCTGCCGCTGGTGGTCGGCACCGGCGCGCCGCGCGCCGCGACCGCCCTGATCGATGCGCTGCAGAGCGAGCCGGACGTGCGCAGGCAGGTTGCCGCCTCGGTGCGCATCGGCCAGCGCCGCTGGAACCTGACCCTGCGCAGCGGCGCCGACGTGCTGCTGCCTGAAGGGGCGGAGCTGCCGGCGCTGCACCGGCTGGCCGGGCTCGAGGACGACATGCACCTGCTGGAACGGCCGCTGGCCGACATCGACATGCGCCTGCCGGACCGGCTGGTGGTGCGGCCGCGGCCACCGTCGGCGCCGCCGGCGACCGCGCCGGCGACCGGACTCGGTCTTGGGCGCGATCAGGACCCGGCGCCTGCTTCGCCGGCCGCACCGCGCGGAGGACCGGCATGAACGAGCTGTTGCGCAGGCTGCCGCCGCCGGATCCGCAGGCGCTGACGGAGGTCGCGCCCCAGGAGCAGGAAGCGCCCGCGGCGCGCAAGCGGGTGATACGCCGCGCGCGCAGGGGGTCCGCGCCGGCGGCACTGCTCACCGACGGGACCGCCGGCGGCTCCCTGACGCTGGCCGGCTCGCCGCAGCGTGCGCTGGCGCTGCCGCCGCCGGAAAGCCGGGGGCCGCGGCGCAGCTGGCGCCCGGGCGTGTTCGGCGTGCTCGACATCGGCACCAGCAAGATCACCTGTCTGATCGGCCGCGGCGAGGCCGACGGCACGCTGCGCGTCATGGGCTGCGGCTGGCAGCGCTCGCGCGGGGTGCGGCTGGGCGGCATCACCGACCTGCGCGAGGCCGAGCGCGCGATACGCGCAGCTGTCGGACAGGCCGAGGAAGCCGCCGACCACCACCTGCACGCGGTAACCGTCAGCCTGACCTGCGGCCAGCCGGAGAGCCGGCTGTTCAACGTGCGCTGGCCGATCGGCGGCCGCGCGGTGGGCGACGCCGACATACGGCGCCTGGTCAACGAGGGACGCGCCCGCGCCGCCAGCGACGGCCGCGACGTGATCCACGCGCTGCCGCTCAACTTCTCCGTCGACGAGGTAGGCGGCGTCGAGGATCCACGCGGCCATCACTGCGACCAGCTCTCGGCCAGGCTGCACGTGATCGACGCCACCTCGATGTCGCTGCGCAATCTCACCGCGGTGATCGCGCGCTGCGACCTCGGCGTCACCGAGATGGTCGCCGCTCCCTTCGCGTCCGGCCTGTCGGTGCTGGTGGACGACGAGCGCGAGCTCGGCGCCACCGTGATCGACATGGGCGGGGGCACCACCCAGCTCGCCGTCTTCGCCGAGAACCAGCTGCTCTACACCGGGCAGCTGCCGGTCGGCGGCCTGCACGTCACCAAGGACATCGCGGGCGTGCTGTCGACGCCGCTGGGCAGCGCCGAGCGGCTCAAGGTGATGCACGGCAACACCGAGGTCACGTCGGAGGACGAGCGAGAGATGCTGCAGGTGCAGCTGATCGGCGAGGAGGAGCATCGTTTCGCCCGCATGTCGCGGGCCAAGGTGGTGGCGGTGATCCGTCCGCGGCTGGAGGAGACCTTCGAGCTGGTGCGCGACCGGCTGCAAGCGGCCGGCGTCGGCAGCGTCGGCGCCCCGCCCGGCGGCGCCCCCCCCCACCCCGATATCGGGTGCCACAGGTCTCCACGGTCCGATCCGTTATGACACGCACCTTCGAGGGGTCACAGGCTCACCGCCCACCACGCCCCGCGAGCGCTGTTCCGAATCCCGGTTGCGCAGCAGCGTGAAGCCGACGACCCACGAACTGCCGGTGCCCAGCGATCGCGACAAGCGCACCTCCTGCGTGAGGAGCAGCTTGGCGGTGTCGACGTCATAGGCGGTC
>CAXTNV010000136.1:0-4992 GCA_964245755.1 uncultured Acetobacteraceae bacterium | reverse complement strand
GCGCATGGCCGCACGCGTGCTCAACCGGCAGGTGCGCCTCGGCCGTCCGACCGGACTACGCGGCCTGCCGCCGGATGCCGCCGGCCCCGCCTTCGCCACCGCCAGCGGGCTGCTCGCCTGGGCCGCCGGTGCCGGGCACACCCTGCACGACCTCGACCTGAGCGAGCCCAGGCCCGCCGGCCTGATGCGGCGGATGATCGATTTCCTGCGCGAGCGTGTCTGATGCGCAGAACTGAAACAGCTTGTTACAACGAAACGGTCGGAATCGGGTGACCGGACACGGAGCCCTTCTTACACTGCCCCTCCCAAGGGGGCCTCAAGCCGGAGAGACGCCTGCCATGACCCTCAATCTCACCCTGCCGCAGCAGACCTATTCCGACTTCACGCCCCGGATCACGGTGATCGGCGTGGGCGGCGGCGGCACCAACGCCGTCGACAACATGATCCAGCTGCAGCTGCAGGGGGTGGAGTTCGTCGTCGCCAACACCGATGCGCAGCAGCTCACCCACAGCCGTGCCGACCGGCGCATCCAGCTCGGCCCGCACCTGACGCAGGGACTGGGCGCCGGCGCCAAGCCGGAGATCGGACGTGCCGCCGCAGAGGAGGCCGCCGACGAGCTCGCCCGCCACCTCGACGGCGCGCACATGGTGTTCATCACCGCCGGCATGGGCGGCGGCACCGGAACCGGAGCGGCGCCGGTGATCGCCAGGATGGCGCGCGAGCGCGGCATCCTGACCGTGGGCGTGGTCACCAAGCCGTTCACCTTCGAGGGCATACGGCGCAGCAAGGCCGCCGAAACCGGGATCGCCGAGCTGCAGCAGTTCGTCGATACGCTGATCGTGATCCCGAACCAGAACCTGTTCCGACTGGCCAACGAGCGCACCGGCTGGAAGGAAGCGTTCAAGATGGCCGACCACGTCCTCTACATGGGCGTGCGCGGCGTCACCGACCTGATGGTGGCACCCGGCCTGGTCAATCTCGACTTCGCCGACATACGCACCGTCATGGCCGAGATGGGCAAGGCGATGATGGGCACCGGCGAGAGTGACGGCGAGAACCGCGCGATACGCGCCGCCGAGGCTGCGATCTCGAACCCGCTGCTCGAGGACACCTCGATGGCGGGAGCGCGCGGCCTGCTGATCAACATCACCGGCGGCGACGACATGACGCTGTTCGAGGTCGACCAGGCCGCCAACCGGATCCGCGAGGAGGTCGCCGAAGACGCCAACATCATCTTCGGCTCGGCGATCGACGAGGGCCTGACCGGACGCATCCGTGTCTCAGTGGTCGCTACCGGCATCGACACCCCGCTTCCGCAGCACCTCGACCGCCAGCGCCTGCAGGAGGCGTCGCCACCGCCGAGCCAGCCGGCGCCGAGCTACGGCCTCACGCACGCCCCGACCGGATTCGGCAATCGCAGCGCCCGCAAGGGCGTCGCCGCCACGGGCCCGATCGGCGCGCCGGTGCTGACCCCGCCGCCGGGCCAGGCCGCGCCGGCGCCGATGGAGAGCTGGGTGCTGCAGCCCGCCGCGGCGCCCGCTATGCAGGGCGTTGCTTCGGGCTATGGCTCGCCGCGGGCGGGGCTGGAAAGCATCACCCGCGCCGCGAGTGCGCCGGAACACGCGCCGGTGCAGGCGCCGCCGGCGAACGCGCTGCCGCACCAGCTTCCCGGCGGCGCGCGCACCGCCTCGCCTCGCGCCGGCCTGTTCTCCGAGCCGCCGCGGGCCCAGCCGGAGCCGGCGCCGCAATCGAGCCGCAGCCTGTTCGGCATTGTCACCGGCGCGTTGCGGCGCGGTGGGGCGGCACCGCTCGCCACCGCCGATCTGCCGGGCGCTGAGCCTCGTCGGGTCGAGCCGCAGATCGAGCAGGTTGCCGCACCGGCGGCGTCGACGCGTCCGACCGGCGAGGAAAGCGGGTTGGACATTCCCGCCTTCCTGCGACGTCAATCCTGAGACGCCGCGGCACGGCGACAGGCAGGTCGGTCTCGCTTGGCGCCTGTCCGTTGCGTGTCCGCAATGAGAAAAGTTTCAAGTCGAGAGGGTTATGCGGAAATACTAGGCAATAATGCTTGACTGGCGGGCTTCCGGCGATCCCGCCTAGAGGTGAGGCTGGTCGATGCGCTGTCTCGCGCGGCGACGCAGCGAAAAAGGTTGGAACGCGATGCATGGCTTGGCTGCTCTCGAGGCTCCGCACCGGAGCCACGCCGACCATGAGGGTGTCGAGGCTGGCGTCAGCGAAATCGTAGGCGGCGATGCCGCCCAGCGCTTCGGGGAGCCGCGGCAGCATACGCTGCGCAACTCGATCTCCTGCTCCGGCGTCGGGCTGCACAGCGGCCGCCAGATCACGCTCAGCCTGCACCCGGGCAAGGCCGATAGCGGCATCGTGTTCCAGCGCGTCGATCTCGGCGCCTCGCTTGCCGGGATCGAGATTCCGGCTCGTTTCGATCGGGTGGTCGACACGCGGTTCTGCACCGTGGTCGCGAACCAGACCGACCCGTGGCTGCGGGTCGGCACCATCGAGCATCTCATGGCGGCGCTGGCCGGCTGCGGCATCGACAACGCCCGGATCGAGGTCGACGGACCCGAGATCCCCGCGCTGGACGGGTCCTCGGCGCCGTTCATGTTCCTGATCGACTGCGCCGGTCGTGCCGAACAGCGGGCGCCGCGCCGCATGATCGAGGTGACCAGGCGGGTCCGCGTCGAGGACGGCCGAGCTTTCGCCGAGTTCCACCCCTCCCCGGCCGCCGGCCTGAGCCTGAAGCTTTCGATCGAGTTCCCGGCGCGCATCATCGGTCGGCAGTCCTACGGCATGGTCCTGACCCGCGACGCGTTCCGGCGCGAGCTGGCCCGCTGCCGCACCTTCACCATGCTCGACGAGATCGAGGCGCTGCGGGAAGCCGGCCTGGCGCGCGGCGGATCGCTCGACAACGCGGTCGTGGTCGATGACGGAACCGTGCTGAATCCGGCCGGGCTGCGTTGCGGCGACGAGTTCGTGCGGCACAAGATGCTGGACGCGGTCGGCGACCTCTCGCTCGGCGGCCACCCGATCCGCGGCTCGTTCGTCGGCCATCGCTCCGGACACGGGCTCAACAACCGCCTGCTCCGCGCCCTGCTCGACGATCCCGGCGCCTGGCGGATCAGCGGCCAGGAGCTGAACGGCGAAAGCAGCCTCGCCGCCTGACGCGCGGGACGCCGCACCGCACCGACCGGCTGCCCCTTCACCGCCAACAGCGGCGTGATATAAGGCGCGGCCCGATGGAGCAGCCGCAATGTCCTTGAGCAGAATTCGACCCACGGCGCTGGTCGCGGTCGCGCTGGCGCTGTCGGGCTGCTCTACCCTGGACTCGATCAACCCGTTCTCCGGCGGCAAGCACGCGGACGAGATCAAGCCGATCCAGCCCAACGAGACGCCGGAGACCCTGTACAACAACGGCGTCGATGCGCTGCACAGCGGGCGGTACAAGCTGGCCTCGACGCAGTTCGACGCGATCCAGCAGAATTACCCCTATTCCGCCTGGACCTCGAACGCGCAGCTTATGGAGGGCTACGCCCTCTACCTGCAGAACGGCTACGCCGACGCGATCGCCCAGCTCGACCGCTTCCTGCAGCTGCATCCCACCAGCAAGGACGCCGCCTACGCCTACTACCTGCGCTCGCTGTGCTACTACGAGCAGATCGCCGACATCCAGCGCGACCAGCAGGGCACGATCGAGGCGATGGCGGCGCTGCAGGACGTCGTCACCCGCTTCCCGGACAGCGCCTACGCCCGTGACGCGCGCCTGAAGATCGATCTCTGCCGCGACCACATCGCCGGCAAGGAGATGCTGATCGGCCGGTACTACGAGAAGCAGCGCTACTACGAGGCGGCGATCAACCGCTACCAGCGGGTGGTGCAGGACTTCCAGACCACCAATCACACCGCGGAGGCGCTGTCGCGACTGGTCGAGATCTACTTGAAGCTGGGAATGACCGACCAGGCTCGCCGCACCGCCTCGGTGCTCGGCTACAACTATCCCGGCAGCCCCTGGTACCAGAACAGCTACGCCGACCTGCGCGGCGCCCACGCGCTCGCCGCCAACACGCCGCCACCCGGCACCAGCCGCGATCAGCCGGTGGTCTCCGACACCGCCCCCAAGGGCGGCCAGGGTCCCGGCCTGCTCAGCCGCGCCTGGCACTCGGTGTTCTAGAGTATTGCTCTAGCGCACCGCGTCGCCGATCCTCTATGCCGGGCTGATGCTGACCCTGCTCTCGATCCGCGACGTGGTGCTGATCGACAAGCTTGATCTGGTGCTGCATCCCGGCCTGACCGTGCTCACCGGCGAGACCGGGGCCGGCAAGTCGATCCTGCTCGACAGCCTGGGGCTGGCGCTCGGCGAGCGCGCCGCCGCGTCGCTGGTGCGGCCGGGCGCCGGGCAGGCTTCGGTCACCGCCTGCTTCGACATCCCGGCCATCCATCCGCTGCACGCGCTGCTCGGCGCCCAGGGCATCGTCCTCTCCGACCAGGAGGCTGGCGAGCCGATCGTGCTGCGTCGGATCCTCACCCCGGACGGGCGGTCGCGCGCCTATCTCAACGACCAGCCGATCGGGGTCGGGCTGATGCGGCGTGCCGCGGCACTTCTGGTCGAGATTCAGGGTCAGCACGAGCAGATGGGACTGGCCGATCCCGCGACGCATCTCGATCTGCTCGACGCATTCGGCACTCCCCCCGCGGCGCGCGCTGCGGCGGCCGGGCACTACCGCGTCTGGATCGAGGCGCCCGCGGCACTCGCTGCGGCGCGCGCGCGGCTCGAGGAAGCCGCGCGCGAGGAGGACTGGCTGCGCCAGTCGGTGCACGATCTCTCAGCACTGGCGCCGCAGCCGGAGGAGGAGGCAGCCCTGGCCGGCGCGCGCCAGGCGCTGCAGCAGGGCGAGCGGCGCGCCGCGGCGATCGCCGCGGCACTCGGCGAGATCGCCCCGAAGGACCGGCGCCCCCCGGGGCCCGCGGCGGCGCTGC
>CAXTNV010000135.1:0-8974 GCA_964245755.1 uncultured Acetobacteraceae bacterium | reverse complement strand
GCCAAGCCGCCCGCCAAGCGCAGGTCGCCCAAACCGGTGACCACGCTGCAGGAGGCGGCCAAGGCCCCGGGCACGCCGCGCAAGAAAGCCGCTGCGGCGGGCCCGAAGCCGCGCGCGCCGCGCAAGCCCAAGCCCGCCGAGCCGTCGGTGTTGGACCGCATCCAGGGCGTGATCGTGACCAGCCTGGAGGACGACAAGGCCGAGAACGTCGTCGTGCTGGACTTGGCCGGCCGTGCCGCCTTCACCGACCGCATGGTGATCGCCACCGGGCTCGCCGACCGGCAGATCAGCGCCATGGCGACGCATCTGGAGCAGAAGCTGGGCGAGGCGGGGCTGAAGCGGGTGAAGATCTAGGTGGACGCCGTATCATAAAAAAAAAAAATCGACGCCGGCGACGTCATCGTCCACCTGTTCAAGCGCGAGGCGCGCGCCCTGTACGCGCTCGAGCGCATGTGGGGTGCGGAGCTGGACGAGCTTCCCGAGGCGGAGCAGGAGCAGCCCGGCGACGTGACGCAGGTCTGAGCCGTTGCGGCTGCTCGCGATCGGGCGAGGGAAGCAGGGCCCCGAGCGCGAGTTGTTCGACCGCTACGCCAAGCGACTGCGCCCGCCCCTGGAACTTACGGAGCTGGCCGAAGCCCGCGGCGCCGCGGGCGAGCTCAGGCGGCGCGAGGGGCAGTCGCTGCTGGCGGCGCTGCCGCCGGATCCGTTCCTGGTGGCGCTCGACGAGGATGGCGAGCGCCCTGGCAGTCTCGAGCTGGCGGTGCTGCTGCAGGAATGGCTCGCCAGGTCGAAGCCGCTCTGCTTCGTCATCGGCGGAGCCGAGGGGCTCGACCAGGTGGTATTGCGCCGTGCCGACCGCAGCCTCTCGCTGGGGACGCTGACCTGGCCGCACATGCTGGCGCGCGTCCTGCTCGCCGAGCAGCTATACCGTGCCCGCTCGATCACCGCCGGGCATCCGTATCATCGGGCGGGACGCCCCTGAGCTCAGCGAAGGCTGCGGTTGGGCGCGTCGTCGGTGACCAGCCCCGGGCTTGCGGCAGGCGCTTCGGCGACTTCCGCCTCGCCGCCGAGGTCGCCGCCACGCAGGTCGACCGGGGCGACGTCGCCGGTCGCTCGTGGTGCCGCCTCGCCGCGCGCGGTCACGATGCGCCCGCTGCGGTCGGCGCGCGAATAGATGAAGCCGAAGGTGGGATAGATGCTGCCGAACGTGCCGGCGCGGCCGATGGCAACACGCACCGCGCTCCAGTCTTTGTTCTTGGACACGTCGATCACCGAGACGTCACGGCTGATCCCGTTGGCGTGCCAATGCGATTGATCGATCTGGATGGTGCGGCTGTCGACGACCTGCGTCACCACGGCGACGTGGCCGAGGCGCATGCGGCTGTTGGCGCGGAAGTTCAGCACGCTGCCGACCTCCGGCGCGGTGCCGCGGGCATAGATCCCCTCGGCGTTCTGCCACCAGTTCACCGCGTTGCCCGGCAGCGCCACGTCGGACGCCGAGCGCGCGAAGGCGACGCACTGGATCACCCTCGGCGCGGAAGCGACATGGAACGCGTGCGCGCGATGATGACGCTGTGCGCTCGCGTGTCCCTGCGGGCCTTGAAGGCTGAAGGCGGCTGTCAAGGCCACGATTACGCTGGTCGATCCCGTGAGCCTCGTTAGCCGCATCACCCTTCGCCTCACTCTGTCGTGAAGCGCTGGTAGCAACGTGGTTGCAACCCTGACAAGATGAAGACGCCGCCCTCCATCCCGCGCGATTAAATAACACAAACCGACCGATGTGCCGGCGCGGGTTTTGGGACATGTTTCCTATCGGCGGCTCTTTCTCGCGACTGCGATAGCCAATTGAGAAAGAGTGATGCAGGATTGCAGCTTCCGCGCGCCGTGCCTGTCGAAAAAACCGCGAGGCGTTGCAAAAATGCGGCAACAGCTCGATGGTGTTGCGTCGCACCGCCGATCATTTAGTCGTGATCAGCATGATCTCGACCAGCATGCGCGGGTCGGCAAGCACTGCCTGCACGCAGGCGCGCGCCGGTGCCCCGTCCGGCGGCAGCCAGGCCGACCACAGCGCGTTCAGCGCATCGCGGTCGCCGATGTGCTTGAGCCAGATCTGCGCCTGCAGCAGGCGCGTCTTGTCGGTGCCGTGCTGCTCGAGCAGGATGTCGAGCTGCTCCAGGACGTCGCGGGTCTGCTCGCGCACGTCGCCGTCCAGGTCGCGCGCGACCATGCCCTGGGTGAAGATGAAGCCGTGATACTCGACCGCCTTCGACAGGACGGGGCTCGGCTCGGTGCGGACGATCTTGCTCATGGCGTCGCTCTTTCCTGGGTGCGATTGATTTTCTGGTCGACGCCGGCGAGTGGGTCAACCGGTGCCGGCGGCGGGACTGCCTCGTGTGCCAGCGTCGCGAAGTGCCTCAGCCGATCCGGGGTGTCGAAGTCCTCGAGCACGCCTGGATCATCCACCGGCACCTCGCGCACGCCCGCGTCATGCCGTGCCAGCAGCGGACGGCCGCCCCGGTCGCCCGACAGCGTCAGCAACGGGTCGAACAGGGTGCTGCGCCAGAGCACCGGGTTGCCGCGCCGGCCGCGGAGCGTCGGCACCCAGGCCAGCGCCCGCACGTCGTCGCCGAGTGCTGCGATCAGCCGGTCGAGCGTCGCCGTGCGCACCAGCGGCATGTCGCCGAGGCACACCAGCGCCGCCGGCGCGCCGCCCTCGCGGGCGAGGGCTATGCCGCAGCGCAGGCTGGCGGACAGGCCCGCCGCATGGTCAGGCGCACGGATCAGGCGCAGGCGGCCCTGCTGACCCTCGGCATCCGGATGCAGCCCATCGTCGCGCATCGCCTCGGCGACCTCGGCCGCCTGATGGCCGAGCACCACGAGCACCGACGCAGCCCGGCTGCGCAGCGCCGCCTCGACACTTCGCGTGACCATGCATCGTCCGGCGGCATCGCGCGCCAGCAGCTTGTTGGCCATGCCGGCACGATGCGAGGCGCCGGCCGCCAGCACCAGCGCGACCGGCTTCATGCCGTGGCGCCGGGTCGCGCCGCCCCGCGTCGGACCGCAACGATCTCGGCGATGATCGCCAGCGCGATCTCCTCCGGTCCTACTGCGCCGATGGCGAGTCCCACCGGACCGTGCAGGCGCGCCAGCGCCGCGTCGTCGTGACCGCGCTGCGCCAGCCTGTCGCGCCGCGCCGCCTGGGTCCTGCGCGAACCCAGCGCGCCGACATAGAACGCCGGCCCCGAGAGTGCCGCGTGCAGCGCCGGATCATCCAGCCGGGCCTCGTGGCTGAGCGTGACGACGGCGCTGTGCCGGTCGAGCTCCAGGGTGCTGAAGGCCTGCTCCGGCCACTGGTCGATCAGGGCCACGCCGGGGAAGCGCTCGACGGTTGCGAAGCCGCTCCTGGGGTCGACCACGGTGACCGCCATGCCGAGCGTGGCGGCGAGCGGCGCCAGCGCCTGGGCGACATGCACCGCACCGACCAGGATCAGGCGTGTGCGCGGCGCGTGCGCCTGCACGAACCACGCCTCTCCGTTGCTCCGGACGACGCTGCTGCGCCCGGAGCGCGCCGCCCGCACGGCCGCCTCGTGCAGCGCCGGGTCGAGCGCGGGGTCGACCGGCTCGAGCCTGCCGTCGGCCTCGATCAGCAGGCGCTGGCTGGCGTCGGCGAGCCGCTTGAGCAGGATCGCGGTGCGTCGCGCCTCGCGCGCCTGCACCAGGGCGCGCAGCAGCGAGGGTGTCAGGGAAGGCTCATTCGGAACGCAGCGCCTCGACCAGCACGGCGATCGAGCCGCCGCAGGCGAGCCCGACGGACCAGGCGCTGCCGTCGCTGACGGTGAACGACAGCAGTCGCGGCAAGCCGTTCTCGATCGCCTCCTGAGCGGCCTGCATCACCGCGGCCTCGACGCAGCCGCCGCTGACCGAGCCCTCGATGCGGCCGGCACGGCTCACCGCCATCATGCTGCCGACCGGGCAGGGAGCGCTGCCCCAGGTCTCGGTCACCGTGGCGAGCGCCACCGCGTCGCCGGCGTCGTGCCAGGACAGCGCGTGCGTCAGGACGTCGAGCATCGGCGACGCGGGCGTCACAGCAGCCCGACCATGAACAGCAGCACGATCAGGAACAGCACGCCGCCGATCACCGTGGGGTTCATCAGGCGCGCCATCGTCTCCGCCATGCCCGGTCCGGCGGCGGCAGCCGGGCGCAGGCTGGCGTTCGGCTGCGACGACGGATCGGTGGCCGCCTGCACCGCGCCGGCGATCCCTCCCGCACCGATCTCGCCGGTTCCGGCGACGGTGTGCACCAGCCGCTCCAGCGCCTGATCGATCCGCGCGCGCAGGTTCGCGGTGCGTACGGGAGAGTCGGTGCCGTCAGGGTCGGCCAGGGAGAGCTCGTAGGCCAGCAAGGTGAACACGCCCTGTTCGGCCAGGCGCACCAGGATCATCTGGGTCGCCGGTCCGCCGGGGTCGATGCGCCAGCCGAGCGTGGTGAACGGCTCGCGTATGCTGGGCTGCGCCCGCACCGAGCCTATCCCGGCGCTCGACAGGATCAGGCCGTCGCCGTCCGGCTCGATGCTGCTGCCCGGTGCGCAATCCTGCAGCACCCGCCGGTCCGTCAGGCAGCGCCAGACCCGTTCCCGCGGGGCCGGGATCCGACGTTCTCCGGTGATGTGCATCGCCTGACACCGCTCCCACGTTACGCTCGGCCGGGACCACCCGGATCGTCGCGCACCATGTAACGCAGATCATCGCAGAGGGATCGCCCGAGCATGCCGTCCGTGTCGCCGCCGCAGCCTCCGAAGCTGGACACCGTCATCGTCACCCCGTTCCAGCAGAACTGCTCGATCCTGTGGGACCCGGACAGCCGACGCGGCGTCGTCAACGACCCGGGCGGCGACGTGCCGACGATCCTGGCGCGGATCGCGGCGATCGGGATCGCGGTGGAGGCGATCCTGCTGACCCACGGTCATCTGGATCACGCCGGCGGCGTCGAGGAGCTTCGCGAGGCGCTGCCGGCGCGGCCGGACGGAACTCCCGTGCCGGTGATCGGTCCGGACCGGCGCGACGGCTTCCTGCTCGGCGGCATCGCCGAGCAGGCACGCCTGTTCGGTGTGAGCGGGATGCGCGACGCGGTGCCCGACCGCTATCTCGAGCACGGCGAGGTGCTGGAGCTCGCGGGCCGACGGCTCGAGGTGCTGTCGGTGCCCGGCCACACGCCCGGCCATGTCGCGTTCTTCGACCGCGCGGCGGGGCTGCTGATCGGCGGTGACACCTTGTTCGCCGGCTCCGTCGGCCGCACCGACCTGCCCGGCGGCGACGCCCCGCTGTTGATCCGCTCCATCAAGGAGAAACTGCTGCCGCTCGGCGACGAGGTCGTCGTGATGCCCGGCCACGGTCCGGCGACGCGGATCGGCGACGAACGCAGGAGCAACCCATTCCTGCGCTGAGGCCGCTCTACATCGGCAGCGAGATCTACCGGCATTCCTCGTTCGGCCGGTTGCACCCTCTCTCCATCCCGCGGGTCAGCGTGGCCACGGACCTGTGCCGCAGCATGGGCTGGCTCGACGACGAGGCCTACCGCGATGCGCCGATGGCCGAGCCGCACGAGGTGCTGCGGTTCCACGACCCGGCCTATCTCGAGGCGCTGCACGCAGCCGAGCGCGAGCAGGCGGTGAGCGAGGCGGTGCGCACGCGCTTCCGCCTCGGTGTGGGCGACAACCCGGTCTACCCGGAAGTGTATCGTCGTCCGATGATCGGCGCCGGCGGCATGATGCTGGCGGCGCGGCTGACCGCTTCCGGCGCGGCCCGCGTCGTGCATTGTCCGGGCGGCGGCACGCATCACGGACGACCGGATCGGGCCGCCGGATTCTGCTACCTGAACGACATCGTGCTGGCGCTGATGCTCTGGCGCGACCACGGGTGGCGGCGGATCTTCTATATCGACATCGACGCGCATCACGGCGACGGGGTTCAGGACGCCTTCGCCGACGACCCGCTGGTGTTCACCGTCAGCATCCACGAGGCGATGCGCTGGCCGCTGCGCAGGCGCGAGCTGGGGGCCGATCCCCGCGGCAGCGGGCTCGCCGACGACCGTGCCGGCGGCGCGCGCAATCTTCCGGTTCCGGCCGGGCTCAACGACAGCGAGATGCGGGTGCTCGTCGAGCAGGCGGTGCTGCCGCTGCTGCAGACGCACCGGCCGCAGGCGATCTTCCTGCAGTGCGGTGCGGACGCGCTGGAAGAGGATCCGCTTTCGCGCCTGTCGCTGTCCAACAACGCGCATGCCGAGGTCGCGGCCCGGCTGCTCGGCTTCGCCGCGGCGGCCGGGATCCCGCTGATCGTCAGCGGCGGCGGCGGCTACAACCCATACTCGACCGGACGCTGCTGGGCCTGCGTCTGGGCGACCCTGAACCGCATTCCGATCCCCGGGCGCGCCACCGCCGCGGCCGAGGCGGTGCTGCGCGCGCTGCATTACCCGCGTGCCGCGGGCCGCGACCCGCCGCTGCACTGGCTGACCACCTTGCGTGATGCCCCGCGCGAGGGTCCTGTGCGCGACGTCGTGCGGCAGCTGGCCGCCGAAGCCCTCGAGGAGCCGACCGATCCATGATCAAGCCCGATCCACGGCGCGTGCTGCTGGTGGCCCTGCTCGGCCCGCTGGCCAGCCCGGGACCTGCACCCGATGCGGCGCGGTCCCAGGACCTGCTGTCGGAGCCGACGCAGGCGCAACCCGAGCTTCAGAAACAGCCGCTGACCATCGTCTCGCGCGAAGGCGCCCGCCACCTCTTCTCGCTTGAGGTGGCGCGCACGCCGCGCGAGCAGCAGGTCGGGCTGATGTTCCGCACCCACATCGCCGATGATGGCGGGATGCTGTTCATCTGGCCCTACCCGCAGCAGAGCGAGATGTGGATGGAGAACTGCCCGATCCCCGAGGACATGCTGTTCGTGAACGCGGACGGCACCATCCACAGCATCGCCGAGAACACCGTGCCGGAGAGCCTCGCACACATCTCCAGCGGCGGCGTGGTCAAGGCCACCATCGAGCTGCAGGGCGGCCTGACGGCGAAGCTCGGCATACGCGTCGGTGACAGGATCGAGAACGAGGCGTTTGGGCAATCGAGGGACGCCGCACGGTGACGGCGGCTCGCGGGCGCTTGTGGCCTTCCTGATCGAGCGGAAGCGCGGCGTCGCCTACCGCTCGCCCTCACGCTCGCCACGTCCGTCGCCGTCGCGGATCTCGCCGGTCGGCTCCTGGACGTGCGCCTCGAGAAACCAGAGCTGCTTGTCGAGGCCGCGAGAGACCTCGGTGAACAGGTCCGCGGTATCGGCGTCGCCGGCCTCGGCGGCGTCGTCGATGCTCTGCCGGATCGAGTTGCCCACCGTGGAATAACGGTCGATCAGGGCGGCGAGGTGGTCGGCGACGCGGTAGATGTCGGTCGGATAGGCCGTCAGCTGGCTGCTCCTGGTGATGTCCTGCGTGGTGCCGTAGGCGGTGGCGCCGAGCGCGGTGCAGCGCTCGGCCATCTTGTCGTTCCAGTCATCCTGTTCGGTGCGGAAGCCGTCCAGCATCTCGTGGACGCCGATGAACTGCGGCCCCTTGAGGTTCCAGTGCGCCTGCTTGGTGATCAGGGCGAGATCGAGCCCGTCCGCCAGGCGGGCATTGAGCAGCGACACCGCGACGTTGCGCGCGTTCGAGGGGATCGCGTTTCGGGTCGTGTGCAGGCGCGGCTTCAGTGGGGCCATCGGTCGGATCTCCGGATTTCGAGGGGCTGGCGAGGCTGCTGAACGCGGCATGCGGCGAGGTGTTGCCTGACGTTCTCCGGGAAGCCGGCGATTGCCCGCCGGGCGGCGGTCGCGGGATGATCCCGGGACCGTCGTCGGTCGAGCGACGTCGCTTGCATCCGGGCTGCGCAGCGGGCAAGAGCGTCCGATCCCGTTGCGGTATGGGAAGGTTCTCATGACGATCTTGGTAACCGGCTGCGCGGGTTTCGTTGGATCGCACGTGGCACACGCGCTGCTGGCGCGGGGACAGCGTGTGGTGGGCATCGACACCCTGGACGCGTACTACGATCCCCGCCTCAAGCAGGCCAGGCTGCACCGTCTGACCACCGAGCACGCGCAAGGGCTCCGCTTCGAGCGGCTGGACCTCACCGATCGCCAGGGCCTGGCCGCGCTGCTCGCCGACGAACCCGACATCCAGGGCATCGTGCATCTGGCGGCCCAGGCCGGGGTGCGGCATTCCCTGGTGGACCCCTACGCCTACGTCTCGGCCAACGTGCTCGGCCACGTGACCTTGCTGGAGGCGGCGCGACGGCTGCAAAGGCTGCAGCATCTGGTGTTCGCTTCGTCCTCGTCGGTCTACGGGCTCAACCAGAGCCTGCCGTTCCGCGAGGCCGACCGCGTCGACACGCCGAGCTCGCTGTATGCCGCGACCAAGCGTTCCGGCGAGCTGATCTCGCATGCCTACGGCCACCTGTTCGGAGTGCGGCAGACCGGTCTGCGCTTCTTCACCGTCTACGGTCCGTGGGGACGGCCGGACATGGCGTACTACGCCTTCGCCCGCAGCATCGTCGACGGCAGCGCCATCACGCTCTACGAGGGCGACGGGCTGGCGCGCGACTTCACCTACATCGACGACGTCAGCGACGGGGTGCTGCGCGTGCTGGATCAACCGCCCGAGGCGACGCAGCCGGTCCGCCTGCTCAACATCGGCAACCGGCGCAGCGAGCCGGTGCGGTTGCTGGTGACCCTGCTGGAGCAGGCGCTGGGACGAAAGGCGGAGATCAGGCTGGTGCCGCGGCCGGCCACCGACATCGAGGCCACCTGGGCGTCGGTGGAAGCAATCGGCGAGCTGACCGGATGGACGCCGCGGACGTGCCTTGAGGAGGGCATCCCGCGCTTCGTGGAGTGGTTCCGCGGCTATCACGGCTCCTCGCGTTGAGTGGAAAGCCTACATGTGTGAGGATTAGCGATTGACGCTGTG
>CAXTNV010000134.1:7851-9043 GCA_964245755.1 uncultured Acetobacteraceae bacterium | reverse complement strand
TTCAAGGCGCTGATCCACGAGGAGTTCGGCGACGGCATCATGAGCGCCATCGATTTCCGCATGGAGCTGCGCCGCGAGCAGGATCCGGCCGGCGACCGCGTGGCGATCAGCATGAGCGGCAAGTTCCTGCCGTACAAGCCCTACTGAGCCCAACCTACCGAGTCCGGCCTCCTTGCCGCACGGCGGACTCCGGCTCGACCGGGGCCGGGGAGCTTGTATGGTTGCCGCCAATCCAGGAGGAAGTGGCATGTCCGTGAAGCTCGACCGCCCGCGGCACCGCGCCGCCGTCGTCTGCGGCCTGTCGCTGTCGCTGGCCGGCATGCTCGTGTCGGCTGGGGCTCCGGCGCTGGCGCAGAGCAGTACCGCCGACGCCGGCGACACGCAGAAGGGCCGGGGCATGAAGCTGCTGAAGGTGAGCGTGACCGGCAACCAGCGCGTGTCCACCGCCGCGATCGAGTCGGCGATGACGATCAGCGTCGGCCAGCGGGTCACCCGGGCGGATCTGGCCGCCAACCTCAGTGCCATCGTCGATGTGTATCGCAAGGCGAACGTGGGTGCCGGCTTCAAGCAGAAGATGACCATTCCGCATCCGGGCCAGGTGCTGGTCGCCTACTCGATCGAGGAACAGGCGGCTCCTTCTGCGCAGGCGCCGGCGGTGCTGCATGTCGACCGCGTGACCTTCGAGGGCAACAAGCAGATCCAGACCGACACGATCCAGTCGGCCATCACCCTGAAGCCGGGCGATCCGGTGGACTCCGCCAAGGTCAGCGCCAACATGCAGGCGATCCTGGCGCTGTACAAGAAAGCCGGCGTCGGCGTGCAGATCACCCCGAGCGCCACCTACCCGCAGGCAAATCACGCCGTCGTCGACTACCGCATCGAGGAGAAGGCGGCGAACTGATCGGCCGGCCTTGCCCGGCAGCGCAGCGGGCAGATCCCCGGAAACGCCGGCCAAGCCGCAGGCCGGGCGGCTCGCGCTGGCACCGGATTGCGCCTCCGCCGTGAACGGGCTGGCGTTCAGCGGCGGCCTCTCGGCACCCGACCGCACCGCCGGCGGCATGGCGCCGAGCTGCCCGGCGGCACGGTCGGCGAGGACGTCATCCTCGGCGCCGGCAGCTTCAGCTTCCCCACCGGCTACCGCTATCTGACCGGCGCGTCCGGCCCGGTCAGCATCGACGCCGGGATGATGACC
>CAXTNV010000134.1:4508-7751 GCA_964245755.1 uncultured Acetobacteraceae bacterium | reverse complement strand
GTCACCATCTCCGGTTTCGGCAGCGCTGCCGTCTACATGGTCGGGCTGTTCGACTATGGCGCGGCCGCGGTGCGGAGCGCGCTGGCCGCTGCGACCGACACCGGCGGATCGTTGATCACGGCGATGACCTTCAACTCAGCATCGACCAGCTGAAGGCGGACGGAAGCCAGTTCTTCGCGAAGCGACCGAGCGAGCATGGTGCCCGGGTGGGCGGGACCGCGAGGTCCCGCCCCGCGGAACCTACCTCTCGTAGCCGGCCTGACGCACCGCGCGTCCGGCGGCGGAGTTCGCCGACGCCAGCGCCTGACTCACCGACATCGAGCCGCTCAGGGTCGCGGCCACGGTCTGTCCGACCTGCGTGCCGATGGCCTGGAACGGCGCGATGCCGACGAACTGCGCCCCGGTGTAGGGACGATGGTGCTCGGTCTGGCCGGTCGGGTTGGACTGGTTGATCGCCTGCAGCACGAAGTCCGAGAACGGTGCGACCTGCTTGTAGCTCGGGTTGGTGTAGGACGAGGTCCGCGTGCCGGGCGGGATGTTCACCCAGCCATCGGTCTTCGCCACCAGCTCGATATACTCCTTCGACGTCGCCCAGGTGATGAAGGTGCGCGCCGCATCGACCTGCTTGGACGAGGCCGGGATCCCGAGATTCCACGACCACAGCCAGGTCGGGCCACCCTTGAAGGTGCCGGTCGGCAGTGCAGCGAAGCCGACGCTGTCGGCAACCTGCGACTGCTTCTTGTCGTAGACGGTGCCGGCTGCGCTGGTCGCGTCGATCCACATGCCGCAGTGGCCGGAGGCGAACAGCGAGAGGTTCTCGTTGAACCCGTTCGAGGAGGCGCCCGGCGGGCCGCTGGCCTTCAGGATGCCGTCATAGTAGGTCAGCGCCGCCTTCCAGGCCGGAGTGTTGATCGTCGGCTTGTAGGAGTCGTCGAACCACTGGCCGCCCATCGCCGTCACCAGCGTGGAGAAATACGCCATGTTCTCGCCCCAGCCCGGCTTGCCGCGCAGGCAGATGCCGTAGATCTGGTTCGACTTGTCGGTGATCTTGTCGGCGAACTGGCGGATCTCAGTGTAGGTCGGCGCCGCCGGCATGGTTAGGCCGGCCTTCTTGAACAGGTCGGTCCGGTACAGCGTCATCACGCTCTCGCCGTAGAAGGGCAGGGCGTAGAGCTTGCCGTCGTAGGTCAGGCCGGCGCGCACCGGCGCCAGCACGTCGTCGATGTCGTAGGACGCCGGCAGGTTGTCGAAGGGTGCGAGCCATTTCTGCTTGGCCCAGATCGGCACCTCGTAGTTGCCGATGGTCAGGATGTCGAACTGGCCACCCTGGGTCGCGATGTCGGTGGTCACGCGCTGACGCAGCACGTTTTCCTCGAGCACCACCCAGCGCAGGTGGATGCCCGGATGCTGCTGCTCGAAGACCGGAGCCAGCTTCTGCATCTCGATCATCTGGACGTTGTTCACCGTCGCGATGGTCAGGGTGGAGTCGGCGCGCGCGCCCTGCGCCAGCATCGGGAGGGCAGCGAGGGCGAGGCCCGCCGCCAGCGGGAGTTTCTTGCGTGTCACTCTTGGGTTCCTCTGTCGTGTCTCGTTCGGAAGGGCGTCGGGGTTCGTGCGCGTGCTCAGCTCATCCAGTTGCCACCATCGACGTTGTAGGTTTGCGCGACGATGTAGTCGGCATCGTCGCTCGCCAGGAAGACCGCCATGCCGGCGATCTCGTCCGGCCGGGCCATCCGACCGAAAGGAACCGCGGCGCCGACCGCACGCTTTTTCTCGCCGGGCTGCAGCTTCTCGTAGCGGGCGAACCGCGCGTCCACGTCGTCCCAGTGCTCGTTGTCGACCACGCCCGGCGCGATCGCGTTGACGTTGATGCCGTGCCGGATCAGGTCCAGGCCGGCACTCTGGGTCAGGCTGATGATGGCGGCCTTGGACGAGCAGTAGATCGCCACCAGCGCCTCGCCGCGCCGGCCGGCCTGCGAAGCGAAGTTGATGATCTTGCCGGCGACCCCGCGCCCGTTGCGGCCCTGTGCGATCATCTGCCGCGCGGCCGCCTGCAGGGTGAACAGGGAGCCCTCGACATTGACCGCATAGACCCTGCGGTAGCTTTCGCGGGTGATCTCGAGCGTCGGCGCCATGTCGAAGATGCCGGCGTTGTTGACCAGGATGTCCAGCCGGCCGGTGCGCTCGACCACCGCATGCATCGCCGCGTCGATGGAATCCTGCCGCGTCACGTCGAGATGCAGGCCGAAGCAGCCGGTGCCGATGCTGCGCGCGACCTCGTCGGCGCCGGCCTGGTTCAGGTCGGTGACCGCCACCCGTGCGCCCTCGCGGGCGTAGCGCTCGGCGATGGCGCGCCCGATGCCGCGTGCGGCACCGGTGACGACCGCGGTCCTGCCCTCGAACTGCATGGCCTTTCCCCCTACCGTTCCCATAGCAAGCGCAGCGTTGCGGAGTCGATCACGCCGCGACCGTCCCGGCCGCAGCGCGGGCGTAGCCGCGCAGCACGTCGCGCACGCTCTCGATGACGAGGCGGCGCGGCTCCGGCGCCACCGCACGCGTCAGCACCCGCTCGTGCAGCCGCGGCAGGTACTGGCTGATCAGGGTCTCGGGTATGCGCACACCGTGCAGCCGCGCGAACAGCGCCTCGACTGCCGCGCGCGCCTCGTCCGCCGGCCAGTAGTAGCGGATGCGGTCGCTGTAGCTGTAGTGGCGCAGCACGCGCTGCTGCTGCGGCGTGCCCGGATAATGCGTCTGCCAGTGCCGCGGATTGTCCACCATGGCCGCCTCCATCGCCTCGAGGAGCGACGGCGCGCCCGGCCGCAGGATCCCGGCGATCGCATCCAGTGCGTACAGCGCCTCGCGCAACGCGAAGCTGAGCCCCGGCCCGACCTTGAGGATGGCGAACCCGTCCTGCACCAGCCGGCTCAGGCTGGACTGCGGCTGGTAGTCGGTGGAATGCGCCTCGTAGACCAGGCCCGGCATGTGGTCGAGTGCGGCCGACAGCGCCGCGGCGCGGGCTGGCTGGTACACCGCGACGTCCTCGTGCCCGAACTCGACCCCGGGCTGCACCACGATGGCGATCACCCGCCGCCACGCCTCCACGCCGCGGAAGCCGCGCTCGTGTACGGCGTAGGTGGCGAGAACGGCCTCCGGTGCCGTGGGCCGGAGGTAGTCGAGAGCCTCGGTGGCACCTCCGGGCGTGGGGGCCGCCGGGGGGGGGGTGGTGCGCCGGCCCGCCCGGCC
>CAXTNV010000134.1:0-4498 GCA_964245755.1 uncultured Acetobacteraceae bacterium | reverse complement strand
CGAGCCCCAGAACCAGCGAGCGACGACGACGGAGGAGACGGCGGAGAGGACGATGGAGCCGAGGACGGCGGCGCTCCACTGGCCGATGACCTCTTCTATGACGAAGAGGATGGCGGAGATGGGTGCGTTGAAGGCGGCGGCGAGACCGGCGGCGCGTCGCGCGATCTCCTCGTCGGCCAGGGCTGCGGGCTCGTCGCGGCAGCCCATGCTGGCGTCGAGGTGCAGCTTCTCGTAGCCGGCGGCGGCGTAGGCGGCGATCATCTCGCGCGCGTGCCGCATCGCGTCGGGCGCCGGCAGGTGCTTCCAAGGATTGGGGCCGAGATGGTCGCCGCCGAGGATCACGCGGTGCCGCGGCAGCCCGACGCGATCCGCGATCCGCTCCACGAGGCGGCGGAAATCGGCGGGCCGCATACCGGTATAGCCGCCCTCTTGGTTGACCTGGTTGCAGGTGGCCTCGATCAGCGCCGGCGCGTCGTCCTCGATCGCCTGCAGCAACGCCGCCTCGATCACCAGCTCGTGCGCCGAGCACACCGAGGTGATCCCGCTCGCCTGGCCGTCGCGCCTCCGCGCGCGCAGCGAGAGCAGGGCGTCGGTGCTCACCGCGCGATCTCCGCCGAGGCGATCAGCGCGTCCAGCTCGGCGAAGCCGGACACCCCCTCCATCGGGCCGCGCACGCCCACCGCGCAGGCGCCGCTGGCGCAGGCGTAGCGCAGGCTGCGTTGCACGTCGTGGCCGAGCCGGCGGCAGGTCACGAAGGTGGCGCCGAAGCAGTCGCCGGCGCCCGTCGGGTCGACCTCGCGGACGCGGAACGCGGGCAGGTGGACGGTTTCGCCGCGCGAGTGGTAGCTGGCGCCCTCGGAACCGCGCTTGACCACGATCGCCGGCACGCCGAGCCCCAGTAGCTCGTCGACCGCTTCCGGCTCCGACCGCGCCTCGGTCAGCAGGGTGAGCTCGGCGCCGCTCGGCAGGAACAGGTCGCAGCGGCGCAGCATGCGCAGCAGCGCCTCGCGCATGCCCGGCAGCACCAGCATCTCCTTGCGCACGTTGGGATCGAACGACACCGTGCCGCCGCGGCTGCCCACCTGCTCGACTGCGGCCGCGGCCTCCTCGACCAGCTGCGGCGAGAACAGCGACGAGCCCATCACGTGCAGGTGGCCGCAGCCGGCCAGCAATGCGCGCGCGGCCTCGGTGAGGCGCGTCTCGCCGGACGCGCTGTGGCGGATGTTGAAGACGAAATCGCGCTCGCCATCCTCGCGGTAGCGCACGAAGGCGCTGCCGGTGGCGTGGCCGGGCAGCACCCGGATCGCCGAGACGTCGACCCCGTCGCGCCGCAGGCGCTCGACGTTGAGCCGGCCGAAATCGTCGTCGCCGACGCAGGAGATCATCCCGGCCGGATATCCGAGCCGCGCCACCTGGTCGATGAAGATCGCGGGTGCGCCGGAGGGGTAGGGCCCGACCAGGGCGAGCGGCGCCCCGAAACCCTCGCCGCGCGCCTCGGCCATGATCTCCACCAGGATCTCGCCGACCGTCACGATGCCGCCGCTCACGTCGGATGCGGCCGATCGCGTCGCTGACGGCGAGCCGCGCCACGCCTGTGCTGCAGGACCACCCTGCTTGTCCCCAAGACCATCTGGCGTTCCCGGCCCTCGTCGGCGCGAAGGACATTGAATTCGTTACGGACGTTCTATGCGAACGCGGGCACGCAGGCAAGACCGCCGCCTGGGCCCACCTACTCGAAGCGGGCGCTGCGCTTCTGGCCGATCATCGCGAGCAGCTCGGCCCGCGTCACCGGATCGTCGCGGAAGGCGCCGAGCATGCGGCTGGTCACCATGCTCACCCCGGGCTGGTGCACGCCGCGGGTGGTCATGCACTGGTGGCCGGCCTCGATGATCACCGCGGTGCCGTAGGGTTGCAGCACCTCGTCGATGGTGCCGGCGATCTGCGCGGTCAGCCGCTCCTGGATCTGCAGCCGCTGCGCGTAGGCCTCGACCACGCGCGCGAGCTTGCTGATGCCGACGACGCGGGTGCGCGGCAGGTAGGCGACGTGGCAGATGCCGATGATCGGCGCCAGGTGGTGCTCGCAGTGGCTCTCGATGCGTATGTCGCGCAGCAGCACGATCTCGTCGTAGCCGGCCACCTCCGCGAAGGTGGTGGCGAGCAGCGCCACCGGGTCGATCGCGTAGCCGCGGAAGAACTCGTCGTAGGAGCGCACCACGCGACGCGGCGTGTCGTGCAGTCCCTCGCGGTCCGGATCGTCGCCAGCCCAGCGCAGCAGGGTGCGCACCGCCGCCTCCGCCTCGTCGCGCGTCGGGCGGTCCGCGGCCGGCGTCGCCCCCACCTCCGAAGCGGACAGGCCGGGCGCCAGCAGCTTTGGCGTCTGGTCCATCAGTGTATGAGCCCCGACTGGTGCGGGCTGTCCAGGCTGAAGGTCGGGATGCGCACGTCGAACGGCTCGCCCGACCCGGTCCCGATCATATGGTAGGCCCCGGTCATGAAGCCCGACGGCGTCTCCAGCGGCGTGCCGGAGGTATACTCGAACGCTTCGCCCGGATCGAGCTGCGGCTGCTCGCCCAGCACCCCGTCGCCCTGCACGTGCTGGGTGCGGCCCCGGCCGTCGGTGATGTGCCAGGTGCGGCGCAGCAGCCGCACGTTCTCGGCGCCGTGGTTCTCGATGCGCACCCGGTAGGCCCAGACGAACTGGCGCTCCTCCGGTTGCGACTGGTCCTCGAGGAAGAACGGCCGAACGCTGACCTTGATGCCGCGCGTGGTGGCGCTGTAATCCTCCGCGCCGCCCTCCTCGTTCCGCGGCTTGCCGAGCCCCTTGGCTGCGCCGGCGGCGGCGCGGTCGTCCTTCATGGTCTGGCTCCTCGCCACGCGCGCCTGCCCGGATCGCCCCGCCGGATCATTCGGCCGCCTGGCGCCGCGCCGGCGCCGCCAGCGCCCGGCCGAGGTCGTCGATCAGGTCGTCCGGATGTTCCAGCCCGACCGAGAGGCGCACCACCGCGTCGGTGATGCCGAGCCTGCCGCGCTCCGCGGCACCGATCTTCATGTGCGTGGTGGTGGCCGGGTGGGTGGCGAGCGAGCGGCTGTCGCCGAGGTTGTTCGACACCGCGATCAGGCGCAGCGCGTTCAGCATCCGGAATGCCGTCGCCTGGGCGCCTCCCTCGGCAGGGACCAGCTCGAAGGCGACCAGGCTGCCGCCGGCGCTCATCTGCCGCATCGCCAGCGCGTGCTGCGGATGATCGGGCCGGCCGGGATACCATACCCGAGCGACGCCCGGCGCCGCCGCCAGCCAGTCCGCGACCCGCGCGGCACCGGCGCTCATCGCGTCGACGCGCAGCGACAGCGTCTCCAGCCCCTTGAGCAGCACCCAGGCGTTGAACGCGGACAGCGTCGGGCCGGTGTTGCGCAGGAACGGCTGCAGCACCTCCTCGACCCAGCGGGTGCTGCCGAGCACCGCGCCCCCGAGCACCCGGCCCTGGCCGTCGATGTGCTTGGTGCAGGAATACACCACCACGTCGGCCCCGAACTGCAGCGGCTTCTGCAGCAGCGGCGTGGCGAACACGTTGTCGACCACCACCAGCGCGCCGGCCTCGTGGGCGAGGTCGGCGACCGCGCGCATGTCGACGATGTCCAGCATCGGGTTCGACGGCGTCTCCAGCAGCACCAGCGCGGTCGGCACCGAGAGCGCCTGGCGCCACTGCTCGAGGTCGTGGCCGTCGACGAACACGCTCTCGATGCCGTAGCGCGGCAGCAGCGTGGAGACGATCCAGAAGCAGGAGCCGAACAGCGCGCGCGAGGCCACGACGCGGTCGCCGGTACGCAGGTGGCTCAGCATCGCCGCATGCACAGCCGCCATGCCGGAGGCGGTGACGCGGCAGGTCTCGGCACCCTCGATCTCGGCCAGCCGGCGCTCGAGCGCGGTCAGCGTCGGGTTGCCGAAGCGGCTGTACTGGTAGTGCGACGCCTCGCCCTTGAAGGTCGCCTCCGCCTGCTCGGCGCTGTCGTAGACGAAGCCCGAGGTCAGGAACATCGCCTCGCTGGTCTCGCCGTGCAGGCTGCGCTCGATGCCGGCATGCACGAGGCGGGTCGCGGTGCGGTAGGAGGAGTCGCTCATCATGGTTTCCCGCTCGTAATCCCGTAAGGGCCGCCACGGATGACAGGGCGATGGCCCGGCGGACACCGCCCGAGCTTCGCCAGTGCCTCTTTAGCGCGTTTGTTTAACCTCGCCGCAAGCCGGCCCGACAAATCACGAGGTCCCGCGGGCCTACGCCCCCGGGGCGGGTTTTGTAAGCGCCGTGTCGCAACCCCGTCAACCTCGCCCACCGATTGCGCGCGGCCGTACCGGCTCCTATAGATGGTCGCCGCGGCGGGTGTAGTTCAATGGTAGAACGGCAGCTTCCCAAGCTGCATACGAGGGTTCGATTCCCTCCATCCGCTCCAGGCGGCCCGCTCCAGGCTGGGCGCTACGAGCGGTCGGCGTGCCGTCTCACCGCCG
>CAXTNV010000133.1:8562-9072 GCA_964245755.1 uncultured Acetobacteraceae bacterium | reverse complement strand
ATCCCGTTCGCCGGCCGGCAGGTGCCGCTGCCGCAGGGCGGCTGGACCGAGCTCGCCCTGATGCGCGCCGGCGGCCCGCAGGCGCTGCAGGCGATCGTCCTGGCGCGCCTGCGCGGCGGCCGGCTCACCGGGATGATGATCGTGGCCGGACCGTCCGCCACGGCGCCGCAGGCGTCGGCGCTGCGGGCGGACGGCTGCTTCGACGTCAAGGGGCTGGCGACGCACGAGCAGTCGGCGTCCGCCGGGCTGGATGCGGCCGCGCAGCAATGCTGGAACCTGCGTCCCCTGGTCACCGCGCAGCTCGCCGACCCGGCCAACCCGAACCTGCTCGAGCAGCGCTCGTTCGCCCGCCTCGGCAAGATCGGCATCGAGGTGATCGGCGTGTCGAAGGACGCGATGAAGCCGATCGAGAAGTTCGCCGAAAAGTACCAGCTGAGCTTCCCGCTCGCCTCCGACGATTCGGGCGTGGCCGAGGCGTACGGCTCCTGGGGCGAGAAGTCGATGTACGGC
>CAXTNV010000133.1:4447-8552 GCA_964245755.1 uncultured Acetobacteraceae bacterium | reverse complement strand
GCTGGCGATGCGCTATTTCACCGAGGACGCGGCGGGCGGCATGACGGTGACCATCATGGAGCCCGATCCGGTGGCGAGCGCTGCGACGCAGCGGCGCAGCGAGGCCTGGATGCAGCGCTGGGTGGCACTGCTGCATCGCGGCTTCGCCGGCACGCTGCGCCCCGCCGACGTCACCGCGGCACTCGCCCGCGATCCGGGCGCCGCCGACGCGACCCGCGCACCCTAAGCGGCGGCCCGAGGCTCCGCGGCCCCAGCGCCGCGCATTCCCGAGGCGTTGACTTGCGCGCCGTGCCGGCCGTGCCATGCTCCGGGTTCAGGATCCGGCGGCACGTCCGGACGGCGGGAGAAACCATCCATGAAGCAGCCATCTCTTCCAGGGCGAGGCACCCGCCTCGCGGCACTGACGGCCGGCGTGGTGCTGACCGGCACCCTTGCGCTTCCGCCCGCGGCGCGTGCGGCCGATCCCTACCTGCCGGGCTGCTTCCGGCCGGCCGCCGGCACCTCCGCCGTCGTCGGCCTGCCCGCCAAGCACGGGCCGTTCCGGGTCGCCTTCGCCAACGGCTTCATCGGCAATGCCTGGCGCGTGCAGATGATACAGACGTTGAAGGCCTACGCCGCACAGCCGGAGGTCGCTTCCCAGCTCAAGGAGCTGCGCATCGTCAGCGTCGGCACCGATGTGTCGGCACAGATCGCGGCGATGGATAACTTCATCAGCGCCGGCTACGACGCGATCCTGGTCGACGCCAACAGCCCCACCGCCTTCAAGCCGGTGCTGCGCCGCGCCAGGCAGGCCGGCATCATCATCGTCAGCTTCGACAACACCTTCGACAAGACCGGCAAGGAGACTGACCTGATACAGGTCAACCAGGACCAGACCGAGATGGGCCACATGATGGGCGAGTGGCTCAACCAGAACATGAAGCAGAAGAACCGGGTGCTCGAGGTGCGCGGCGTGCCGGGCAACAGCGTGGATCGCGACCGCCATGACGGGTTCCGCTCGGCGCTCGCCGCCGACCGCGACATCAAGGTCACGGAGGTGGTCGGCAACTGGGACGACGGCACCGGGCAGAAGGCGGTGGCCGACGCCTTCGCGGTGAACGGCAGCTTCGACGGCGTCTATACCCAGGGCGGCAGCACCGGCGTCACCCGCGCCATCCTCGACACCCACAAGCCGCTGATGCCGGTCGGCGGCGAGGGCGAGAACGGGTTCCGCAAGCTGATCGTGGCGCATGCCGGGGAAGGGCTGCTCGGCGCCTCGGCGGGGCAGTCGCCGGCGCTGTCGGCGGTGGCGCTGAAGGCGGCGCTGGCGGCGCTGCAGGGGCACGCGCTGCCCCAGGAGATCCGGGTGCCGATCCCGTTCGCCAACTACAAGACGCTGCAGCCCGGCAAGAACTACTTCCCGGCGCTGAGCGACACCTTCTTCGCCGCCAGCGACTTCCCGATCTGCTCGATCAACCTGAGCGCGCAACAGATCACCGGCGAGACGGCGTCGAAATGAACACGGCGCCGCTGCTGGAGCTGCGCGGGATCGTCAAGCGCTACGGTTCGGTGACCGCGCTCGCGGACGGCGCGCTGCGTTGCCATGCCGGCTCGATCCACGCGGTGATGGGCGAGAACGGCGCCGGCAAGAGCACGCTGATCAAGGTGATCTCCGGCGTGGTGGCGCCCGACCAGGGCGAGATGATCCTGGACGGCGCGCCGGTGCGCTTCCGCGGTCCGGCGGAGGCGCAGGCGCGCGGCATCGTCTGCGTGTTCCAGGAGCTGTCGCTGCTGCCCGACCTCAGCGTGGCCGACAACATCGGCATCACCGCTCCCCCGCGCCGCTTCGGCCTGATCGACCGGCGCGCGCAGCACCACGAGGCGGAGCGGCTGCTGGCGCTGGTCGGCTGCGAGGCCGTCGATCCGCGCGAGCGCGTGCGCGACCTGCCGCTGTCGCGCCGGCAGATGGTCGAGATCGCCAAGGCGCTCGGCCGCCGCCCGCGCCTGCTTATCCTCGACGAGGCCACCTCGGCGCTCACCGCCGAGGACGTCGTCCGCGTCTCCGGCCTGATCCGGCAGCTCCGCGACGAGGGGATGTGCATCCTCTACATCTCGCATCGCATGCACGAGATCCGCGAGCTGGCAGACACCTGTTCGGTCTACGCCAACGGCCGGCACGTGCAGAGCTTCGAGAGCGGCGAGCGCAGCGAGGACGAGATCGTGCGCATGATGATCGGCCGCGAGCTGTCCCAGACCTTTCCGCCGCGTCCGCAGCCCGTGGCGGCGGCGCCGCGTCCGCAGCCTGTGGCGGCGGCGCTGCAGACGCGCGACCTGCGCTGGGAGACGCGGCTGCGCGGCATAACCCTGTCGGCGGCGCCCGGCGAGATCGTGGGGCTCGGCGGCCTGGACGGACAGGGCCAGCGCGAGTTCCTGCTCGCCCTGTTCGGCTGCCTTTCCGGCGTGGAGGGGGAAGTGCGGATCGACGGTGCGGTGGTGCGTCCCGGCAGCCCGCAGGCGGCCAAGGCCTCCCCGATCGGGCTCGCGCTGATCCCCGAGGACCGCAAGACCGAGGGGCTGATGCTGCCGATGTCGGTCGCGGACAACCTGACCGCGGCGACGCTGCCGCGCTGGTGTCGCGGGCCGTTCCTCGACCCCGCGCGCGAGCGCCGCGCGGTGCGCGAGATGGTCGAGCGCATGCGCATCAAGGCGGTGATCGAGCTGCCGGTCGGAACCCTCTCGGGCGGAAACCAGCAGAAGGTGGCGATCGGCAAGTGGCTGATGGCCGCACCGCGCGTGCTGCTGCTGTGCGATCCGACGCGCGGCATCGATGTCGGCACCAAGCAGGAGATCTACCGCCTGCTGCGCGAGCTCGCCGATGGCGGCACCGCCATCCTGCTCTACACCACCGACTACGACGAGCTGATCGGCCTGTGCGACCGGGTGATGATCTTCTACGACGGCCGGGTGGTGCGCGAGCTCGCCGGCGAGGCGATCAACGAGCAGGCGATCATCGCCGGCGCGCTCAACATCGAGCCGGCCGCGCCGCAGCCGGCGGAGCATGCGGCGTGAGCGCCGGACAGCCGGCGCTGCGCCGCGTCGTCAGGCACAACGCGGTGCCGCTGCTCGCAGCCCTGATCCTCGCCGCGATGGCGGTGCTGTACCTGGCGCTGCAGCCGCGCGGCGTGACCGTGGGCGTGCTGGTCACGGCGGCCAACAAGGGGGTGCTGCTGGCACTGATCGCGATGGCGCAGACCTTCGTCGTGCTGACCGGCGGCATCGACCTCTCGGTCGGCGCCATCGTGGTGCTCGCGAACTGCCTGGCCTCGACCGTGCTGTCCGGGTCGCCCGGCCACCTTGCTGCCGGGGTCGCCGTCGTGCTCGGCGCCGGCGTGCTGGCCGGCGGCGTCAACGCGCTGGCGGTGGTCGCCGGTCGGCTGCAGCCGATCATCGCCACGCTTGCCACCAGCACGATGTTCTACGGGCTGGCCCTGCTGCTGCGCCCCAACCCGGGCGGCGACGTCGATGACGACCTCGCCAGCGCGGTCACCGGCGACCTCGCCGGCGTTCCGGTCACGATCCTGCTGCTGCTGGCGCTGCTGCTGCTGTTCTGGCTGCCGTTCCGCCGCTCGGTGACCGGGCGCGCGCTGTACGCGGTCGGTTCGGCGGAGGCGTCGGCCTACATGTCAGGGGTCAAGGTGTCGCGCGCCAAGGCGGCCGCCTACGTGCTCAGCGGACTGTTCGCGGCACTCGCCGGGCTGCTGCTGACGCTGATCGCGGAGTCCGCGCAGGCGAGTGCGACGCAGGCGGGCGATCTCACCTTGAACGCCATCGCCGCGGTGGTGATCGGCGGCACCTCGCTGTTCGGCGGCGTCGGCGGCCTGCTCGGCTCCGTCGTCGGCGCCTTCATCCTGCGCACAATCGGCGACCTGCTGTTCGTGCTGCGCGCCTCGCCGCTCTGGCAACCGCTGTTCCAGGGGCTGATCCTGCTCGCCGCGGTCAGCCTCGGGGCGCTGCCGCTGCTGCGCATACGCAACCGTCTAGAGACCTACCGGTGACCAGCCCGGCCCCCGCACCGGCGGCGCCCCCCCCCGGACCCCCCCGCCCCCCCCCGCGGGCCCGGGGGGAA
>CAXTNV010000133.1:0-4437 GCA_964245755.1 uncultured Acetobacteraceae bacterium | reverse complement strand
GTGGCAGCCCTTGTTCCAGGGGCTGATCCTGCTGCTGGCGGTTAGCCTGGGCGCGCTGCCGATGCTGCGCATACGCAACCGGCTGGAAACCTACCGGTGAGTGCGGCCGGGCCGGCGGCGATGCAGCACCCCGGGCCGTGGGGGCGGCTGCGGGCGCGGCTGCGCCGGCTGGATCCGCCGCTCGTGGTAGCCGGCGCCTGCATCGTGGCCATCCTGTTCGGCGGCTCGCTGTACAACAGCGCCTTCCTGTCGCCGCACTACCTGGTGCAGCAGCTGCAGGTGGCGTCGTTCCTGGGCATCGTCGCCTGCGGTGCGATGCTGGTGATCCTGCTCGGCCATATCGACCTGTCGGTGCCCTGGACCCTCGCCGCCGGCGCGATGCTCGCCACCGGCCTGTCCGGCGCGGCGTTCGGCGGCCTCGCCGCGATCCCGATCGCGCTCGGCGTGGGTGCCGTCATCGGCCTGGTCAACGGTCTGGGAGTCGCCTACCTGCGGGTGCCGTCGATGATCTTCACGCTCGGCGTGAACGCGGTGCTGCAGGGGCTGATGGTGCTCTATACCGGCGGTTCGGCGCCGGCGAGCTCGGCAATGCCGGTCGCGACCTGGATGGCGGGCGGGCGGCTGCTGCCCGGCATCCCCAACGCGATCCTGGTCTGGGCGGCGATCGCGGGTGCCACGAGCCTGCTGCTTCGCGCCACCCCGTTCGGCCGCGCCGTCTACGCGATCGGCAACCGCGAGCGCGCCGCCTTCCTGTCCGGCATGCCGGTGCGCGGCACCGTGGTGGGCTGCTTCGTGCTCGCCGGCTGCGCCAGCACGCTCGCCGGCCTGCTGCTGACCGGCTACGCCGGCAAGGCCTACCAGGGCATCGGCGAAGCCTACCTGCTGCCGGCGATCGCCGCGGTGGTGCTCGGCGGCACCTCCATCCTCGGCGGTTCCGGGCGGCAGAGCGGCACCGTGGTCGGCACCATCCTGATCGTGCTGCTGCAGAGCATGCTCGCGGTGATGCAGATGCCCGAGGCCGGCCGGCAGATCATCTACGGCCTGGTGATCTTCGGCATGCTGCTGCTCTACGGGCGCGACCGCAGACTGCACGGCTGACCAGCCGAAACAACGAGGCCGACGACGCTGGGTGCCTCCTGGCACTGCGCTGCCGTGGGGATCGAGATCGAGCTGCCGCCTGCGTACCTCAACCAGTGCCATCGCCCCGCGTGCCGGCGCACAGCAGCCGGACCTGCCCGGTTTGCAGCCTGAAATTCATCCGATCGGGTGGGAAGGAGGCCTCAGTTGCATCGCGCCGGATAGGGAATGGGCTCGTAGACAGCACGCGTTCAGCTAGACGGACGACCCCGGGCGCTCTCGCGGTGGCCATGGCACCGGGCTCATAGCCGTCGCGGACGCGGGTGGCCGGGTCGTCGCGTTCCGGATCGCGCCGGGTTGGGCCCACGAACTTCCGCATGCCCGGCGCTTGCTCGACCGGCCGCCGGGCATGCGGCGGTGTGTCATGGCGCCGCCACTCCTTACGCGCTTTCCGCGAGCACGTCTGGAGCGGGAGCGCACGGCCCGCGATCCCGACCAAGCGTGACGAAGCGCCCGTGCCGGCCCGGAGGCGGCCGACGTCAACCGCAACCGGGTGGAGCGCCTCTGGGGCAGGCCCGCGAGCGGCGGGCCGGGGCCACCCGCTCCGAGATGACTGCGCGCTCCTCCACGGGCGTGCTCTGCCTCGCCGCCAGCATGGATTGGCTCGAGCGGCAACGAGACGTAGCTTGCCGGACCAACCCGGCGCACGATGCGTGCTCCGTCGACGGAAGCCTCATGAGTCCTGATCCGAAACGGCCCCTGCGCCAACGCACCATCGGCGTACTCGGCGGCATGAGCAACCAAGCCACGGGTGAGTATTATCGCCTGCTCAACGAGCGTCTGAATGCGCGGCACGGCGGTTGGGACAACGGCGAAATTGTCGTGGTCTCGGTCAACTTCGGCAACATCGAGCATTTCGTGCGCCACGGTCGTTGGGGCGAAGCGAAGACCTACCTCGCCGAGAAGGTGGACCGCTTGGAGCGGGCCGGGGCCGAGGTGGTCGTGTGCGTGTCGAACACGATGCATCGGGTCGTGGAACCGATCATGGCCGAGCGCGCGACACCCTTCATCCACATCGCCGATCCGACAGGCGAGGCGATCCGCAAAGCAGGCCTCACTCGCGTCGCGCTTCTCGGCACCATGCCGGTGATGCGCTCGGCCGGACTCGCGAAGCGCTACGCCGAGCGGTTCGGCGTCGAGATCATGGTCCCGAGCGACCCGGACAAGGCCGTCGTTGACCGGATCATCTTCGACGAGCTCGTGCGGCGGGACCTACGGTCGGGGTCGAAGGACGAATACCTTCGGATCACCGACATCCTCCGCCGTGCCGGGGCACAAGGCGTCATCCTGGGCTGCACTGAGATCTTTCTGCTCATCGGCCAGGCCGACCTGCCGAGCTTCCCCGTGTTCGACACGACAGCCCTGCACGTCGATGCCGCAGTCGCCTTCGCGCTCATGCCGCCGGCCCTCGACGCTCCAGGCGCTACCGGGGCCTAGCAGCGCGGCGCGTTCATCCACCACAGGCGCTTCGGGGTCAGGTGGACGAGCGCGCTGATCTGCTGATGATGATCGACGGGCCGCAGGTCACCCACGTGCGAAAGGAACGGCTCGATCGGGCGCTAGGCGGCTGGCCGAAGCCTAGACCACCGCGGTGAGCAGCGGGCGGTCGGCGAAGAAGGCCTCGAGGTTGTCGAGCATCAGCCGTCCCATCGCCTCGCGCGTCTCCGCGGTGGCGCTGCCGACGTGCGGCGCCAGTGCAACCTGCGTCAGGCCCAGCAGCGCTTCCGGCACGTTGGGCTCGTCCGCGAACACGTCGAGACCGGCGCCGCCGAGCCGGCCCTCGAGCAGGGCCGCCACCAGTGCCGGCTCGTCGACGATCGAGCCGCGCGCGATGTTGATCAGCACGCCGTCGGAGCCGAGCGCGTCGAGGATCGGCCGGTCGACGATGCCCTTGGTCTGCCCCGAAGCGGCGGTGGCGATGAACAGCACGTCGGACGCCTCGGCCAGCCCGCGCAGCTCGGCGTGGTAGGTGTGCTCGGTCTGTTTCGGCGACGGCCCGGTATAGGCGATGCTGCCGCCGAAGCCCGCGAGCCGCGACGCGATCGCGTGCCCGATCCGCCCCAGCCCGACGATGCCGTAGCGCCGTCCCGAGGCGCGATGCGCGAGTGGCGGCTGTGCCCCCGGCCACAGCCCGTCGCGCACGTGCCGCTCGGCGGCGGGCAGGCGGCGCATGACGTTGAGCATGAGTGCGATCGCGAGGTCGGCCACGTCGTCGGTCAGTACGTCGGGCGTGTTGGTCACCCGCACGCCGGCGGCGCGCATCGCATCGATGTCGACCCGGTCGAAGCCGACGCCGTTGATCGCGACGATGCCGAGTGCCGGAAGCCGCGCCGCCAATGCGGCGTCGATGCCCTGATGCCCACCGGTGACCACGGCGCGCACCTCCTCGCCGTGCTCGCGCAGCCATGCCTCGCGCAGCGGCGGCTCCGGCCAGCGATGCACCGCATATCGCTGATCGAGGGCCTGCTGGTGCGAGGGCAACAGCGGGCAGAGCTGCAGCAGCTTGACGGTCACGATGGCTTCTCCATTCCTACAGCACCGACAACACGCCGCCGTCGACGTAGATCACCTGGCCGTTGACGAAGTCCGAGGCGCGCGAGGCGAGGAACACCGCCGCACCGCACAGCTCCTCGACCTTGCCCCAGCGGCCGGCCGGCGTACGGCTGCGCAGCCAGGCATCGAACGCGGCATCCTCGCGCAGCGGCCGGTTCAGCTCGGTCTCGAAGTAGCCGGGCCCGATCGCGTTGATCTGCAGGCCGTGCCTGGCCCAGTCCGCGCACATGCCGCGGGTCAGCATCTTCACCGCCCCCTTGGAGGCGGTGTAGGGCGCGATCGTCGGCCGGCCGACCTCGCTCTGCAGGCTGGCGATGTTGATGATCTTGCCGCGGCCGCGCCCGATCATGTGCCGCGCCACCGCCTGGCCGACGAAGAACACGCTGTCGACGTTGCTGCGCATCACCTCGCGCCAGGTCTCGACCGGAAACTCGGCGAGCGGCATGCGGCGCTGGATGCCCGCGTTGTTGACCAGGATCTCGATCGCCCCGGCCTCGCGCTCGATACGCCCTACCCCCGCCTGCACCGCCTCGGGATCGGTGACGTCGAACACCCCAAGGTCGCTGTCCGGAGAAAGCGCCGCCACGCCCAGGCTCGCGGCCGCCGCCCGCAGCCGCGCGCCGTCGCGCCCGTTCAGCACAACCCGCGCCCCCGCCTCGGCGAGTCCGCGCGCCAGCGCCAGCCCGATGCCCTGGCTGGCCCCGGTCACCAGCGCCAGCCGGCCGCTCAGGTCGAACAGGTCCGAGG
>CAXTNV010000132.1:0-9188 GCA_964245755.1 uncultured Acetobacteraceae bacterium | reverse complement strand
GCCGCGGCGTGCGCCACCTGGTCGGCGGCATGTGCGAGACCGACTATTCCGGCTATCCGGATTGCCGCGACGACACCATCAAGGCGATGCAGGTGGCGCTCAACCTCGGCATGGACCGGCGCTTCGTGCTGCACACGCCGCTGATGTGGCGCGACAAGGCGCAGACCTGGCAGCTGGCCGAACGCCTCGGCGGCGCGCCGCTTGTGGCGCTGCTCGTGCGCGAGACCCACAGCTGCTACCTTGGCGTGCGCGATACGCTGCACCACTGGGGCTACGGCTGCGGCCACTGCCCGGCCTGCGCGCTGCGGCGCGGCGGCTGGGAGCGCTATGTCGCGTCGGTTGCGCCATGAGCGACGCCGGGCTCTCCGGCCCCGAGCTGCTGTTCAGCCGGCGCTTCTCCATGGGCCACCGGCTGATCCTGGGCGGCAGCGAGAGCTGCGCCTTGCCGCACGGCCACAACGAGACCGTCACGGTGCGGCTGCGCACGACCCGTCCGTCGCGGCTCGACGGCGCGGCCAACATGGTGCTGCCGTTCGCGCGCGCGAAGGCGACCTGGCATCGCTGGATCGACGAGAGGCTCGACCACGCGCTGCAGCTCGGCGAGGACGATCCGTTGCTGGACTGGTTCGCGCGGCACGAGCCGGCGCGCGCGGCGCGGATCGTGGTCACTCCGGGCGACCCCACCACCGAGCTGATGGCCTGCCTGATGATGGCCAAGCTCGATGCGTTCCTGCGCGCCGACGGCGACCTGCTGCGCTGCGCCGAGATCCGGCTGGAGGAGACGCCGACCAACGCCGTGCGCTTCGACGGCGATGCGCTGGCGCTGCTGCCGGCGCCGCGCGCGGCGGCGTGCTGCTGGTGGCGCCGTCCGGACATGAGCGTCGCCGACCGCGACCGCAGGCTCGCGGCATGAGCGATCCCGCCGATCCCGGGCTGACCCAGCTGGGCCGCGCCGCAGCGCAACCGGCGAGCCCGGAGCAGGCGATGCTGGAGCGCATCGCCGCGCCGCATCCGGACAAGCGCTACCTGGTGCGCTTCACCGCGCCGGAGTTCACCTCGCTGTGCCCGGTGACAGGGCAGCCGGACTTCGCCCACCTCGTGATCGACTACGTGCCGCAGCGCTGGATCGTCGAGAGCAAGTCGCTCAAGCTCTACCTGACCAGCTTTCGCAACCACGGCGCCTTCCACGAGGCGTGCAGCGTGCAGATCGCGACCGCGCTGGTCGACCGCCTGTCGCCGCTGTGGCTGCGCATCGGCGCCTACTGGTACCCGCGCGGCGGCATCCCCATCGACGTGTTCTGGCAGAGCGGCGAGCCGCCCGCGGGCGTGTGGATCCCGGCCCAGGACGTGCCGGGCTACCGCGGCCGCGGTTGAGGGCGCGCCAGCGCCGCGGCCCGGAGCGGTCGAAGGCCGACGTCACGTGAGCGCCCCGGGCCGGTTGATCATCTCCTTTATCCGCGAGGCAAGCGCTTCCATCGCGAAGGGCTTGGTCAGGACCTCCATCCCGGGAGCGAGTTGGCCGTTGCCGACCGCCGCGTTCTCGGCGTAGCCGGTCATGAACAGGACCTTGAGCTTCGGGCGAACCAGTCGCGCCGCGTCGGCCATCTGGCGACCGTTCATGCCCCCCGGCAGACCGACATCGGTGACGAGCAGGTCGATGCGCGCGTCCGACTGCAGCACCTCGAGACCGGACAGCGCGTCGGTCGCCTCGACGGCCCCGTATCCGAGTTCCTGCAGGACTTCGCTCACCAGCATGCACATGGTGGGCTCGTCATCGACCACCAGCACGGTCTCGCCGTCCTCGGCGCGTGGTGCGTGGGCGATCTCGGCCGTCACCTCCGCCGCCTCCTCGGCGCCGACCAGACGCGGCAGATAGATGCAGACCATCGCACCGCGTCCGCGCTCGGAGAAGATCCGGGCCTGCCCGCCGGACTGGCGCGCGAAGCCGTAGATCATGGACAGGCCGAGGCCGGTGCCCTGACCGATCGGCTTGGTGGTGAAGAACGGGTCGAAGGCCTTGGCGATCACCTCGGGGGTCATGCCCGTGCCGGTGTCGGAGACGCAGAGCGAGACGTACTGGCCGGGAGGCATGTCGCGCTCCGTCGCGACGCGCCGGTCGAGCCAGCGGTTGCCGGTCTCGATGGTGAGCCGGCCGCCGTCGGGCATCGCGTCGCGCGCGTTGATGCACAGGTTGAGCAGCGCGTTCTCCAGCTGGGGCGGATCGACCAGCGTCGTCCACAGCGCCCTCGCGGCGACCACCTCGACCGCGATGGACGGTCCAACCGTCCTCCGAACCAGCTCCTCCATGCCAGCGACCAGCCGGTTGACGTTGGTCGGGCGCGCATCGAGCGTCTGCTGCCGCGAGAAGGCGAGCAGGCGGTGCGTGAGCGCGGCAGCCCGCCTGGCGGCGCCCTGGGCGGCCGCGATGTAGCGGCCGAGCTCGGAGAAGCGCCCCTGGCTGATCCGGGTCTGCATCAGCTCCATGGAGCCCGAGATGCCGGCGAGCAGGTTGTTGAAGTCGTGCGCGAGGCCGCCGGTGAGTTGACCGACCGCCTCCATCTTCTGCGACTGGCGTAGCTGCTCCTCGGCGCGCATCAGCTCGCCCGTGCGCGCGGCGATGCGCTGCTCGAGCGTCGCGTTGAGCGCGCGCAGCTGCGCCGCGGCGTGGTCGCGCTCCTCGATGATGGCGCGACGCTCGTCCACGTCGATGAGCACGCCGGGGAAGCTCAGGGGCTTGCCGTCCGGGCCGTGCTCCACGCGGCCGTTCGCCTCCAGCCAGTAGTAGTTCCCGTCCGCGCGCCGCACACGATACTGATGCGCGTAGGCACCGCCGCGCTGCATGGCCTCGTTGATCGCCGCGGCGAGCCCGGCCCGGTCATTGGGGTGAACGCTGCCGACCACCTGCGTGAGACGGAGACCGTCGTGGCCGAGCTCCGGGTCAAGTCCGAAGCTGCGGGCGAACGCCTCGTCCACGGTGAAGCGGTCGTTCGGAATGTCCCAGGCCCAGGTGCCGATGATCGCGCCCGCCGCGAGGGCGAGCTGCACCCGTTGCACGTTCTCCCGCGCCAGGGCCTCGCTGGCCCGCAGAGCCGCTTCGCCGCGCTTGCGGTGCGCGATGTCACGGAACAGCACCGACACCTGGCGCAGGCTCGCCGGGCCGACGCGGGTGGCCGAGAGCTCGATGTGGCGACCCGCGGCGGTGAAGTAGCGCTCGAAGCGGACCGGCTGCCCGGTGCGCAGCACGTCCCCGAACAGCTCGATCCACTCGTCCGCTTCCGCGGGGCCTAGCTCGCGCATCGTCTTGCCGACGATGTTCGGAATGCCGGTCTGCCGCTCGTAGCCCGGGTTGGCCTCGATGTGCACGTAGTCGCTCAGCGGCCCGTGCGGACCGTCGAAGAACTCGATGATGCAGAAGCCGTCGTCGATGGCCTCGAACAGGGCGCGGTAACGCTCCTCCGATACCTCGAGGGCCTGCTCCCTCTGGCGGGAGAACTCGTCGGCCTCGCGCTGCCGCGTCCGGTCGGCCAGGATCTTGAGATAGCCGACGTGGGTTCCCGCGACGGATGTCAGCGGCATCATCTCGCCGAGCGCGAAGAAGCGCGAGCCGTCCTTGCGGACGTGCCAGCGCTCGTCGCTGCTGCGGCCCCGCTCGCGGGCAGTCGCCATCTCGGCCTGGGCGATGCCCAGCGCGACGTCCTCCTCGGTGAAGAAGATGTCGGCCGGCCTGCTGCGCATCTCCTCCTCGGACCATCCCAGGATGGCCGCAGCACCGGTGTTCCAGCTGGTGACGCGCCCGTCGAGCTCCATGGTGACGATAGCGTAGTCGACGGCGCTGTCCAGGATCTGACGGTGCCGGGTGTCGGCTTCCCGGTTGCGGTGCGCGGCAGCGTCGCGTTCGACCAGCGCGCGGCGAAGTTCGAGCTGCGACATGACCTGGCGCGCCAGCCGTTCGAGGCTCTCCGCCTGCCGCGGCGTCAGCCCCTCCCCGCGGGGTTCGCGGTCGATCACGCACAGCGTGCCGAGCCCCACGCCCTCGGGGGTCTGCAAGCGCACGCCGGCGTAGAAGCGGATATGCGGCACCCCGGTGACAAGGGCGTTGTCCCTGGTGCGAGGATCGAGCGCGAGGTCGGGGATGACCAGCAGCCCGGGACGGTGCAGGGCGTGGGCGCAGATCGACTGCTCGATGGGTGTCTGGCACGGGTCGAAGCCGACACGGGCCTTGAACCATTGCCGGTCGAGCGTGACCAGGCTGACCAGCGCCACCGGGGTGTCGCAGATCTGGCTGGCGAGGTGGACGATGTCGTCGAAGCCTTCCTCGGGCGGCGTGTCGAGGATGCCGTAGCGCTCGAGGGCCGCCAGCCTGCTCTCCGCGGGGTCGGGGATCATCGGTCGGTGCTCCCGCGCACCCGCGTGATGAAGGCGATGATGCTGCTGCGGACGCTCATGCCCGCCTCGTTACACCATCTCAACGGTTTCGACAGCCGGCCTGTGCTGCAAAGATCCGCCGCCGGTCCGCATGAAGCCGCGGCGAGGCGTGCACGGGAGGCGCGGATCGAGCCGATCGGGGTCGGCCGGAGCCGCGGTCGAGGCCTAAGCGGGCAGTGGCGCTTCGATCTCGCGATCCACGCCGGGGCGCATCAGGTCCTGCCCGGTCGGACACAGCTCCAGCAGCGGGCAGCGCCCGCAGGCCGGGTTGCGGTAGAAGCAGCAGCGCTGGCCGTGCAGCATCAGCACCTCATGGTTGTCGTAGATCCGCTGTGCGTCCCACTCCGGCGGCAGCTGCGCCGCGAGCACGCGGTGCGAAGGCCCGACCGCGAGGCCGGACGGGATCAGCCCGGTGCGGGCGGCCACCCGATGATGGTGGCTGTCCACCGGCAGCGCCGGCCGGCGCAGCGTGCTGAAGCTGAGCACCGCGGCACTGGTCTTGGGGCCGACGCCGGGAAGCCGCTCCAGCCAGGCGCGTGCCTCGTCGACCTCCAGGTCGGCCAGGAAGTCGAGCGAGAGCGTGCGGCGCTCGGTTTCGATAGCGCGCAGGATCGACTGGATGCGCGGCGCCTTCTGCTCGGGCCAGGTCGCGCGCGCGATCGTCGCCTCGACGGCGGCGGTGGGTGCCGCGATCACCTGCGGCCAGTCGGGAAAGCGCGCCCGCAACGCCTTGAATGCGGCGCCGCTGTCGGCGTTGCGGGTGCGGTGGGAGAGCAGCGAGCTGACCAGCTCGCTGAGCGGGTCGAGCGCGTGGAAATACGCGATCGGGCAGCCATAGACGCCGCACAGCCGGCGATGGATCTCCAGTGCCTTGAGGTTCGGCGTCATCATGTAATAACACGCTGGGGCACGATCGGTTCGTCTTCCCGCCGGGGTCGCGAACCGCAACCCCGCCTGACCTGCGCTTCTCGATCGGTCTAAGCCTTATCAACAAGATGGTGACCTGCCCGTGTCGTGCTCCGCGGGCGAAATCTGCCGGCCGGAAGACTATCCCGGAGGCGGGTTCTGTCGGACACTGCTCGACCGTATCGTCCCGAAGGACCCTCATGACCGCCCGCGCCGATCCGCTTGCCCGGCCCGGCCTCCGCCTGTTCCTCGACAGCGCGGACCGCGCCGCCTGGGAGCGCTGGCTGAGCACCGGCCTGTTCTTCGGCGTGACCACCAACCCCACGATCCTGGACGCGGCCGGCTTGCGCTGCACCCTGCCGGTGATCGCGGGTGTGGTGCGCGATGCGCTGGCGCACGGTATCGAGGAGATCCAGGTGCAGAGCTGGGGCACCGAGGCGGCGGCCCTGGTCCGTCATGGCCTCGCCGTGGCGGCGCTGTCGCCGCGCGTGGTGGTCAAGGTCCCGGCCACCCTGGAGGGGGTGCGAGCCGTGCGGTCGCTGCACCGTGCCGGAGCGCGCACCACCCTGACCGCGGTCTACGTCCCGCATCAGGCGCTGGTCGGGGCGGCCGCCGGCTGCGACTACGTCGCACCCTACTACGGCCGCATCGGCGACGGCGGCGGCGATGCGGCGGCGACGTTGCGCAGCATGCACGCGATCCTGCAGGGCTCCGGGCGGACGACGCGGCTGCTGGTGGCGAGCCTGCGCCAGCCCGACGAGCTGGCGTTGCTGGCGGCTGCCGGGATCGACGGCTTCACCTTCGGCGCGCGCGTCGCCGAGGCGATGTTCGACGTCGCCGAAACCATCGCCGCCTCGTCGCAGTTCGAGGCCACCGCCGCAGGAGAACGTTCATGAACGACGTGCCGCCGATGCCGCTCGGCCCCAGGGTCGCGCAGCCCGGCTACGACCGCAGCCGCGTCAGGGCCGGCATCGCCCATCTCGGGGTCGGCAACTTCCACCGCGCGCACCAGGCGTTCTACCTCGATCGCTGCCTGGCCGACCCGGCGCAGCAGAGCTGGGGCATCCTCGGCATCGGGGTGCTCGACACCCCCTCCGAGCGCGACAAGGCTTCGGCGCTGCGGGCGCAGCAGGGGCTGTACACGCTCACCATCTGCCCGCCGAAGGCGCCCGCCTCGATGCGCCTGATCGGCGCGCTGGTGGAGTATCAGCACGCGCCGGACGATCCGGAGGCGGCGCTGCGCCGGCTTGCCGATCCGGCAATACGCATCGTCAGCATGACAATCACCGAGGGCGGCTACAACCTTGATCCGGCCGGTCGCTTCCGTCTGGACACTCCCGAGGTCGCGCACGACCTGCGGCAGCAGCCGCCGCGCACCGTCTTCGGGCTGGTGACCGAGGCGCTGCGCCGCCGCCGCGCCGCCGGCACCGGACCGTTCACCGTGCTCAGCTGCGACAACCTGATGCACAACGGCGACACCGCCAGGAGCGCCTTCCTCGGCTTCGCGCAGGCCGCCGATCCGGAGCTGGCGCAATGGATCGAGTCGCACGTCAGCTTTCCGAACAGCATGGTCGACGGCATCGCGCCGGCGGTGACCGCAGCCGATGTGGCGCGGCTGAACGCGCAGAGCGGCGCGTCGGACCGGGCCCCGGTGTTCCGCGAGGATTTCACGCAGTGGGTGCTCGAGGATAATTTCTGCGCCGGACGGCCCGACCTCGCCGCCGCCGGCGCCCAGTTCACCTACGACGTGGCGCCGTACGAGCAGGTCAAGCTGCGCATGCTCAACGCCGGGCACACGATGATGGCGATCCCCTCGATGCTGATCGGCCACCGGCTGGTGCACGAGGCGATGACCGATCCGGCGATCGCCGGGCTGCTCGAGGAGTTCCTGTCGCGCGACGCCGGGCCGCACCTAAGCGCACCTCCGGGCATGGCGGCCGAGGACTACGCCGCCCTGATCCTGCGCCGCTTCGGCAACCCCGCGACGCGGGACCAGGTGGCGCGGATCGCCGGGCAGAGCTCGGCGAAGCTGCCGGTGTTCCTGCGCGAGACGGTGCGCGCGGTGCTCGCCGGCACCCACACCTCGGTGCGCCTCGCCTTCCTGCTGGCCGCGTTCCTGGAGTACCTGCGCGGCCACGACGACCAGGGAACGGCGTTCGCGGTTGCCGAGCCGCTGCTGTCCGAGGCCGACCTGGCGCTGGCGCGGTCGCACGACCCGCGCGCGCTGCTGGGCATGAGCGTGTTCACCGGCTGGGGCCTGGATGCGTATTCCGACTTCATCACCGAGATCGCCGGCATCCGTCGGGCCATCGTGTCGGAGGGCACCCACGAGACGCTGCGCGCGGTGCTGATGGAGTGAGCGCCGCGGCGCACGCGGCCGGGCCACCGGGCGCGCCGGATGGCGACGCAGGTCCGCGACCGCCGGCCGGGTCCGCGGCGGGGCCGGCTTCGCCGAGGGCTTATGCTTGACCCCGACATCTGAACCCTGGCCAGCTGATCGGGCCGACGCCCGCAGGGCGGCGCCGGCGCTTCTCCGGCGCGGGGCGGTCCCGCTGCGGCACGCAGTTTTGGATGGACCATGGCATCAGGCGCAGAACCCAGGCAGCCCACGGAAACGTTCCGGTCTCTTATCGACCTCACCCAGCGCTCGCCGCTTTGGCGCTGGTCCGCGACCGAGCAGGCCGGCCTGTTCATCCAGCATCTCAGGGCCTACCGGTCGACGATGACGGAGCTCGACGAGCGATGCCTGATCGAGGCGCTGCGCTCGATCGAGGCGGAGGCGCGGCAGATCTGGCCGACGCTCGATGACGCGGCACGCGCCACCGCCGTGCCGGCCGCGGATCCGTGAGCGCCGCCCTGCAGCCGCGGGGCGGCGAGCGGGTGGTGCCGCCCGGCCCGGGATGCCCGCGTCAGCTCTTGAAGTACGGCTCGACCGGGCCCTGCAGCTTCATCGTCATCGGCGCCCCGCTGCGGGTCAGGGTCTTGCCCACGCTGACCCGCACCCAGCCTTCGCTGACGCAGTACTCCTCGACGTTGTCCTTCTCGACTCCCTTGAAGCGGATGCCGACGCCGCGTTCCAGCAGTGCTGCGTCGTGGAAAGGGCTCTTCGGGTCGGCGGAAAGCCGATCGGGCGGTTCGCCGCTCATCGGTTGCCCGACGCCTCGACCTGCGCCCGCGCCGACTGCAGCCGGTCGAGGTAGGGTTCCAGCGTGGTGATGTCGGACTTGTCGGCATCCTCGTAGGCCTGCTCGGCATCCTTCAGCTTCGCCTCGCCATCGGCGCGCGACAGCTCGCCGAGCGGCGTCGCCTCGTCGGCCAGGATGGTGCAGCGCTCCGGCGTGATCTCGGCGAAGCCGCCGGCGACGAAGAACTCGTCGGTGACACGGCCGCCCTCGTGCAGCGACACCACGCCGCCGCGCAGCAGCAGGATCATCGGCGCATGGTCGGGCATGGCGGCGATGTCGCCCTCCGAGCCGGGCATCACCACCATGTCGACCGCACGCTCCAGCAGCCGCTGCGCCGGACTGACGATCTCGACATCGATCGGCACCGGCCTCAGCCCTCCTTCTTCTGCGAGCCCTCGTGCTTGGCCACCGCCTCGTCGATTGAGCCGACCATGTAGAAGGCGCTCTCCGGCAGGTGGTCGTACTCGCCGGCGACGATCGCCTTGAACGAGCGCACCGTGTCCTCGATGGAGACCAGCTTGCCCGGGGCTCCGGTGAACACCTCGGCAACGTGGAACGGCTGGCTGAGGAAGCGCTGGATGCGCCGCGCGCGGGCGACGGTCTGCTTGTCCTCCTCGGACAGCTCGTCCATGCCCAGGATGGCGATGATGTCCTGCAGCGACTTGTAGGTCT
>CAXTNV010000131.1:0-9254 GCA_964245755.1 uncultured Acetobacteraceae bacterium | reverse complement strand
GCCCGCGGCATCGTCGAGAGGCAGCAGGACGACCCGTTCGGCAACCCGGTGCTGGCGATGGCGCTGCTGGTCTCGCGCCGGCTGGACGAGGGCGCGCTCGAGCCGGACGACATCGAGCAGCTCGTGCGCCAGCTTCGCGACGACGCCTTCCTGCGCCGCGCCGGCCGGCTGCGCAGCTACGTCGGCATCCAGGACGAGCCGGTCCAGAGCCGTCTCGACCGCATCGCGCACAGGCTGATCCGCCCCGACCCGGAGGACAGCCCGGTGCCGCTCGCGCAGTTCCGCGCCGCGGTGCAGCGCGTGCGCTACGCCGCGGTGTTCACTGCCCATCCCACCTTCGCGCTGGCCACCGAGGCCTATGCGGCGCTGGCGGACAGCGCCAGCGGTTCGCCGCGCCTGCCCGCACTCCCCTCGCAGCGGCCGTCGACGCCGACGCTCGAGGACGAGTTCCAGCACGCCGCCTGTGCGATCCTGCGCGGCCGCGACGCGGTCGACCGGCTCAACGCGGCCCTGCTCCGCGAGGCCGCCCGATACTGGCCGCAGGCCTGGAGCACGCTCAATCCCTGCCCGCTGATCCTGACCAGCTGGGTCGGCTACGACACCGACGGGCGCACCGACATCGGCTGGTGGGACATGCTGCGGCTGCGGCTGCGCATGAAGCGCCTGCAGCTGGAGCGGGTGCGCGGCCAGCTCGCCGTTCTGGCGCAACCGAGCGCGGCGCTCGAGGCGCGCCTGGCCGCCGCGGTCGAGGTGGTGCGGGCGCAGATCGAGGCCTGTCCGGGGTCGGCCGACCCCGAGCAGGTGGCGACGTTCGCGACCCTGCTGATCGATCGCCGCGACGAGGCGATCCTGTCGCCGGAGCAGCTCGACGCCGAGTTCCGCCAGGCGATCCAGGTGGCGCCGGAGCCGGACCGGCTGCCGCTCGCGGTGACACGTGCGGGCCTGGTCTCGCACGGCATGTCGGCGGCGCACACCCACGTGCGGCTGAACTCGATGCAGCTGCATAACGTCGCCCGGCAGCGCATCGGCATCACCGACAACCCCGACAACCCGTCGCAGCGGCGGGCACTCCTCACCGCGATCAACGAGGCGCTGGACGAGGTGCGGCCGCAGCCGGTGGATTTCGGCGCCTTGCTCGCCGAGCAGGCCTCGGCGGCGCGGCTGATGATGACGGTGGCGCAGATCGTCAAGCACGTGGATGCCGCGAGCCGCGTCCGCTTCCTGATCGCCGAGACCGAGAGCGGCTACACGCTGCTGGTGGCGCTTTGGCTGGCCCGGCTGTTCGGCATCGAGCAGTCGGTCGAGATCAGCCCGCTGTTCGAGACCCAGGAGGCGCTCGAGCACGGTGCCGTGGTGATCGAGGAGGCGCTGCGCTCGCGGCACTGGCGCGACTACCTCCGCCGCACCGGGCGGATGGCGCTGCAGTTCGGCTACTCGGACTCCGGCCGCTATGTCGGCCAGCTCGCCGCCACCTACCTGATCGAGCGGCTGCGGCTGAAGGCGGTGGAGCTGCTGCGCAAGCGCGGCATGACCGACATCGAGGTGATCCTGTTCGACACCATGGGCGAGAGCATCGGCCGCGGCAGCCATCCGTTCCGCCTCGCCGACCGGCTGGACTACCTCTCGCCGGCACGCTCGCGCGCCACCTTCGCCCAGGCCGGCATCGCCTACCGCGAGGAGTCCGCCTTCCAGGGCGGCGACGGCTACCTGCTGTTCGGCACCGAGGCGCTGGCTGACGCCACCGTCGCCACCATCGCCGAGCACGCCTTCGCGGTCCCGCGCCTGGACGAGGACCCGATCTACGACGAGCCGGACTTCTCCGCCGACTTCTTCTCGACCATCGCCGTCGGCATGGCGGGGCTGGTGGAGGATCCGGGCTACGCGGCGCTGCTGGGCGCGTTCGGGCCGGCGCTGATCGACCGCACCGGCTCGCGTCCGCCGGCGCGGCAGAGCGATGCGGGCGGGGCCGGTGCGCGTATCAAGCATCCGCGCGAGCTGCGCGCGATCCCCAACAACGCCATCCTGCAGCAGCTCGGCTGGTGCGCCAACACGCTGCAGGGGCTCGGCCTCGCCGCCGCACGTCATCCGGAAACCTTCGAGGAGTTTCTGCGCGGCAGCCCGCGCTTCCGCCGTGCCCTGGACTTCGCGGCGCACGCGCTGGCGCACTCCGACCGCGACGTGCTGCGCGCCATCGTGCTGACGCTCGATCCCGGGGTATGGCTCGACCGCGCGGCGCACGAGAGCGATCCGGCCCGCCGCGAGGCGCTGGTGATGCTGGCGCGCGGGCTGGAGCGGCTCGACCTGTGGGCCTCGACGCAGTCCATGTTCCGTCGCATCCAGGCCGATCACCTGGCACTTCGGGTCGCCTGGGCGGACGCGCCGCGCATGCAGCTCGAGGAGCAGCTGCTGCACGCGATCCGGCTGGCGCTGATCGAGCGGATCTGGCTGCTCTCCACGCGCATCCCGTTCTTCTCGCCACGCTACGGCTTCAACCGGCAGGATCTCGACGACCAGATCCTGCGTCTGGAGATCCCCTCCGCGCTGAGCCAGCTCGGCGAGATCTTCCCGCCGGCACCGGACCAGTCGGTGATGCTCGATTTCCGCGAGCCGCGCGCCCCTCTCGCCGACCACGGCTACTCGCGCGAGCATGCCGAGATCTTCGAGCCGATGCGCCGCCTGTTCGGGCTGGTGCGCGAGATCAGCATCGCGGTCATGCACGACGTCGGCGCGTTCGGCTAGCAGGACAGGGCGGTTGGCCGCCGACGCCCCCAAGGCCGTCGCCGCCCGACGTCCCTGGCGGCTGAGCGAGCCGCCGCCGCCGCGGGCGACGGCGCTCGAGGTTCGTCCGGGGATCCGCCGCATCGTCGCACCCAACCCGTCGCCGATGACCTATAACGGCACCAACAGCTGGCTGGTCGACTGGGAGGGAGGCAGCGCGCTGATCGATCCCGGCTCGGAGGACCGGGCACACCAGGACGCGATCCTCGCCGCCTGCCGCGGGCCGCTCACCCACATCCTGGTCACCCACACCCATCACGACCACCTCGACGGTGCGCTCATGCTGTCGCGCCGCACCGGCGCGCCCACCGCCGGCTACCGGGTCAGCGCGGATCCCGAGTTCGACGCCGACATCAAGCTCGCGGACGGCGACCGGATCGGCGGCCTGACGGTGCTGCACACCCCGGGACACGCGATGGACCATCTGTGCTTCGCCCAGGATGACGGCGTGCTTTTCAGCGGCGACCACGTGATGGGCTGGTCGACCTCGGTGGTGCCGCCGCCGCCTTACGGCGACCTCAACCTGTTCATCGCCAACCTGGAGCGCGTGCGCGACCGCCGCGACCGGCTGATGCTGTCCGCGCACGGGCCGGCGATCACCGATCCGGCGCGGATGGTGCAGGGCCTGATCGAGCACCGGCTGGCGCGGGAGCGCTCGATCGCCGCCCTGCTCGGACCCGAGCCGCAGCCGCTGGAGACGCTGCTCGGCCGCGCCTACGTCAACCTCAAGCCGCAGCTGCTCGGGCCTGCGCGCGCCAACCTGCTGGCGCACCTGGTCAAGCTGCAGCGCGACGGCCGCGCCGCGTGTTCGCAGGCCGGCTGGCGGGAAGCGGGCGCCGAGGAACGGTGAAGCGGCACCAGCCCGCGGGGCCAGCCTCCGGCGCCAGGACGCCCCCTTCCTCAGGGCAGACGGCTGTGCCCGTAGGCGATGCTCTCGCGCGCCGCCTTGAGATGCGCCTCGGTGAATTGCTTGGCGTGCGCCGAGAGATCCCTCCCGTCGTCCCAGAGGTTGCGCCAGATGCCGAGGATGCCCTCCAGCGGCTGCCCCACGACCTTGGAGGAGAACGACTCGAAGGTGATCGGCCCGGCATAGCCCGAGCGCACCAGGGCGCGGAACACCCGGCCGAAATCGATCGAGCCGGAACCGAGATAGCCGCGGTTGGAGTCGCCGGTGTGGAAGTAGCCGAGATGCTCGCCGGTCTCGAGGATCGCCGCTCCCACGTCCGCCTCCTCGATGTTCATGTGGTAGCAGTCGAGATGCACCTTCACGTTGGGCAGGCCGACGCGTCGGCAGAACTCGACGCCCTGCGAGGCGGTGTTGATCACGTTGGTCTCGTAGCGGTTCACCACCTCCATGCCGAGGGTGATGTCGCTCGCCGCCGCCTTCTCGCCGACGCGCCGTATCACCTCGATCGAACGCGCGACGCCCGCCGGGAGCGCCGGCACGGCATATTTCTGGAACGCCGAGTACAGGATGCCGCAGACGTGGGTCGCGCCGAGGTCGCGGGCGATCGAGAGGATCAGCTCCAGCTTCCGCTCGCCGCGCCGGGTCTTGTCGTCGTCGTCGCTGGAGATGTCGGTGTCGGCGTCGAGACCGAGCGAGAAGGTCAGGCCGATGCCGGCGCGCTCCAGCTCGCGCCGGGTGAAGTCCACGTCGATGGTGGACGGGTCGAGTGCGCAGGCTTCGATCAGGTCGAAGCCGAGCGAGGCGGTGTTGGCGATCGCGCGCGCGCACTGCTCGCGGTTCCAGCCCGCCTCCCAGACGAACCCGTGCAGTCCGAGCCTGTTGCGAACGGGCGTGTTCGTCGTCGTCATGATCGCGGCCTCCGAGGGTTAGGAAGTGTCACCCGGCGCAGGATCAGCACCGCCGCCGGTTCGCCGAGACGCCCGCGAGCTAAATCCGATCGCCGGACAGGGTCAAGCGCGCCCCTCGGCGGACGGCCTCGCGGTCTCTGTGCCCCATCTCCACGGTGTCGGCGCAATTCATGCATGCTATGGGCGGCTCGCATCGTGAGACCGGAGTTCGACCTTGAGATCCCTGTGCCGACTGCTCGCCGCCTCGCTGCTCACATCCTGCCTGGGCGCGTCGGCGCTCGCTGACGACGGCGGCATCAAGATCGGCAAGACGGTCAAGCCGGCCAGGCCCGCCGAGCTGCATCCGACCGAGATCCTCAGCGACGGGGCGGTGACCTCGGGCGGCATACGCATCGAGTATCAGGCCGCGGCGGGCACCCTGATCGTGCACCCGAAAGGCTGGGACGACACGGACGGGCCGGGCAAGGATCAGGATGCGGAGGACGACCAGTCCGGCGAGCACGGCGCGTCGTCGGGAGCGCACAAGGACGGGGCCGAGGCCTCGATGTTCTACGTGGCCTACCTCAGGAAGGGCGCAGCGGCCGAGAACCGTCCGATCACCTTCCTGTTCAACGGCGGCCCGGGTTCATCGAGCGTCTGGCTGCACATGGGAGCGTTCGGGCCGCGCCGCGTCGTCACCCCCGACGACAGCCATCCCGAAGCGGCGCCCTACCGGCTGGTGAACAACGACGAGACCCTGCTGGACAGCACCGACCTCGTGTTCATCGACGCCCCGGGCACCGGCTTCTCGCGCATCTCCGGGCACGACAAGGAGAAGGCGTTCTACGGCATCGACCAGGATGCGCACGCGTTCTCCGAGTTCATCGCGGCGTTCCTGTCCAAGCACGGGCGCTGGAACTCGCCGAAATACCTGTTCGGCGAAAGCTACGGCACCACCCGCTCGGCGGTGCTGGCCAACGACCTGCAGATGGACAAGGTGATCGACCTCAACGGCGTGATCCTGCTGTCGCAGATCCTCAACTTCGACGCCAGCATCGACGGGCCACAGTTCGATCCGGGCGTGGACCTGCCCTACATGGTTGCGCTTCCGACCTACGCCGCGACCGCCTGGTACCACCACCGGCTGCCGAACGGCACGCAGACCGATCTCCCGGCGCTGCTCGGGGAGGCCGAGCGGTTCGCGATGACGGACTATGCGGAAGCGCTCGCGCAGGGCTCGGCGCTCGAGCCCGCGCGCCGCGAGGCGATCGCGCAGAAGCTGCACGCCCTGACCGGTCTCGCCGTCGAATACATCAAGAAGTCGGACCTGCGCATCAATGGCGGCCAGTTCGAGAAGATGCTGCAGGACGACACCGACACCACCACCGGCCGGCTCGACAGCCGGTTCTCCGGACCGAGCATGGACCCGCTCAGCAGGGAGTCCGACTACGACCCGCAGAGTGCTGCCATCGGATCGGCCTACGTCTCGTCCTTCAACGACTATGTCCGCCACGTGCTGCATTACGGTGAGGGAACGGCATACAAGCCCGAGATCGATGCCGGCAAGGACTGGGACATGAAGCACCAGCCTCCGGGCTCGGACATGCCGCAGACCGGTTCCGCCAACGTCATGATCGATCTCGCGTCGGCGATGAAGTACAACCCGAAGCTGAAGATCATGCTCAACGCCGGCTATTACGATCTGGCGACCCCGTTCTACGAGGGCATCTACGAGATGCGCCACCTGCCGATCCCGCAGCGGCTGCAGGACAACATCGAGTACCGGCAATACCGCTCCGGCCACATGGTCTACGCCAACCTCCCTTCGCTGCGGCAACTGCACGACAACGTCGCCGACTTCATCCACCGGACGGACAACCAGGAGCCGACTATCATTCGGAAGTAGCATGCACGGAAACAAGTTCTTAACCCGGGTCCGCTAGGCTCTTGGCCGGGCTCCTCCAGGACGTGCCATGTCTTCCTCGCTTTCGGGTCTGTCGCCGATCACCGCATATCTCTCGATCGTCAAGAACGAGCAAACCCAGGTCGCGCAGATGCTGAAGGGTGATCCTTCGCTGCAGCGGACGGTGAGCGCGTTCCGGTCCGACATCGTCAACATCAACAGCCCGACCGACCTGCTCGAACCCAAGAACCAGGCGGCGCTGCAGGTGGTGCTCGGCGCCTACAACATGAGCGGCGAAAGCAGCTCGACCGGCCTGATCAAGCAGCTGCTGACCCAGGATCCGTCCGCCTCCGGCTCGCTGGTGCGCTCGCTCAACGACACCGACGACCTGCACTTCGTCAAGGCGATGACCGACCGGGCGACGGTCGCGCTCGATTTCGGCGACCCGGCAGCCTTCAGCTTCACCTCCGGCGGCAGCGCCGCCTCCTCGATCTCGTTCAACAACCTGGCCTGGGGCACGGCCGACGCCAGCCTGACCGCGGCGTCGCCCGCAGAGACCTTCTCCTATGTGCTGGACGACGGCAGTGCGGCGCAGTCCGTCGCCCAGGCGCTGACCACGGCGCTGCAATCCACCGGCACCAGCGCCGACCCGGTGACCGCCAGCTACAGCGTCGATGCCGGCGGCGCCATCGTCGGATCGAGCGGCGCTCCCGCCATCGCGACCAGCACCGACAGCGCCGGCAACACGGTCTACGCCCTCACCCTGGCGAGCAGCAGCACGGGTGCGGCGATCCGGCTGGCCAGCGTGGTTGCGGTCAAGGCGCCGCAGGCCGCCGCAAGCGCCGTCCCGACCGGGACGATCAGCGCCGCCGATGCGGTGCCGCTTCTCTCGAAGGCGCTCAGCGCCAACGGCTTCAACGTCTCCAGCAGCAGCCCGGGCAGCCTGAGCATCATCAACCCGATCGACAACGGTGCGCTGTCGCTGTCGCCGCACTCCTACACCAGCTTCGCCGCGATCACCCCGCAGGCGGTGTCGACGTTCCAGAACGTGCTGCCGTTGGGCAGTGCCGGGCAGGCCCTGAAGGCCGGACAGGTCCTCACCAGCGGCGGCGCGGCACTCGGCACTATCAAGTCGGTGGACGCGGCCGGCGATGTCACGCTCACGGCACCTTCGGCGTTGGCGCTTGCCGCGGGTGCGCGGATCGACGTCGCCATCGGGGCCGGCATCGCCAACATCGGCACCCAGATCACCGCGAGTGCCGCGGCCGGCACCGACGTGTCGACCCTGGCGCTCGGCCAGGCCGGAATGGGCCTGAAGCCCGGCCAGGTGATCACCGACGGCAGCACCGTCGTCGGCATCGTCAAGTCGGTGGCCGGATCGGGCACCGTCACGCTGCAGGCCAACCTGGCGGTGCCGGTCGCCGCCGGCGACACCCTGGGCACGCTGCCGCAGGTCAGCGATGCCCAGACGCCGGCGCTCGACGACGCCGGCAACGTCAAGACGATCCTCTCGCAATACGAGACCAGCCAGTACGAGACCCAGGAGGGACAGCAGATCCCGGGCATGGACGACGCGCTCTACTTCACGCGCACGATGCCCGGCATCACCAGCATCACCCAGCTGATGAGCGACACGCGCCTGCTCAACGTGGTCACGACCAACCTCGGACTGTCCGACACCTACAACCAGTTGCCCTACGACCAGCAGGTCACCCTGCTGACCAGCAAGGTCAAGCTGTCGGACTACTCGAACCCGACCAAGCTGCACAACGCCGCCGAGCAGTTCCTAGCCCTGACCGGCGAGCAGGCAGCGAGTGGCGGCAACGACACCAACCCGGCATCGGTGCTGCTGTCAGGCGGCTCGGACAGCGCGGGCGGCGACCTCGGCTCGTCGCTGATGTCGGCGCTCTATCCAGGCAGCAGCAGCAGCAGCGGGCTGGATCCGATCCTCAGCGCGCTGTACGCGTAGAGGGAAAGGCCAGGGGCCCCGCCCCTGGACCTCAGCGAAGGCCACGCCTCCAGTCCATCGCCGACGAACGGAGGTCTGGGTCCTTAGGCCCCAGCGGGTCCAGATACCTCAGGCCGACTTGGTCATGATCTCGTCGGCAATGTTGCGCGGCACCGGATCGTAGTGATGGAACTGCATGGTGAAGGAGGCGCGGCCCTTGGTCATCGAGCGCAGGTGCGAGATGTAGCCGAACATCTCCTTCAGCGGCACCTGGGCACGAACCAGGATCGTCGAGCCCGCACTCTCCTGGTTCTGGATCATGCCGCGGCGGCGGTTGAGGTCGCCCACCACGTCGCCGACATGGTCCTGCGGCGTGGTCACCTCGACGTCCATGATCGGTTCGAGGATGACCGGCGAGGCCTTCTTCATGCCCTCGCGGAAGCATGCCTTGGCGGCGATCTCGAAGGCGAGCGCCGATGAGTCGACGTCATGGTACTTGCCGTCGGTCAGGGTGTACTTGAAGTCGACTGTCTGGAAGCCGGCCAGCACGCCGGTCGAGGACTGCATCCGGATGCCCTTCTCGACCGCCGGGATGTACTCCTTCGGCACCGTGCCGCCGACCACCTTGTTCTCGAACACGACGCCCGCGTTGCGCTCGAGCGGCTCGAACACGATCTTCACCTCGGCGTACTGGCCGGAGCCGCCGGACTGCTTCTTGTGGGTATAGGTTTCGGTGTGCGGCCGGCTGATGGTCTCGCGATATGCCACCTGCGGCGCGCCGATGTTGGCGTCCACGCCGTACTCGCGGCGCAACCGGTCGATGATGATCTC